>CALWXQ010000017.1 GCA_944385545.1 uncultured Oscillospiraceae bacterium | reverse complement strand
ACATGATATCACTTGGTTGCAAGAGGTAGGGCTGTTTTGCCCTGCCTCTTTTTTGCCAATTAATATTTTACACTAATCCAGACAGAAGGCTGCGGCGCGTTACTTTTCCATGCCGTAGCCGCTGACCTTCCACTGTCCGTTCACCATGTCCACGCCCAGGGTCAGATAGGCGAAGGAGTCCCTGTTCGCTTCCTGAAAATCCACAATGCAAACAGACACCACGCTCTCCACCCCCGGCTGGTAGCCTTCAACCGTTTCCTCCAAGCCGGTGATCTTTTCGATCACAATGCTTTCATCGGTTTCGGGAAGATCCTCCTGTGTCACGGGAAGCTGGTCTTCCGTCAGGAATTCCTCCATGCCATTGAGATCGTTGCTGAAATAGGCTCTGGCAAAGCCTTCCACCACAGCCCGCAGGGGAAGCGTCTTATCCTGGGAGAACAGGAAGCTGCGCAGATCGTACAGCGTGTTCGCCCGAACGCCGGCGCTGAGCCGATCTGCCCTGGTGTAATAGTGGGGGCCGTCCTCCTCAAACCGCACGTCCGCGTACCGGTTCCCGTCCTCCGCCACCCGGCAGTAGGTCAGCTCAAAGACAATTGTTTCCCCGTTCACTTCTCCCAGGGTGCCGCTGAGCCAGCTATCCGGATACTCCGGATCGTAGCAGGAGGTCATTCCTTCAACGTTCGTCCAGGTGAAGCCCAGGCTGTCCAGCAGATCGGTGAAGGCCTCCTGGCTATTGGCCGTGGCGCCGGTAGCCACCGGCACAAAGGCCTGCTCAAACAGGGCGGAGCCCTGGCTGACGGTTACCGGGAATTCGCTCAGCGGCTTCCAGTCCAGCTCCAGCCGGGGATAGGCGGCCCGGATGGACTCGGCTTCTGCCGCTGTAATGGACGTATCCCCGGAGCCTCTTTCTTCCTCGCCTTTATACCAGCTATCCTGATCCATATCGTGGTAAACATAGGCCAGCTTCCGGGACGTTGACAGGTCGTCTGCCAGGGTATAATACTCGTAATGATAGTACCCCTGGGCATAGGCAGTGGATTCAAATACATTCCCCTGGCACAGGTAGGAATACCCATCCCCCTGAATCTGAGAAAAGGTGATAAAGCTCTCATTGCCCGTCATCGGCTGCAGGATCCCGAAGATAGAATCCCCCGCTCCCAGGAGCAGTTCCTCCTGGCCGTCGCTATCGCAGTCATAGAAGCAGAAGGTCTTTTCCTCTGATTTGTGGTAGTTCTCCAGGGCGCCGGGGATGCTGTCGGCGTAAGCGCGCAGAAGCTCCGGATCCTGTGACTCCGTCGGTTCCGTCTCCTCCGCTCCGGTTTCCGCGAAGGGGGTATACAGCAGGGTATCTCCCCGGAATTCTCCCGTCAGGGCCAGCGCATCCTCCGTCCCAATGGACTGGAGCTCACCGTTCCCGTCTGCCTTGGACCAGCGTTCGCCGGTATCCGAGGAGGCGGCAAAGCGCAGATGGTACTCCATTTCCAGCTGACCGTCTTGCAGATGGTACAGCCGGTAATCCGTCAGAATCTGGGAGACCTGTTCCGTCTGGTAAATGTTGTTCTGAAGATCCGCCTCATAGGAAGTCTGGACATCGCTGCTGAGCAGATGCACAACGCTGCCCGTTTTTCCCATGGTATACAGATCATAGACCGCTGTGCCGTCGGTAACCACCAGCTCCGCCTGGCCGTCGCCATCCAAATCCAAGGTGGCATACCCCAGCTGCTCCGCCGTCAGGCCGGAAAGGGCAATCCCCTCGCTAATCCCCTCCCCCGCGCAGCGGTCGGCGTCCCAGCCCTCCGCCAGGGCTTTGGCATAGACAGCCAGGATCTGGTCATAGTCCCCAGAAACGGTTTCGCCTTGCTCTGTGGGCAGGGCAAACAGGGCGCTTTCGGGCGTTCCGGCGTTCATGCGCAGCAGGAACAGGCTCCCGGTGCTGACCAGTGCCAGGACTGCCGCGGCGGCCATGACCTGCCCCAGGCGGTTTTTCTTCGGAGAGGAATAGGTGTAATACCGGGGCTGAGACTTGGCTCGCTTCTTCCCGGAATCGGGCACATTGCGGGCAGGACGGCCATAGTCATGTCTGTGCGGCAGGGTCAGATCCAGCTCCAGATCTTCCTCCCGGGGAACAGATCGGATCCGGGATTGAACAGGAAGCTCCTCCCGGGCCTCGTCCAATTGGGCCTCCAGAGCGGCACGCATCCGCGCCTTCTGGTCGGCTGTGGGATTGACCGTATCCCAAGCGGTTCGAATGATGTTGCTTTTCATCCTTGCTCACCTCCCAGCATGGTCAGCAGCTGCTTTCTTGCCCGGAAAAGCCGGCTGCGGACGGTACTTTCAGAACAGTTTTCGTATCGGGCGATCTCCGCTGTGGAATAGCCCTCGTAATAGAACATGTACACCGCGGTTTTATGGTCCCGGGGCAGGGCCAAAATAGCTTCCATCACCGGATTATCCATTTGGAGATCCTCCATTGCCAGGTCCTGGTAGTCGTCGATGTCGGCGTTGCTTCGCCACCATTTTTTCAGCATGTCCTTGCAAAGATTGGACGCCGTAACGATGAGCCAGGCTTTTTCATGCAGTGGGTTTTCCAGGGCCGGGGCTTTTGCCATCAGCCGCAAAAACGTTTCCTGGGTCAGATCCTCCGCGTCCTGGGCGTTTTTCATGTAAGAATAGCAAACCCGATATACTGTATCTACATTGCGGTCGTAAATTGCCAGAATATCTTGTCCGCTGCGTTGCTGTGCAGGCATATCCATCATCCCCTCTCATAAGGAATACGATCCATCCGCGCGGAATGTTGCGCGAAGAAAATCCTTCCCGTAAAAAAACGCAAGCGCTGCCGCTTGCGTTCTTCTATCAAAGGCTTACCAAAGGCAGTTCCAGTTCTGGATGAAATACTCCACACCGGAATACAGGGTGGTGACCACGATCAGACCGATGATGATTCCGTTCAGAACCGCGATCCCGGGCATCGCCATCATCACGCACAGACCCACCATGGTACTGGCCGTCTTAATCTTGCCGCTCCATCCGGCGGCGATCACCGTCCCCTTCTGGACGGCTACCAGCCGCAGGCCGGTAACGGCAAACTCCCGGGTCAGAACGATCATCAGCGCCCAGGCCGGGAAGATCCCCCATTCGCAGAAAATGCTCATGGCGCTGATCACCAGCAGCTTATCCGCCAGGGGATCCAGGAATTTTCCGAAATCCGTGGTCTGATTATAGTGCCGGGCGATGTAGCCGTCCACGAAGTCCGTCAGACTGGCTACAATAAATATGCCCAGGGATATGTACATCCACATGCCATGCTCACCGCCGGATAAATACATGGTCAGCAGATAGACCGGAATCATCAGCACCCGGATCAGGGTGATTTTGCTGGCTGTTGTCATTTGTCTACCTCCTGCAAATATCCGAACAAGTCGCCGTCCAGGGTTCCGTCAATCCGCACCATTACGAACTGGCCTTCCCGGACAGGCTCCTGTGCCGCGATCCATACCCGTCCGTCAATGTCCGGGGAATCGGCATAGCTGCGGCCAAAATACAGCTCCTCGTCTTCATCGAAGCCCTCAACCACCACTTCCAGAATCTTTCCGTTCATTGCGGCGTTGTAGGCGTCCATAATCTCCGACTGAATGGTCTCCACGATCTGCGCCCGCCGCAGGGCGGTTTCATTGTCCACAAATTCCATTTCCGCGGCGGGGGTCCCCTCCTCCGGCGAGAAGGGGAAGGCGCCTACCCGCTCCAGCCGCTGCTGGCGCAGGAAGTCGCACAGCTCCGTAAACTCCGCCTCCCCCTCACCGGGCAGTCCGGTGATCAGGCTGGTGCGGATCACCAGACCGGGAATGCGACTGCGAAGCTTGGCAAACAAGGCGCGCAGGAACTCTCCGTCCCCCCGGCGGTTCATCCGCTTCAGGATCTGGCTGTTGCAGTGCTGAATGGGGATGTCCAGATACTTGACGATCTTCGCCTCGGAGGCCATGACGTCAATGAGTTCATCGTCAATCTCGTCGGGATACACATAGTGCACCCGAATCCAGTGCAGCTGCTGAATCTTGCACAGCTCCCGCAGAAGCTGAGGCAGCAACCGGCGGTGACCGGGCAGGTCGGTGCCGTAGCGGCTGGTATCCTGCGCCACCACAATCAGCTCCTTGACCCCGCTGTGGGCCAGCACTCTGGCCTCATAGAGCACATCGTCCATTTGGCGGCTGCGGAATTTGCCCCGGAGGTAGGGAATGACGCAGTAGGCGCACCGATTATCGCAACCCTCCGCGATCTTCAGGTAGGCATAATGCTCCGGGGTAGTCAGGATCCGCCCGGTTTCCTCCTCCGGCGCATCAATGGAGCCGAACAGGGACACCGGCTGATCCTGAAGGAGGGCCTCAACCGCCGGCACAATCTGGGTATAGCTGCCCGTCCCCAAAATGCCGTCCACCTCGGGCATCTCCTGAAGGATCTCCTGCTGATACCGCTGGGACAGGCATCCTGTGACCAGGATCTTGCCCACCAGTCCCGCCTCTTTCAAGGCGGCGGTCTGGAGAATGTGGTCAATGGCCTCGGACTTTGCCGAGTCGATAAAGCCGCAGGTGTTGATGACCACCACATCGCTGCCGGGAAGGTCGCCCTGAACCACATGGCCCGCTTCCTGGATCCGGTGCATCATTCGCTCGCAGTCCACCTGATTCTTGGCACAGCCAAGAGAGATAAAACCAATTGTCGCCATACATTTATTCCTCAAAATAGTCTTCTGTTTCCCAGGAAAGGGTATCCAGCACCCGCCGGATCTGACTGTAGCCGTGGCCCCGGCGGAGCAGAGCGTCGATGGCCCGGCGAAGCTGCTTTTCGTCCCCGGGATCCTTGACCCTGCCCCGCAGAAACGCTTCTATGTGTTCCCGCTGATCCGGGTAATCCGCCAGCGCCTCCTGCCAGAATTCCTTGGGGATCCGTTTTTCATAGAGCGCCTGCTTGGCCCTTGCCAGGCCGTAGCCTCTGCTGACGCAGCTGTGCACCACCTGTTCGGCGGTGGCCCGGTCATCCACCAGGCGAAGCTCCTCCATCCATTCCACCGCTTCCTTGGCCTGGGCAGGATCCTCGCCCTTGCGCACCAGCCGTTCCTCCAGATCCCGGCGGGACACGCTGGCGGCAGAGACGATCCGCACCGCCCGCATTTTCGCGGACATGCTCCCCACGGCCTCCAAAAGCTTCCGGCCCTCCTCCTGGGAAAGCTCCTTCCCCGGATACAGCCGGAAATCCTCCACCGTCTGCCGGTACAGGCCAAGCCTGGTGCCGTCGTCCAGGACGGCCCAATACCGGCCCATCCGGTCAGGGACGGTCTTCAGGGATTCAATCCTCATCGCTGAAATCGTCGGCGCTGACGGTCACCGCCTTCTCAGCGGCCTTGGCAGGGGTCTTGACAACGGCGTTGAGCTTCCACAGGTTCTCCCGAACCTGGGCCTCCACCTTCTGGGCAATGTCGGGATTGTTAATCAGATAGTCCTTTACCGCGTTGGCGCCCTGGCCGATCCGCTCGTCGCCCATGGAGAACCAGCTGCCGCTTTTCTGGACAATATCCATCTGCACGGCCAGATCCACCAGCTCGCCCCACTTGGAAATGCCCTGACCGTAGAGGATTTCAAACACAGCCTCCCGGAAGGGGGGCGCCACCTTATTCTTGACCACCTTCACCCGGGTCTTGTTGCCCACCACATTGCCGCCTTCCTTGATGGCCTCCACCCGGCGCACATCCAGCCGGACGGAGGAATAGAACTTCAGAGCGTTGCCGCCGGTGGTGGTCTCGGGATTGCCGTACATCACGCCGATTTTCATACGCAGCTGGTTGATGAAAATTACCACGCAGTTGGTCTTGGCAATGGTGCCCGCCAGCTTCCGCAGGGCCTGGGACATAAGCCGGGCCTGAAGGCCAACAAAGGTATCGCCCATCTCGCCCTCGATCTCCTGCTTGGGCACCAGGGCCGCCACGGAGTCCACAACCACTGCGTCGATGGCGCCGGAGCGTACCAAAGCGTCGGTGATCTCCAGGGCCTGCTCACCGGTATCCGGCTGGGATACCAGCAGATTGTCCGTATCCACACCCAGGGCGGCGGCGTAAACCGGATCCAGGGCATGCTCCGCGTCCACAAAGGCCACTTCACCGCCCCGCTTCTGGGCTTCCGCCAGGATATGCAGCGCCAGGGTGGTCTTACCGGAGGATTCCGGGCCGTAGATCTCGATGATCCGGCCTCTGGGCACGCCGCCGATGCCCAGGGCAGCGTCCAGGGCCAGGGAGCCGGTGGGAATGGCTTCCACGTTCATCTCCGGCCGGTCGCCCAGGCGCATCACGGTGCCTTTGCCGAAATTCTTATCGATCTGGGACAGAGCGGTCTGCAGGGCCTTTTTCTTGTCGGAAGCAGGGGCGGGCGCTTCATATGCGGTTTTTTTCGTTGCCATATTTGTCTCATCCTTCCTTGCCGTACCGGGCAAGCACGGCTCTTTCCATATCTTGATAATCTCTGGTTCGCTCCAGGACGGTATAACCGTTTTCTTCCAGGATCCGGCACACGTCGTCACCCTGGCCCATGCCGAATTCAAAGCACAGGTATCCTCCCGGCTTCAGAGCCGCGGAGAAGTTTTTGGCAATGGCCCGGTAAAAGTCCAGGCCGTCTTCCCCGCCGTAGAGAGCCATGTGCGGCTCATACTCCCGGACGCTGGCGGGCAGCATTTGCATTTCCGCTCCGGTAACATAGGGAGGATTGGACACGATCATGTCGAATTTTCCTAAAAAGGGCACCGGAGCCTTCCTGGCGTCCGCCTGGAGGCAGCGAACCCTGCCGCTGAGCTTATTCAAAGCGGTGTTTTCCTTGGCCACCGCCAGGGCTTCCTTGCTCAGGTCAGCCAAGGTCACCTTGGCGTCCTTAACCCGGCTGGCGATGGCCAGGCCGATGCATCCGCTGCCACAGCAGAGATCCAGAATCCTGGGATCCTGATTCAGGAACAGGCCCTGCCGGATGGCAAGCTCCGCCACAGCGCAGGTATCGTCCCGGGGAATGAGCACATCCCGGGTGACGCGCATAGGCAGGCCGTAGAATTCCCACTGCCCCAGCACGTAGGCCAGGGGTTCCCCTTCCAGCAGCCGTTTCAGGGCGGCGTCCATGGCCAGAGCCACTTCCTCCGGGGCGTACAGATCCCGCTGGGCCAGGATCTGTTCCTGGCTCTTTCCGGAAACGTGGCTCAACAGCTGCCGGGCCACATTTCCCGCCTGCTGGGCTTCTTCCACAGCCAGCAGGGTTCGACGGGCGTCCAAATACAGATCGCCGTATTGCTTCACCATCGGTCGGCCCCCTCCTGAGCAGGAAGCACGGCTTTGACCGCGGCGATGCCCACCTCAATCATATCGTCCTCCGGTTCGTTGGTGGTAAAGTTCTGCATCCACATTCCCGGGGCGGTGAGGATTCGGGTCAGGCCGTTGTCATGGCCGCCGGCCCAGCGGTTGATCTCATAGGTAATGCCCACCACAACCGGAAGCAGCAGCAGCTTAAAGACGATCATAATCAGTCGGTACAGGAAGCTGCCCCGCATAGCCTCCAGGGCCGGGAACAGCGCCACCAGCCCGGAAGACGCCACGGAGAACACCAGGATGGAGATCACCATCACCACCAGCAGGAAGCTGGTGCCGCAGCGGGGGTGGAGCCGGGTCTGGCGTCGCACATTCTCCACCGTCAGCTCCAGTCCGGCTTCATAGCAGCGGATGGTCTTGTGCTCCGCGCCATGGTAGGCAAACACCCGCTTCATCTCCCCCATGCGGGAGATCAGCAGCATATACACGAAAAAGATGCCCATACGCAGAACGCCTTCCACCAGGTTCAGCATCAGCATATTGGGGATCCAGCGGTCAAAAAAGCCGCTGATGATCATGGGCAGCAGGAAAAACAGAACGATGGACAGGCCCAAGCCCAGCGCCACCGCCAGGCCCAGAACGGCCTGCTGACATTTTTCATTGCCCAATTTCTCCTCCAGCCACAGATCCAGCTTGGACGGCTGCTCCTGCAGCTCCTCCGGGGCCAGATCCGCCGAACGCAGCAGCGCTTTGACCCCCACCACATTGGACTCCACAAAGCGAATGGTGCCCCGGATAAAGGGCCAGTTCTTGGGAGAATTCTTTGGGATTTGCTTTCGGGGCGTGGTCTCCACATGCAGCCCCTGGGCGGTACGAACCACCACCGCGTCGGTTTCCGGCCCCCGCATCATAATGCCTTCAATGAGGGCCTGTCCGCCGATCATGGTTTTAAACTGTTCCCGGACTTCCGGTCGTTGATTTGCCATGGTGCCTGTGTCTCTCCTTAATGTCCGGCAGGCAGGCTGATGGTCACCAGCGTGCCGCCGCCGGGAGCGTTTTCCAATGTCAGGGAGCCGCCGTGCATGTCCACGATCTCGTCACAGACCGCAAGACCGATGCCGGAGCCTCTGGCCTTGGAGCTTCCCTTGTAGAATTTTCGTTTCACCAGCGGGATCTCATCCTCCGGGATGCCGGGGCCGTAGTCCCGGATCCGAACCACCACCGCGTCGTCTTCGTAGTGAATGGAGGCGTCGATGCGCTTGCCTTCGCCGCCGTGCTTGGCGGCATTGTCCAGGATATTCAGGAAGACCTGCCGCAGCCGCTTGGTGTCGCAGGGGATCTCCGGGATATCCTCGTCATTGTCCTCATAGCACAGCCGGATGCCGTCCTGGGCCAGACGGCTGCCGTACATATACACCGTGTCCTCAAAAGCTCCCCGAATATCCGCCACCTCCACGGACAGGGTCATCCGCCCGTCCTGGATCCGGGTGAAGTCCAGCAGCTCCATAACCATCTCCGTCAGCCGCTTGGCCTCACTGGAAATGATCTTCAGCCCCTGCTGGGTATCCGCGTCCAGATTCTCGTCCGCCAGCAGCGTCTCGCTCCAGCCGTTGATCACCGTCAGCGGCGTGCGCAGCTCATGGGACAGCTGGGAGATGAACTCCGACTGCATTTTCTCATTCTGGGCGATCTTGTTGGACATTTCATTGATGGTGTCCGCCAGCTCTCCGATCTCGTCCCGGTACGGGGTCTGGATCTGAACGCCGTAGCTGCCGTTGGCAATGCGCTTGGCCTTTTCCGTAATCTGGGCCACGGGGTTCATAATGGAGCGCAGATAGTAATTGCTGCTGATGATCACCACCACCATGACCACCATCAGCACAAAGGCGCTGGTCACCGCCACCAGGAAGATCTGCACATCCACCAGCCGGGTAGACGTCACATAACGCAGAACGCCGATCACCTCGCCGTTGCTGTAGATCATGGGGCAGGACACCGCCATAATCTGCTCCCCGGTATCGGGATCCTTGCCCACATAAGCCCGGCTGTCCCGAACCTCCACCGCTTCCTGAATCTCCGGGGTTCTGGGAGACTGGCCGGCCCACTCGCCGAAGGAGGAGGCTACCAGATCGCCCTCCACGTTGATGAATTGCAGTTCCAGAGAGTCCTTATCCTCAAAGGTCTTGGCGTAGGTGATACAGGACTGGTAGAATTCATTGTAGGTCTGGTCAATATAGTCGGCAAAAAAGTCCGTGGTGGTTTTGGCCCGCTTCTTCAGATCCGATTCCATATTGGAATAGTAATAGGTGGCAAAGGAGGCCGTCACCGCCAAAACGCAGACAATGCCCAGCGCAAATACCACGCTGGCGGTGTTCAGCAGCCAACGCTTGCGCAGTCCGCCTACATTGATCTTGGGTTTGTTCTCCATTCGCTTTACGCGCCCCACTTATAGCCAAGTCCCCAAACGGTGGTGATGTAGGTGGGGTTGGCGGTATCATCCTCAATCTTAATGCGCAGACGGCGGATGTTCACGTCCACCACCTTCAGCTCGCCCTCGTAATCCCGGCCCCACACCGCCGAGAGAATGTCCTCCCGGGACAAGGCTCTGCCGGGGTTCTGCATGAACAGCTTCAAAATGGCATACTCCACCTGGGTCAAGCGGATCCGGTTGCCATTCTTCTCCAAGGTGTGGTTCCGGGTGTTCATCACAAAGGGACCCTGGGTCAGCAGCTCCGAGACGGTATTGTTGTCTCCGCCAATGCGGCGGTACAAAGCGTCGATCCGGGCAGTCAGCTCCGCGGGGGAGAAGGGCTTGGTAACGTAGTCGTCGGCGCCGGTCATCAGGCCGGTAACCTTGTCCATCTCCTGGGTGCGGGCGGTGAGCATAATGATGCCCATCTGCTTATTGGCAGCCCGGATCCGGCGGCATACCTCAAAGCCGTCCATATCCCCGGGAACCATGATATCCAGAATGGCCACGCCGGTATCCGGATTGGCAGCAATGGCGTCCAAGGCCTCCTGGCCGTCGCCGGCTTCAATGACGTCGTACCCCGCCCGCTTCAGGTTGATGACCACAAAGCTGCGGATATTCAATTCATCTTCCATAATCAGCACTTTTTTCATAGCTTACCTCTCAAGTCTCACCTGTCCGCCAATCCTGCCGGATCAGGCGGAAGCTTTCGATCAATGTTTCCTCTGTAATTCCGTAGTGCGCCGCTTCCGGCTCCAATTTCGCCGCATAGGCGATGCCCTCCGCCCGGTACAAGGCGAAGCGTCCGTCCTTTACCGCTTCCTCATCCCGGTTGCTGCCGGTCAGAGAATAGATGGTATACAGTGCCGTGGCCTCCTGATAGCCAGCGTCCCACAGATGGACGGTGTAGGTGCCCCCCTCCTGGGTCACTGTGATCCGTTCCGCCAGGGCGCTGTCCAGGCAAATGTACCATCCGCCCAGGTAGTAGTGGAAGGTGAAGAGCTTTTCCACATAGTTGCCGTGGATATCCATGGACGACCAGCGCAGCAGATATTTCTGTTCTCCGTCCCGCCAGTGCTCCAGGGCTTTCATGGAGATCATACTGGGTAGCTCCATGATGCCGTCCTCGTCAATGTCCTCGGCATAGACATAGAAATTGCGCAGGGTATCGATATCCGTATTGGCCTGGTTGGTAAAGGCGATGTTGGTGAAGCGTCCGTCTTTTATGGCAAACACGTCGGTAACGATGGAGGAACGGTCTGTGGCGCTGGCCACGTAAACCGCCGGTTGGCCGCCGTGAAGCTTCCCCACCGTGATCCGGCGGATCTGTCCGGGGCTTTCGGTGAGTTCCGTCTCTACAGACCGCTCGATCTGCCCATCGCGCATGCTGTAAAGCACCGCCATGCCCCGCTGGGTCTCCTCCTCTCCGGGACGCAGAACCATGACCTCGCTTTTCCCATCTTCGTCAAGATCACAGGTCAGGAACTTGGAATATCCCACCGCGAGCTGCTGCTCCGCGCTGTCGCCGTGGAAGGTATACACGGAAACGCTGCGCAGGATCTGGTCGCTGACCTGGCGTCCGATGACCAGTTCAAAGCCCGGCTGGTCGTCAAAATGAACATACTCCACCTGCTCAAAGGCCGTGCCGTTGCTGGCAATGACCTCCGCCAGGACGCAGGTGCCGTCTTCCTCCTGGGTGAATATCAGGATCTGCAACGGTTTTTCCATATCGCCGGTGGTAAAGACCAGATATTCCTCCACGCCGTCGCCGTCCAGGTCCGCCATTTGCACCGACTGCTGATTGTCCCCGGAAATGGGCGCGCAGTAGGTCAGGCCGATCATCGCCGAATCGATGGCAGACTGCAATTGGCTGTACTCCGACGAACGCTTGGGCAGGTCGTACATCTCCTCCACGGTTTGAATGGTACATCCGGCACAGAGCAATGCCGTCAGCGTCAGCACTGCGAAAACCGCGATTCGTCTTTTCACGGCATCAACTCCTTTCTGTAAGATCCGGTCATCCATGCTTAGGCTTCCCCGCCAAAGACCGGTTTCCCACGCCCCGCCCTTTACGGGGCAGCCGCTCTGCGGCGGCAGATTCAGCAAAGAACATTATAGCACGAATGTCTGAAAAAGAAAAGCTATTTTACAACAACATTTCCCTCTCCCAGGACATTTTTCAACTCCCGGAGCATCGGCTCCGCCATTCCGCACCGGGTGCCCCGGCGAAGCTTGGTATCGGCGAAATAGATCACCGTTTCGCTGCCGCCGGGGAACATGTTCAAAATGGCCCGCACCTTGGGATACAGCCGTCCTTCCTCAGAAGGCAGCCGCAGATACAGCCGTCCCAGCCCGGTCTGACCGGGCCGCGGCGCCGGCTGAGGCTCCGGATCCCCGGCGGCATAGTCCGAAATGGGCCTGGCCCGGTTAATCACGATCTGAGGCTCCTTCTCATCCCGACGGGACAACCGTCCCGTTATGACCACAGGGCTGTTCTCTCGGAGATAGCCGCCGAATTGGTTCAAAACGTTGGAAAATGCCAGCATCTCCATGGCTCCGGTATCGTCCTCCACGGTTACGTAGGCCATCATGGAATTGTTTCGGGTGGTTTTCATTTTCACTGTCTGGACGATCCCAGCCACGCTGACGATTTGATCGTCCTGGAAGGAGCTGTCCTCGTCCATCAGGGCGTTGATGTGCACCACATGGGTATTGCGCAGATAGGGCCGGTAGTCGTCCATAGGATGGCCGGAAATGTAGATGCCTGTGGTCTCCTTCTCCATTGCCAGCAGCTCCGCCTTGGTCAGCTCATTGAGCTTGGGGATGGGGATCTTCCCCGCGTCTTCCTCATCGTCCAGCATGGCAAACAGCCCCATCTGTCCATCCAGGTTCTTCTTCCGGGAATAGGCCACGCTGTCCATGATCTGGTCATAAACCGCCAGCAGCTCGCTGCGGTGATTGCCGAAGCAGTCCGCCGCTCCGCATTTGATGAAGTTCTCCACCGCCCGCTTGTTCAGTTCCCCTTCTCCCATGCGGCTGATAAAATCCTCCAGGGATTTGAAGGGGCCGCCCTCGGCGCGCTTGCGAACCATGGAGCGGATCAGGCCCCGGCCTACGTTCTTCACCGCGCCCAGGCCGAAGCGAATGGCATCGCCCTCCACGGTGAAGTGGTCGTCGGAATGGTTCAGATCCGGAGGCAGCACCGCAATCCCCATTTCCTTACACTCGGCAATGTATCCGGAGATCTTCCCCGCGGAGTCCAGCACCGAGGTCATCAGCGCCGCCATATACTGCTTGGGATAGTGGCACTTCAAATACGCCGTCTGGTAAGCCACCACGGCATAGCACACAGCATGGGCCTTGTTAAAGGCATAGTTGGCAAAATCCACGATCTCGTCGTAAATGGACTGGGCCACCGCCTCTGGGACACCATGGCCCACACAGCCGCTGATTCCCTGCTCCTGGTCGCCGTAAACGAAGACCTTCCGCTCCGCCTCGATGACCTTCATTTTCTTCTTGGAAATGGCACGGCGGATGTTGTCCGCCTGGCCCATGGTATAGCCGCCCAATGAGCGGAAGATCTCGATCACCTGCTCCTGATAGACGATGCAGCCATAGGTGACCTTCAGGATCGGTTCCAGCAGGGGCGTCTTGTAGCTGACCTTTCGCGGATCCAGCTTGTTGGCAATGAACCTGGGGATGGAATCCATGGGGCCTGGCCGGTAGAGGGCCACAATGGCGGTGATGTCCTCAATGGAGCCTGCTTTCATATTGACGCAGACGCCGGTCATGCCTGCTGACTCCAGCTGGAAAACGCCCTGGGTCTTGCCCTGGGTGAGCATGGCGAAGGTGGCCGGATCATCGTCCGGGATCCGGGCCATGGAGAATTCCGGTTCCATCTGACGGATCTGCTTTTCCGCGTCGGCGATCACCGTCAGGTTCCGCAGGCCCAGGAAGTCCATTTTCAGCAGGCCCAGCTCCTCGATGGTGGTCATGGTGTACTGGGTGACGATGGTATCGTCATTGCGGGACAGGGGCACATAGGCGCACACCGGATCCGCTGTGATCACCACGCCGGCAGCGTGGGTGGAGGAATTCCGGGGCATGCCCTCCAGGCTCCTGGCGGTGTCGATGAGCTGTTTCACCCGGGGATCCCCGTCGTACATCTCCTTCAGCTTGGGGCTGACCTTCAAGGCCTCCTCCAGGGTTATGTGAGGCGTCCCAGGCACCAGCTTGGCCACCACGTCGGTCTCCGAGTAGCTGAAATTCAGCGCCCGGCCCACGTCCCGAATGGCGCCCCGGGCGGCCATGGTGCCGAAGGTGGCGATCTGGGCCACATGATCGGCGCCGTATTTGCGCATCACATAGTCAATGACCTCCCCCCGGCGCTCCTGGCAGAAGTCCGTGTCAAAGTCCGGCATGCTCACCCGCTCCGGGTTGAGGAACCGTTCGAAGATCAGGCCGTACTTCATGGGATCCACTTCCGTGATGTGCATACAGTAGGCAGCGATGGAAGCGGCCCCGGAGCCTCTGCCCGGCCCCACCGGGATCCCCTGCTCCTTGGCGTAGCGGATGAAGTCCCAGACGATGAGGTAGTAGTTCACATACCCCATCCGGCTGATGATGCCGATCTCATACTCCAGCCGTTCCCGATAGCTCTCCGGCGGGTTTTCATACCGCTCCCGGAAGCCCTTCATACACAGCTCCCGGAAATAAGCTTCGTTGGTGTAGCCCGCAGGCACCGGGAAGGAGGGCAGATGATACTCATGGAAGGTAAACTCCAGATTGCACCGCTGGGCGATCCGCTGGGTATTGGCAAAGGCCTCCGGACAGTTGGGGAACAGCGCCCGCAGTTCTTCCTCGCTTTTTACATAGAACTCCTGGGTCTGGAATTTCATGCGGTTGGTATCGTCCACGGTTTTACCGGTCTGGATGCACAGCAGCACATCCTGCATCACCGCGTCCTCCCGGCGCAGATAGTGCGCGTCGTTGGTGACCACAAGGGGAAGCCCCGTCTCCCGGGCCAGCCGTTCCACCCCTTGGTTCACCGGCCGCTGCTCCGGGATCCCATGATCCTGCATTTCCAGATAGAAGTTGTCTTTTCCGAAAATATCCGCCATTTTCAGGGCGTAGGCCTTGGCGGCGGCGTAGTCCTCCTCCATTAGATACTGGGGGATCGCGCCGGCCAAGCAGGCGGACAGCGCGATCAAGCCCTCATGGTGCCGCTCCAGCAGGGCCAGATCCACTCTGGGCTTGCCGTAGAAGCCGTTGATATGAGCCTCAGAAACCAGCAGACACAGATTCTCATACCCGGCACGATCCTTGCACAGCAGCACCAGATGGTACGGGTCGTTATCGATGCCGTGAACCCGGTCGCCCATGCCCCGGCGGGCCACATATACCTCGCAGCCGATAATGGGCTTGACTCCGGCGGCCTTGGCCGCCTTATAAAAATCGATACAGCCGTACATGACCCCGTGGTCTGTAATGGCCACTGCGGTCTGCCCCAGCTCCTTCACCCGCTCCATCAAACCGTCGATCCGGCAGGCGCCGTCCAGGAGGCTGTATTCCGTATGCAGATGCAGATGTACAAAACTCATGGATCCAACTCCTTTGCCGTAAGCACCAGTTTTTTCATCCGGTTGTTCATAGCGGGCTTGGTAATGGGCGGCTCCATCATTGCCGCCAATTCGGACAAAGACGCGGCGGGGTTGTCCTCCCTGGCCTGGGCCGCCTGGCGCAGCTTGGCAGGAAGGTGCTCCAGCAGCCCCGCCTCTTTCAGCCGGCGGATGGCGGCCAGCTGCTCCTGGGCCGCTTCCACCACTTTGGAAATGTTGGCGTCGTCACAGTTGCAGCGGCGGTTGACCTTATTGTTCAGCTCCTTCTCCAGCCTGGCTTCCATGATTCCCATGGCCGCCACCGGAGCGCCTAAGTAGGTCAGGAAGTCGGAGATCTGTTCGCTCTGCTTCAGATACAGAACCTGCCCTCCGCCCCGTCGGGCCAGCTTCGGCGCGAACCCCATCACTTCCCGCATTAGAGCGTCCGTCTCCCGGGCAACGCTTTGGTGGGTGGTGGTCAGCTCCAGATGATAGCCTTTCCCCGGGTCGGTGACGCTGCCGCCGGCAAGGAACACCCCCCGAAAGAAGGCCTCCTTGCAGCCCTCCTCCTCCACCACCGGAAGGTTCACATGCAGGGCCAATGTCCCACGGAGGTCAAAGCCGAATTCCCCCATGATCCTCTCCAATTTATCCGGCTCCCAGATCTGGAACACCAGCTTCCCCGGCGCCTCCAGGCTGGGAAAGCTGTCAAAATTCAGGCCAAAGGCCCGCCTAAACAGCTTCGGCAGAATCTGGGCCAGCTCCCGGCTTTCGGTGATGATCCGGATCCCGTCCCTCTGGAAGCTGTTGCAGTACAACAAAATCCCAAAGCACTCTGCCAAAGCGCCGCCGCGGCTTTGAGGAACATCCCGGCAGACCTCAGCCTTGGCTGCCGCGGAAAACGATACGGCCATGCAGAAACCTCCTTTCCATACGCTGCTGTGATATCCGTGGAAAACGCGTTACCAAATGCGGATTTCCGGTTCCAGACGGATGCCGGAGCAGGCCAGCACCTGATCCGAAACCCTTTGCAGCAGAGAACGCATATCCTTCGCTGTGGCTCCGCCTAAATTCACGGCAAATCCGGCGTGCTTTTCGGAAATCGCCGCGCCGCCCACGCGAAAGCCCTTCAGCCCTGCCTGCTCGATCAGGGCGGCGGCATAGCCTCCCTCCGGGCGCTTAAAGGCCGATCCGGCAGAGGGCAGATCCAAGGGCTGAGAAGCGGTACGCTTGGCGATCAGCTCCTTCATCCGGGTCTTGATCTCCTGGGCAGGCTTCGGCGTCAGGCGGAAAACCACGCTGGTAACGATCTCCCCGGTATCCTCCAACCGGCTGTGCCGGTAGGAAAAGCCCATGCCCTCGGCAGGCAGGGAGCGGATATTCCCGGCCCGATCCATCAGCTCCACCAGTTCCACCACGTCCGCCATCTGACCGCCGTAAGCCCCGGCGTTCATATACACGCCGCCGCCTACCGTGCCGGGAATGCCGTGGGCAAATTCCAGGCCGCTTAACCCCAGGTTGGCGGCAAATACCGCGCAACGAGCCATGGTCACACCGGCCATGGCCCGGATCCGGTGGCTTCCCAGATCCTCCATGCCGTCCAGGCAGTCCTTCAGGCAGATCACCAGCCCCGGAATCCCTCCATCCGGCGCCAGCACGTTGGTCCCCGCTCCAAGAATAGCAGGTTTCCTGTCCAATAAAACGGATGTCTTTAATAGCTCCGCCAGTTCCTCACGGGTTTTGGGGAAAGCCATGACCTCTGCCCCTCCGCCAATCCGCAGGGAGGTATGCCGGGACATCGGCTCCCGGAATCGCAGTTCCGTTTCCGGCAAAAGCGCGGCAAGAGCCCGCTGAAAATCGGTCAATTCAGTCATAAACGCCTCCGGGTGTATACTTTCAGAATAGTATAGCATATTCCCCTGGATTATGCAATTATGACAAACGTGAAATTTGTGTAACCAATTCATGGCGTTGTCTCAAAATTGCGCCGATGGAAAAAGACCTGCGAGCGGGGTTTGCGGGGTCGGCCATGATCAAATCCCGCCCCGGGCCAGCAAATTGGCGTTGTCTCAAAATTTTGAGACAACGCCAAACCCGGTTGTTTTATTCTTCGGTTTGTGCCGTAACGCCCTCTGTCAGGGCCTTCATAGCCTCGATGTTGGGCTGGGGAATGAAGGTGATCACGCTGGATTCCACACCGAACAGGTCAATGATCTTGCCGCTGTAGGTGCCTTCCACAGGACAGGTTCCTGTTTCAATGGTCAGCTCTGGCAGCAGGGGCAGGATCTCCCAAATGCAGGTGGTGATCTCTTCATCGGTCATGTTGGTGGTGATCATGGGCAGCGCGGCGTTCACCAGCTTTTGCAGGGTGCCAAAGCTTCTGGTCTTAAGCTTTTCCAGCATGGCGCTGACCATCTGGCGCTGTCTGGCGGTACGCTTGTAATCGCTGTCTCCGGCGTTGGAATGGCGCATCCGGGCATAGGACAGGGCGGCGCAGCCGTCAAGGGTCACTTCCCCCGGCTCCACGTCGTAATATACGTACTGGTCATCGTTATTCAGATATTCCGCCTCGTCCTCGGTGAGGGTCACTTCGATGCCGCCCAGCATGTCGATCAGATCGATAAAGCCCTCGAAGTCGATCTCGATGTTATGATCCACCTCAATGCCGAAATTGTCCAGCAGGCACTGGTTCATCATTTCCATGGAGCCGCCAACGCCGCCCCATTTATAGCCCAGGTGATATGCCACATTGATCCGATTCTGGCCGCAGTAGTGCTTTTTCCCGTTGGTATCCACAAAGTCAGGCAGCTCCACATAGGTATCCCGGAAGAAGGACGTCAAGGTCAGCACCTTGGTATTCTTGTTCACCGTGACCAGAATCATGGAGTCAGCCAATCGATGATTCTCCGCCTGCTCCCCTGCCCGGGCCGACTGGCCCACAACCAGAATGTTGATGATATCCTTGCCGGATTCTTCATAGGGCAGCGTAGTGGGAACGGTAGTGGGTTCCGTGGTAGGTTCCGCCGTTTCTTCGGGTATGGCCTGTGTCTGCGGAATCGTCGGCTGAGTCGTCTCCGCCTGGAGCGCCGCTTCCCGGTTGGCGCGGTATATCAAATTGCCGATCAAACCGGCCACCACCAGCGCCAGCACCACTGTCACAACGGCCAATACAGCCACGCCGCCCTTGGACTGCTTTTGCGGTTTATTGGATTTCTTGGCGAAACGTCCGCCTTTGCTCATTTACATAACCTCCTGGTATGGATCATCCACATGGACTGCCCATGGAAAAAAGCGGTCGGAAAACCGATTCTTTCTCTTGAACGGTGTCAACGCATCCGGATCAGCCGCCTGCTGTTTGCCCGGGATCGGTCGTCTCCTGCGGTAACGTTCCGCCGGTGGTTTCCTCAGCGGAAGGCTCCTCAGGCACAGGCTCGGTCTGTTCCATGGTTTCCCGATCGGGATTGTAGGTAGCCGCGTCCATAATATCCTCTACGGAAGCGCCCTGGTCAACAATCTCCCCCCGGGGGATCTGTCCGAGCAAACCGTAATAGTAGCTGCGCAGGGCAACATAGCCCGCGCCGGCAATCACCGCCAGAACCAATACGATGGTCAGCAGGATCTTCCAGACCCGGCCCTTCTTTTTTCCCTTTTTCGTTTCTTTTTTGGTGTCCTTTTTTTGCAAATAATGTCCGCCCTTGCTCATAAGCCACCTCCTGGACAATGGTATAACCGTTAACGACAGTTATTTTATCATGAAATCCTTGGTATTTCAAGATGATTCTCCTTTTTTCCATGGCCGGAAAATTTGCCTTGCCTTTTTGCCGGGGATCTGCTACCATTTCCTCAACGATAAGCGGAGGCGAATGTTATGCGGATCCTCTATTCTGACCGCGATCTGGCGGTGTGTGTCAAGCCCGTTGGCCTGGACTCTGAGCAGGAGCTGCCCCAGGCGCTGAAGGAAGTTCTGCCGGGAGAGATCTATCCCATCCATCGCTTGGATAAACAGGTAGGTGGGGTCATGGTCTATGCCCGGAGCCGCTCCGCTGCCGCCGCCCTGAGCCGGGCCGTGCAGGAAGGATCCATGGTCAAGGAGTATGTGGCCATGGTTCACGGCATGCCGCCCCAGGCCGGCGACTGGGAGGATCTTCTTTGGAAGGACAGCCGCCGGAACAAGGTTTTCCCGGTAAAACGGATGCGCAAAGGGGTCAAGCCCGCCAGGCTGGAATTTCGCTGCCTGACCCAGGGGCAGACCAGCCTTGTCCTAGTCAGGCTGCATACCGGCCGCAGCCATCAGATCCGGGTGCAGTTTGCCAGCCGGGGATATCCATTGGTGGGCGATCACAAGTATGGTTCCCGAGACGCGGCCGCTACCCCCATGCTGTTTTCCTGCCGTTTGCGCTTCCCCTGGCAGGGGAGCACCATGACCTTCTCTCAGCTGCCCCCATGGGCGGGGGATATCCGGATATAATCAGGGTTCGTACAAACCGCACTTGCGCTTCCACCGCCCGGAAAGGATCCGGGGCAGGAAGAAGCAGACGCGGCAAACCCAATCCGCCACCATAGCGATCCAGACTCCCAGCGCGCCCATTCCAAGCCGGACGCACAGCAACCAGGATCCGGCAATGCGGAAGGCCACCATGGAGCCCATTCCCACCCACATGGTATACCGCACGTCATTGGCAGCCCGCAGGGCGTTGGGCAGAACGAAGGAGGCGGGCCACAGGAGGATGGCGCAGCCGCTGTGGATCCGCACCAACAGTCTGGCCAGCTCCGCCGTCTCCGGGCTCAGGGAACTGTAAAGGCCCACCATCTGACCGGCAAACAGAAGCAGAAGCACGTTGCTTACACCCTGGAGCAGATAGCTCCAGACCATCAGCTTTTTGATATAATGCTCCGTTTGCTCAGCGTCTCCCGCGCCGACGCTTTGCCCAACCACCGTCACCATAGCCAGCCCCATGGCTTGGCCGATAATGACGCCTATGCCGTCCAGGGTATTGGCCACCGCGTTGGCCGAGGTCTGGCTGGTGCCGAACAGGGCGATCATGCTCACCACCACCAGACGTCCCAGCTGGAAGAAGGAATTCTCACAAGCCGAGGGGACGCCGATGCGCAGGATGCTGCCCATGATGGTTCTGTCCACCTGCATAATGCCAGACATCCGTATATTCAGCTCCTGCCGCGGCCCCATAGCCATGGCCAGGATCACCACTGCCGCCACCATCCGGGAGATCAGCGTTGGGATCGCCACGCCTGCCACTCCCATACCCAGGCCGTAAATGCAAACGGCGTTGCCTACCACATTGATCAGATTCATCAGCAGGCTGACCTTCATGGAAATCTGGCTGTTGCCGGTGCTGCGGAAAATGGCCGCACCGGCGTTGTATAACGCGATAAAGGGGAAGGACAGCGCGGTGATCCGCAGATAGATCAGTCCCGCCGCCATGACCTGCCGGTCAATGGAGCCGAAAAACAAGCGCATGAGTCCTTCGGCGAAGATCAGGCACAGAACCGCCGCGGCAACACCCAAGGCACCCGCCATCAGCACCAGCTGAGCCGCGCTTTTTTCAGCCCGCTCTCTCTGTCTGGCCCCCAGAAGCTGGCTGGTTACTACGGCGCCGCCGGTGGCCAAGGCCGCAAACAGGGTCAGGATCACCGTATTGATCATATCCACCAGGGAGACGCCGGAGATAGCCGCCTCTCCCACAGAGGACACCATAATACCGTCGCACATTCCCACCAGCACCGACAGTCCCTGCTCAATGATCAGCGGTATGATCAGCCGGAACAGTCTCTGATTGGAAAACAAACGCTGCTTTTCCATAATCCACCCTTCCCCTCTGCGCCGTGCCGGCTCATGGGCAATGTCCTATGGCGCTTACTGATACTATACCACCCCGCCTCCCATTTTGCAACTTCTTCCCCCCATCCGATCCCACAGCAAGGCGGCGTGAGAACGCCTGCCGCAATCCCGGGGCAACGCGCCTTTGGCCCAGGTAAGCAAGATCCTCGCGGACAGGCTGCTTCTGTCCGCGAGGATCAAATCGTCTTGCGCGTCAGGGGAATACCATGCCCCAAGCGCCTATGCCGGCCTCCGCAGGCCCAGGATCCAGGGCGTCATTCCCCTGGAGCCATCTCCATGGCCACGCCAAGAAGGGGGCTGCTGGTTCGCGTCACATCCGCCATCTGGTATATCCGGGGCCGCTGGAAGGAGACGTCCCCGGCCGCGGAGGATGCGACGGCGGCATAGCATCCGGAAATAATGATGGACACCAGGAAAACCACAAAGATCAAGTCAACCAGTCTGATCGTACGCATCAAAACGCCTCCTTTTGTCATGGTTCGGAAAAACGGATTCTGAGCCTCAGCCGCCGTAGAACAACCGGATAAGCCCCAGGCGGTAGAACAGGAAGAACCGTCCCCCAAAGATGGCAAGGAGATAGGCCGCCAACTCCCCGGCTTTCAACCCCTCCAGTTGATACCGGGATCCGGTGAGCCGATCCCAGAGCTTGTATATCAGCAGGCCAATCACCGCGCCCAGGGTGTTCATGAGCAGATCATCCACATCCGTACCCCGGAAGCTGAACAATTGCCCTACTTCGATGATGGTGGAAAACCCCAGACCGGCAGCGGCGACCCGTGGGAGCCTGCCCAGGTTCTTCCAGATCAGCGGCAGGAGGAAACCAAAGGGAACAAACATCACCACATTCAGTCCGTAGCCCACCCAATCGATCTCATTGGAGAATGGGATCAGATTGATCCGATCAGCCATATGCTCCGGCTTGACGGTGACGGCGTCGTAAAGGCTTCCGGGATTGGTAATGTAGAGCACCGCCATGACGTACAGGGCAAACACCACGGGAAGTACATAGTGCCCCTTGGTAAAGGGCGGCGCGAACCTCCCCCGCTTTCTTCGCAGCAGCATCAGCATCAGAAAAAACGGAACAAACTCCGCCAGGAATTCATATCCCAGCGCCAGGATCTCGTACATGGCCTATCCTTCCTTCCCGGCTGCGCTAAGCAGTCTTTCCTTGGATGCTTCCGGGATTATCATAACAGGAAATTGCATCACAGCTGCATCTTTTGTGCATCTTTTTTCCATAATCGCGTTTTTCTGTCTTTCATGGCGCTGTCTCAAAGCGGACAAAGACGGTTCCCTGATGATCCCGTCAAAGTTCGCCCGTTGCTTGCATGGATCCGGAATGAAAATGCCGGACTTCCTGACAGAAGTCCGGCATATGGGCATGCATGCTTGGCCTCCCTGCCCGGCCGGTTCGCCGCCTCAGCCGAAGACCTTTTGGATCAACCGTTCCCACCAGCCCGGCTGCTCCTGCTGGGTACAGCCGCTGAACAAATAGCTCCGGCTGCCTTGGTATTCCACCACATACCACAGATTTCCAGCGGTGTTGCGGACGGCGGCGACGGCCTCCGTCTCCGTCCCCGGATCCAGCACCGCTATGGGTACGGAGCGGGGGTCGGTGGTATTGGCGCAGGGCAGGCTCATCAGCTCCGTTTCCTCCGTGATCCACAGACGCAGCGGCTCCCCAAATCCCTTCACGCCTTCACATCGGCGCAGATAGGTCTCCGGGCTGACCCTGCGGGAGTCCGCCAGCAGCATATCCACCGCGTCGGTATTTTTGTACAGGGAATATAGCTCCCCCTTCAGCATCTGTCGATCCACCGTCAGGCACCCCACCGGCAGTCCCACGTCAAAGGTATCATAGACCGCGTAATACACCGCGTCCATCAGCTCCTGGAAATAGCCGAAATCCCCATCCCCCACCAGCAGGCATCCTGAGGACCACATGGCCCCCCGGATCACATGGTTCACCGTTCTGGTGTGGATGTTAATATGGGTGGCCCTGGCGGTGGTATATCCCCGGGGCGTCATATATACCGCGGGAAGGGTCGCGTCGGATTCCTCCGCCCGGATGTGGAGGGCCTCATAGGCGCCGCCGTGGCGCACGGAGAACAGCTCGTAGGTGCCGTCGCGGATGGTGGCAGGGCCTACCTCCCCCACCTGCTCCAGCTCCCAGGCCCCATACTCCAGGGGACGATCCGGGAGCGTGCTGCAATTTTTGTTGTAATAGGACAGATAGGGCTTGCCATCCTCCCCCAGCCGCACCGCCAGGCACACTGCCGACACCCGGTAGTAGGAGATATCCGACAGCTCCGGGTCGTCCATATTGTCCGAGCAGCCCTCAAAGAAGAAAACCGCCGAGTATCCGGCTTCCAGGGTTTTTCGCACCGTGGGATCCTTTTCCAGATAGTACCCCAGCATGGCCCGGATATAGCGGCGGCTGTCCTCGTTGTCCAAGAGCGTATCCAGCGGAGCGGTGAGCTTCGCCGTTTCCCCTTCCGTCGCGGCAGCGCCCACCGCCGCCCAGGGAACCAGTGCCAGCAGCGCCAGCAGCCATATCCAGTTCATCAAGCCTTTTCGCATACCAGGAACCTCGTCATGTGGATATATGGTTCAGTTTACCATGTTTCCTCCCCACAGTCAATGTCGCCATTGCACGGCGTCAAAGTTTTCACCGTCACGCGATTTGCCCGGCTTGGCGTACCAAGCCGGGCAAATACCCTCATTCTGAAACAGCGCCAAACAAAGCAGGCTCCTCCAGCACCGGCAGCCGCAGATCCCGCAGCTCCTCCAGGCTCACCAGAAACGCCCCCCGCCGCTCCAGGTTGCGGGCGCTCTCGCTTCCGTCCCGGAAGCAGGCCACCGGACTCCAGCCCTGGCGCAGATTTTTCACTGTGCCGTCCCAGGTACCGCCCCGCTCCAGCCCTGCCTGGGCCACCAGCACCATGGCCCCCAGAGTGTGGATGGCATAGTTGCGGCTCAGCGCCCTCTGTGAGGAAAAGGGCTCGTCATAATCCTCCAAACTGAGGCACAGTACATTCTGCCGCAGGGGCTGCTTGTACAATTCATCCGCTACAATGGAGATAACCCGGCCTCCCGCCTCCAGGCAGGCCTCCTGGGCGGTTCGATCCGCCCCCCGGGCATTTCCGGAAACCAAAGTCCATCCCCTCTCCGCGGCGTGACGACCTGCTTCCCGGGCAAAGTTCCGGTTCGGTTCCGCCAGCTCCCGGCTTCCCACCAGGGAAATCGCCGGGGTATGCAGCAGTGTCAGATCTCCCTTCGCCCAGAGACAGCCGGGACTGTCCAGTCCCAGACGCCGCCGCAGCAGCGGCGGGTACAGGGGATTGGCCCTGGTGATGGGGAAGCAGTCCAGCTTCCGGCCCCGCTTCAGGTAGGCGTCCAGCCGGTCTTCTTCCTCCATAAGCGCCACGATCCGCTTGGCGGCATCCCGGCGATACCCCAGGCGGCATAGATCCTCCTGGGTAAGCTCTCGATCCCCGTCTTGGGGCTGCTCCTGTCCCATCCGGGAGGCCAGGGTGCGCAGCTGCGCCGGGGTCAGCACCTGGCGTCCGGGATCTCCCATACGGCTGGTCAGCAGCAGGAACCCCCGCTCCAGGGGCGTCACCGGAAGCGCCTCTTGGGCTGGGCCGGGGCCTTCACTTCCTCCTGGGTCAGCGTACCGTCGGTATGCAGAACCATAGGCCGGATGGTAAAGCCACAGAACTTACAGATCTCGTCCAGCTTCGCCTTCTCCGGGAAGTTGCTGACCATGCTCCAGGCCATACCCTTGCGCTTGGCCCGGCCGGTTCGACCGATGCGGTGGACATAGTATTCATTTTCCTCCGGCACGTCGTAGTTGATCACGCAGTCCACATCCTCCACGTCGATCCCCCGGGAGGCCACGTCTGTGGCAATGAGCACCGCCAGCTTCCCGTCCCGGTACTGCTGCATGGTCTTCTCCCGCTGCTTCTGCCGGATGTCCCCGTGGATGCAGTCACAATCCAGGCCCGCCCGCTGAAACTCGTCGCACAGCCGCTGGCACATATGCTTGGTGTTGCAGAAGATCATCACCCGCTCATACCCTTGGCTGCGGATCAGCCGCAGGGTGGTCTCCGCCTTCTCCAGGGGCGTGCAGGTCAGACTGTACTGGTCGATATCCGGCCGGTTGTCGAGCTTCGGCTCCACGGTGATCTCCACCTCGTCCCGCTGATACATCCAGGACACGGTCATAACCTCCTGGGAAATGGTGGCGGAGAACAGGCCCAAATTCCGGCGGTTTTTCACCTTATCGATGATCCGGGTAACGTCCTTGAAAAAGCCCATATCCAGCATCCGGTCGGCTTCGTCCAGCACCACGGTCTGGATCTTATCCAGACGGATGGTCTTGCGGTTATAGTGATCCATCAGCCGTCCGGGAGTCGCCACCACGATTTGGGGCTTGCGCTGGAGCTGCTTGATCTGGCCGCCGATGCCCGCGCCTCCATAGAGCACAGCCACCCGGATCCCCTGGAAATAGGTCAGCAGGCCCCGCAGCTCGTCTCCGATCTGGATGGCCAGTTCCCGGGTAGGGGCCAGGATCAGGCCCTGTACCTCCTCAACCGAGGTGTCGATATGCTCGATCATGGGGATACCGAAGGCAAAGGTCTTCCCTGTGCCGGTGGGAGCCTTTGCGATCACATCCTTCCACTGCATAAAATGGGGAATGGCCTCCGCCTGGATGGTGGTAGGATAACCGTAGCCCTTCTGCTCCAAGGCCTTCCGCATTGCCTCGGAAAGGCCGAGGCTTTCAAATGTAACTTCCATGAATTGCTTCCTTTTTCTATTACAGATTTTTTATATTCTAGCACCATTTCGGCACTTTTGCAACCACAGCGACAGAAATTTCCTGCTTCATCCGCTGTTTTCATAAAATTAAGAATTCCCCGGCACCCCAACGGTGGACAAATCCCCGCGGATATGCTATATTGTATGGTATCCAAATATGTCCAGACCATAAGGAGGACACAAATGGGCAAACTAATTGTCATTGAGGGCACCGACGGCTCCGGAAAATCCACCCAGTTTCAACTGCTGACCCAGCGGCTGGAGCAGGAGCGGATCGCTTTTCAGAAGCTGGTATTTCCCCAATACGCCGAACCAAGCTCCGCGCTGATCCGGATGTATCTCGAGGGAGAATTCGGTACGAACCCTTCCGACGTCAACGCCTATGCCGCTTCGGTGTTTTTTGCCGTTGACCGTTACGCTTCTTATAAAAAAGTTTGGGGAAGCTGGTATGAGCAGGGCGGGATCGTGGTTTCCGACCGCTACACCACCTCCAACGCCGTTCATCAGACGGCCAAAATGCCGCCCCAGCTCCGGGGGGCATTTCTGGACTGGCTGTATGACTTTGAATACCGCAAGCTGGGGCTTCCCTGCCCCGATCTGATCTTGTATCTGGATGTTCCCACAGACTTTACCGAGCGGCTCATGCGCCGCCGAGAGCAAGCCACCCACACCCATGCGGATATCCACGAGCAAAACACCGCCTATTTGGCCGCATGCCGTCAGGCAGGCCGGGCAGCCGCCGGTCACTACGGCTGGACGGTGATCGACTGCGTACGCGACGGCTGCATGCGCTCCATCCAGGATATCCACGAAGAAATCTACCGCCACGTTGCGGCATGTTTGGAGGATTCGCTATGATCTACATGTTATTGGGAACCGGCTTTGAAGAAACCGAAGCCGTCGCCCCCCTGGATTTGCTGCGTCGGGCCGGGATCCCCGTAGCCACCGTGGGCATTTGCGGAAGCATCGTCACCGGAAGCCATGGCATCGGCATTCAGGCGGATATGGAACTGGGGCAGGTTGACCCCACCGCCCTGGAGGGTGTGATCCTCCCCGGCGGTCTGGGCGGCGTCGCCTCCATCCGGGCCAGCCAGGCCGCGTTGGATCTGGTGCGCTTTGCCTGGGAAAACGGAAAACTCATCGCCGCCATTTGCGCGGCCCCCACGATCCTGGCGGAGTTGGGTATTACCCACGGCAAGAACGCCGTCTGCTACCCCGGCTGCGAAGATCAGATGGGCAGCGCCCAGATAGCCGGCAGCGCCGCCGTCACCGACGGCAATGTGATCACCGGCGCCTCCGCCGGCTGCGCCGTCGCCTTTGCCTTGGAGATCATCGCCTATCTGAAGGGCCGTGAGACCGCCGATACCGTTGCCCGGCAAATCATCATCCGCTGACCGGGAGGAACACGCTATGGAAAACAGACAATTCCCCCAGCCCCAGGAAGACGAAGTCCGTTCCCAAGAGCCGGCAGAAACCCCGGAAACGCCCCTGCCCGAGTCGGAAAGCAACGCCTTTGAGCCGGAGTTCTTCACTCCGGAAATGATCCCGGAAGACGCGCTCCACCCATCCGAAGACGACGAAGATCCTGTGGTCCCGGAAGACGATTTGGATCCGGAGCCGTCTTCTCAGATGCAGCCCCTCATTCTTGAGCAGTCGCCTGAATCCCTCCTTTCCCAAGAGTCCGCCCTGACCGCCGGGGAGGACGCGGCCGCTCAAACGGAGCCTCCCATGGAGGCTGATGAAGACCCCGTCCCGGAGGATCTCCCCGAAGCCGCCGAGGAAACGCGACTCCCGGAGGAGGCGCCTGAGCTTCCCTCCGTGGCGGAAGACGGCAATCCGTCCCAGGACGCCGAAGAGCCCCAGGCCGACAAGGGCGCTGCCTTTATGGCCCGGATCCCCGACGTGGATGACGGCGGAGACGTGCCTGAGGAAACTCAGCAAGGCTACCTGAGCACGCCGCTGGTGACCCCGGAAATGGGGCAGGAACTGACGCCGGACGACCAGGCCATGGACTACCAGGGCATGCTGGGCCACGGGGAGGAAGAACCCCCCTTTGACCTGAGCATTCTGGAAGGCCCCGCCTTCCAGACCGAAGCGGATTCCCCGGAGGCGGACGACTCCGACGACCAGGAATACCGGGACAACGACAGCGATTTTGACGCCATGTTCGGCGCGGCGCCGGCACAGCAGACCGCCGCCCGTACCCGTCCCCCCCGGAAGGGCCGTCCCAAGCGGAAGAAGGGAGAAGGTCTGCTGGGGATCCCCAACATATTGGTGACCATTGTCTGGCTGGCCCTGATTCTGGCCATCGGCGTCACCGCCGGACGGATGCTGTGGGTCTGCGCCGCCGAGGTACTGGCCTTCGGCAAGGGGGATCAGGTGGTTACCGTCACCGTTTACGAGTCCGACACCATGGAGGACATCACGAACAAGCTATACGACGCCGGTCTGATCCGCTATAAAAGCCTGTTCAATCTCTACGCCTCCATCTCCGACGCCGAAGAAGACATCAAGCCCGGCATCTATGATCTGAATACCCGCTATGACTATCATGCCCTGGTGAACTTCATGTCCCCCAGATCCAGCCGTGAGGTCATTGAGCTAACCATTCCCGAAGGCTACACCTGCCGCCAGATCTTCCAGCTGTTGGAAGAAAATCGGATCTGCACCGCCGTTGACATCGGCGCTTACGCGGCCGAGGGCGAGCTCAGCGAGTACTGGTTCCTGGACGGCGTGGCCCGGGGCGACGAATACTGCCTGGAAGGCTTCCTGTTCCCCGACACCTACGAATTCTACCGCAACTCCACCCCCAGAGAAGCTCTGGAGAAAATGCTGGACAACTTCGAAACCCGGTTCGACGAGGAAATGCGGCTTCAGATCGACGCTTTGAACGCCCACATCTCCGAGCTGATGCGCGGGAACGGCCGCAGCGAGGAATATATTTCCCAGCATCTGTTTACCGTCCGGGAAGTCACCATCGTGGCTTCCATGATCGAAAAGGAAACCGCCAGCAACGAGGAAAGCCCCACCATTGCCTCCGTCATCTACAATCGTCTGTTTAACTGGGGAGATACCCCCGCCTATCTGAACATCGACGCCTCCATCGTCTACGCCCTGAACGGCAAAACCGACCTGACCTCCGAGGATCTGCGGGTAGACAGTCCCTACAACACCTATACCAACATCGGGCTGACTCCCACCCCCATTTCCAATCCGGGTCTTGCCAGCCTGGAGGCGGCTCTGAATCCGGCCACCACCAACTACTACTTCTACGTTCTCAATCCCTCCACCGGTTCTCACCAGTTCTCCACCACCCAGGACGAACACGAAGCCTGGCGAACCCAATTCGCCAACGAAAGGGTGGGCTGATGCGGAAATTAGAATTGCTCAGCCCCGCCGGAGATCGAGAGCGGCTGGAAATGGCGGTGATGTACGGAGCCGACGCAGTGTACCTGGCGGGAACCAGCTTCGGCATGCGCTCCTTCGCGGGGAATTTCACCCCGGAGGAGCTGCCCCTGGCGGTGCGGTTTGCCCATGAGCACGGGGTGAAATGCCACGTCACCGTGAACACCATGCCCCGCAATCAGGAGGTCACCCAACTGCCCGGTTATTTGGAGCAGCTGGATCAGGCCGGGGTAGACGCCCTGATCCTGGCGGATCTGGGGGCCTTCACCCTGGCCGGGAAGTACGCCCCCCGGTGCCAGCGGCATATCTCCACCCAGCAGTCCATCGCCAACTATGAATGCGCCCAGGCCTGGTTTGACCTGGGCGCCCATCGGGTGGTGCTGGCACGGGAGCTGAGCCTGGAGGAGATCCGCGTCATCCGCCAGAAGGTCGATCCTAAACTGGAGATCGAGACCTTCGGCCACGGCGCCATGTGCGTCAGCTATTCCGGCCGGTGTCTGCTCAGCAACTATATGACCGGTCGGGATTCCAACCGGGGCGCCTGTGCCCAGCCCTGCCGGTATCAGTACGCCCTGATGGAAGAAAAACGGCCGGGGGAATACTTCCCGGTATTTGAGGACGAGCGGGGCACCTACATTTTGAATTCCCGGGACATGTGTATGATCGATCATTTGAAGGATCTCATGGACGCGGGGATCGACTGCATCAAGATCGAGGGCAGAGCCAAGTCCGCCTACTATGCCGCCATCGTTACCGGCGCCTACCGCCACTGCATCGACGATGTGGCTGCAGGACGGCCTGTGGATCCTGTCTGGCGGGATGAAGTGGAGCATGTTTCCCACCGGCTGTATTCCACCGGCTTCTACTACGGAGAGCCGGGGCAGTATGTGGAGCATTCCCGGTACATCCGCCAATGGCAGATCTGTGCCAAAGTCCTGTCCTGCGACGAAAACGGTTTTGCCCTTTGCAGCCTGCACAACAAGTTCCGGCAGGGAGACCCCCTGGAGATTGTTGGGCCGAATCTGCGCCCCTTCCCCCTGGAGGCAGGCTTCATGGCCGATGCCGACGGGCTTCCCCTGACCGAACCACGCACCCCGCAGATGCGCTTTACCACGCGCCTGCCCAAGCAGGTTCCGCCCCGCTCCATTATCCGCAGGGCCGTGGATCTGTCCGCGAAATAAATTCCTTCCCCGATGGAGGATCCGCCGCGCCGTCCCGCCAGTGGGTCTTCCATCGCGGATTTTCTGTCAGCTTAAATGTTGACATATCATCATTCTGCATTCCAAATCCATTTCAGAAAGAGGTACTACACATGATCAAGTTGGTTACAGATGCCGCCAGCGACATTTCCAAGGCAGACGAGGCCCTGTACGGGATCCACGTCATTCCCTTCCAGGTCTCCCTGGGAGATAAGAACATCGTTCCCCGGGTGGACTGCGACAACGAAGAATTCTACGCCCTGATGGATCAGTATGACGAGATCCCCAAAACCGCCCAGGTCAATCCCTTCCAGTTCCAGGAGCTTTTCCTGGAGCAGGCCCGGGCGGGAGTCACCGAGCTGATCCTGGTGCTGATCAACTCCCACGGCTCCGCAACCCACGGCAACGCGGTGATCGCCGCCCAGCAGTTTCGGGAGGAAGCCCCCCAATCTCCTATGAACATCCACATTTTTGACGGCAGAGGCTACTCCGCCCTCTACGGCGCGCCGGTGATCCGGGCCGCTCAGATGCTCCGGGATCAGGCGCCTGTGGAGGATGTGCTGGCCTACTTGGAGCAGGAACTGCCCCGTCGTGAGGTGTATTTCGGCATGTACACCCTGCGCTACGCCGCGAAGTCCGGCCGGATCCCCAGCGCCGCCGCCTTCCTGGGGGACAAGCTGAACCTCAAGCCCATTATGCGGATCTTCGAAAACGAGATTGTCACCGCGGCCAAATGCCGAGGGGAGAATAAGCTCATCTCCAAGGTGGCGGAGATGTCCATGGCCGAGATGGAGCCCGGCACCCCCTACGAGCTGATCTACGGCAGCGATCCCTCCGTAGCCGACGAAGCCGCCCAGCTCCTGACCCAGGCCCTGGGCTATCCTCCCGCAGACCGGTATCAGATCAGCGCCGTGATTGCCGCCAACGCCGGCCCCAAGGTCATCGGCGTATCCTTCACCCGGAAAGCCCGGTAACGGAAAACGGCGCTACCTAAGCATCCGCAAAGCAACCAGACGCGCAAAAACCCGACGCTCTCTCCCCGTTTAATACTGGTTTTTGATTAAAGTATTTAACTTTAATCAAAAAGGCATCGCCTTACGGCGCTGCCGAATATGTGATTTTCAGAATGGAAAATCACATATTCCTGTCTCATATGATTCTCTAATAAAATACCCATGCTTAGTACCTTAGCACCACGAGGAATGAAACCTGGTACTAGAATTCGTATTTCAAAGGCTGTATACTAAAGGTACGGCAAAGGTCGATTAGATTTTGGGCAAGTAGCCCGATAATAAAATTGATCCTGAGTTATTCACGCCACCCAAGATAGTGCGCTGAAGCCATCGACCCAAACACAATTTGCAGCATATCTTCGCAAAAGCGCA
>CALWXQ010000016.1 GCA_944385545.1 uncultured Oscillospiraceae bacterium | reverse complement strand
GAGCAGGTGCTGACCTTTGCGGGGCTGAAGGGCACCCCTGCCTACCAGGCAGCGAAGGAATGGTACGAATTTACCCAGTCCTACGATCCTGACCACGCCATTTCCTACGCATACTCGGAAACCCCGGTGGAATACCCCTCAGAATACAGCGCATATGGAATCTATTCCCAGGAAATGCAGGACAAGGCAGACGAGCTTGCCGCCAAGTATTCCCTGAAACTGGCAGGCCCCCAGGTCAAAGCCAGAAGCGAACAGGCACTGCTGCGCTATCTGGGGCTGGAGAACGGGGTTCTGAAACCAACAGCGGAAGCGTCCGCGGAAGTGGCTGACTGTCGGTACTATGAAAACGGAGTTCTTTACTTTCTCTTCCACCTGAATATGCCGGATGGGGACGGTCTGTGGCCTTACCAGATTCTGTGCACCTACACCTATAACCCCGGGGACTGCTTCACCACAGACTACTGCACCATCAATGATACGGAAGACTGGCAGGAGCGGAACTACACCACCGCCGCCGGAGAGAATTTGCTGATCCTCCGCTCCCCCTCCAGCAGCTGCGGCTGGATCTTCTGTGACCGGGGGGACGGCATGGTGGTGATGATGGTGGAATTGGTTCATGAAGTATACGCGGAAGCCGGCGGAGAAGTGATGGTCACCCAAACCACAATGACCGACCGGCAACTGGAACAGATGTTGGAGCTGATCAACTTCTCCATTCAGCCGGAACCCGGAGACGAGAGCCTGCTCCAGGGGCAGCCCGTGGATCCTGCCCAACAACGGCAGACCCAGAACGGCTTTACCCTGGAACTGAAGTCCGCGGAGACCGACGGTCAGCGGATGCGGATCGTCCTGGGCGTCACCGCTCCGGAAGGGGTCTCCCTGACGAAAGTTACCAAGGAAGGCTATGAGGACAAATCCCTGAATGTGAGGTCAGGCAATGATTCCCGGGGAAGGAGTTTGTCCACCAATGCCCAGCTGAACAGCAGCGGCGGCAACTTCAGCGCAGGCCTGCGCGATGACGGCGACGGTCTGGACAACACCGCCAACTGGGTGATGGAGCGCTGGTACAGCGGTCCCAGAGAGGATCGAAACGCCTCTGTAATCACCCCGGATCAGGAATGGAGCCTCTATATCGAAGATCTGGTGGCCTCGTTTTGGAACGGGGAAACCATGCAGGATGAGACGCTGTGGAGGGCAGAGGGGGTCTGGTCCTTCGACATCTCCTTCCGAGACTGCGACTTCCGCTTCCTGGAATGTGTCCAGGAGCCGGTAACCTTCTCGGCGGTGATCGGCTGGGATGAAAATGGAAACGACGCCTATCATGACGTAACCCTGACCTCCTTTACCCTGCGTTCCCTGGGATCCTCCGCCACTTTCCAGGATTACAGCGGAGAGCTGTCGGACTACAAAAATGACAGGCATCCCACTGTGGTGCTGAAGGACGGCAGGCAGATCCGGCTGGTGGCCTCCAAAGCCGAGGAGCCCATCCCCCTGGATGAGGTGGCTCACGTGCTTCTTGTGGACGGCACCAAGCTGGTACCATCCAGGTGAGCCACTGCCGAAAGGATGATCGCCATCCCCTCAAAAAAGCCCATGCCGGTTGGCATGGGCCTTTGCGCTATGGCTGGAAGTCTTCCTCCACCGGGTATGTGACACTGTCGGCAAAGTGCCACCACTCTCCGAAATATCCGGTAAAACCGTATTTTTCCATAATCCGTTGAAGCAATTGGGCGTTTTCCGCCGCCTCCGGCGTACAATCCGAATAATCCCGATCCGCCAGCTGGGAGAAATCGTCAAAGCCCGTGGGCATTTCCATCTCATTCCCGTCCATGTCCACCAGGGTCACATCCACCGCGTTTCCCCGGCTGTGGTTGCTGTACCCGGTCTGGGGATTGGCGACGTAGGTGGGATCCGGGCATGCTTCCCAGAGCTTGTACTGGGCGGATACCGGTCGAAAGCCGTCCCATATCTTCAGCCGCAATCCCGCTTCCCCAAGAGATTGCTGCACCTGCGCCAGCTTTTTTACCGTTCCGTAGCGCAGGTAGACCTCTTGAAAATCATAAATCACCTGACCGGTAAAGTTATCCGCCGTGGCATACTTCAGCTCCACCGCCACATCCGGTATATAGTCCGTGACCGAAACCAGCGTCCCGTCATCCTCGGGCGCTTCCGTTTCCACCGGCAAGGTCTGCTCCGGCTGAGTAGCCGCGGTGGTCTGCATTGCGGCGTGCAGTGTCTGACCTGTAATCATTGACTCTGTGCCCGCTTCCTTACCGCACCCCGCCGCGCTCAGGCACAGCAGGAGTCCTATCAAAAAAGCTCGCCGTTTCATTGTGACGAATGGTTATTGTGATCCTGCTTCTTCTGAAGCTGCTCCTTCATTTTCAGCAAGCGAATCCTCTGTTTTCGTTCTCGCCTCTTTTGGAGCCGGGACTGGATCTCCGGTGGATGGTTTTGCAGCTTCTCCTCCGGGATCTGTCGCTGGGCCAGGCGTTTATCCGTAAACTCCCGGGCCAGCGTGTACAGCACCGACGTCAGGGGGATCATCAGCAGCATACCGCCCACACCCATCAGCTCTCCGCCGATCGTCACCGCCACCAACACCCACATACCAGGCAGGCCGATGGAGGTACCTACCACTCTGGGGTAGATCAGGTTGTTCTCCAGCTGCTGGATCACCAGGAACATGGCCACAAAGCTCAGCGCCTGCAGTGGGTCATCCACCAGAATAAAGAAAGCGCCTACGACACATCCCACAAAGGCGCCCACCACAGGCACCAGCGCCGTCATAGCGATGATCACGCTGACCAGGGGGATATATGGCATTTTAAAAATCGCCATAGCCACCGCAAACAGGCAGCCTAAGATACAGGCCTCCAGACACTGACCGGAAATGAAATTGGAGAAGGTAGCGTTGGTCAGCCGGAGAATCCGAATGATCTCGTCGGAAATATGCTCCGGGCAAATGGAATACAGGATCCGCCGCCCCTGCCTGGCCAGGATCTCTTTCCGGGCCAGACAGTAGATGGAGAAGGCAATGCTGATCACAATATTCACCACGCCGTTCACCACGCCGCTGGTCACATTGCCAATGACATTCACGGCGCTGCCCATCATGGTGGTGAACCGTTCGCCCAAAACGCTGAGGATATCCTTAATGCTTTGGTTCTCGTTGAGATTTTCCAGATCCAGCAGCTCCAGAACATAGGCCGTCATTTCCGGATTGTCTTCCATCAGGCCCTTAATGAAGTTGGCAGAGCGCTCCACAAAAGCGGGGATCTGCGCCGACAGCGACGCAATGGTCAGCTGAATCTGAGGCACCAGCAGTTCCACGATGAACATGATTACCAGTACCAACGCCGCAATGGTCAGCATAATGGAGAGGCTCCTGCGAAGGCTGGGGCGGCTGATCCCCTCCATTTGCCGCTCAATGGCCCGCATAGGCACATTAAATACAAAGGCGATGGCCGCGCCCACCACAAACGGAGAGATCAGCTCCCAGATGGTGTTAAAAACGATGGTGGCTCTGGCCGTGTCCAGCACCAGCCAGCCGAATACAATGCAGCCGGCTATCAGCAGAAACAGCCTCGGCATAAGCTTTCTGTCAAAGTGCATCCACGTTCCCCCTTTTTCGTCTAGTATATCCTATCCCCGGACAAATGTCTAATGAACGCATTGTAAACATTCCCGCAGGGCCTGACACAAAGCCAGCACATCCGCCTCCCGGGTGGCCCAGCTGGTGCAGAAGCGAACCGCCCGATGGCCGTCATCCACCCGCTTCCACTCGCAGAAAACGAACTGCCGGGCAAGGCGCTCCAGGATCCGATCCGGCAGGATGGCAAACACCTGATTCGTACACCCCGGCACCAGCAAAGGGATCCCCAGCTCCATCAAAGTCTGCCGCAGCTGCCGTGCCATTGCCACAGCGTGTCCGGCAATGGCAAGGTACAGCCCATCCGTCATCAGCGTATCAAACTGAATGCCCAAAAGCCGTCCTTTGGCAAGCATGCCGCCCCGCTGCTTGATCAGATAGCGAAAATCCTCAGCAAGCGCCGGATTTCCCATCACCACCGCCTCGCCGAACAACGCCCCCACCTTGGTGCCGCCGATGGAAAACACGTCGCACAGCCTGGCCAGATCCGCCATTGACACATCATTGTCCGGCGCGGTCAGGCCGTATCCAAGCCGCGCCCCGTCCAGGAACAGATACAGTCCCATCCCGCGGCAAGTTTGGGAAAGCGCCTCCAATTCATCCCGGCTGTACAGGGTGCCCAATTCCGTAGGGTTGGAAATATAGACCATTTTGGGCTGAACGGCATGCTCAAAGCTCGGATCTGCCCGATGGGCGTTCACCGCCTCCTCCACCTGGGCCGCGGTGATTTTGCCGTTGGAGGATGGCAGCGTCAGGATCTTATGGCCGGCGGCTTCCACGGCGCCGGTTTCGTGGCCGTTAATGTGTCCGCTGACAGCGCACAGCACCCCCTGATGGGGACGCAGAGCCGCGGCGATCACCGTCAGATTGGTTTGTGTCCCGCCCACCAGAAAATGCACCGCCGCGTCCTCCCGTTGACAGGCCCTGCGAATTTTATCCGCCGCCTGACGGCAGTATGGATCTTCCCCATAGCCGGGAGTCTGCTCCAAATTGGTGCGGGCCAGGGCTTCCAGGATCTTCGGATGGCAGCCCTCCGCATAATCGTTATTGAAATAGACCATCGCCGCATCCCCCAAATCTCGGGAGCCACCGATTTCATCGGCAAAGGCTGACGCTGAAAGCGTTTGGCCCATCCAACGGTTCAAAAAGCGGGGGATCCTGTATGGATTTTCCCCTTGTTGAACGGAATGGATGGGGCAAGCGATTCGTGCTCAGCCGCAAACGATTGATTCAGAGATTCCCTTGTATCTATCCAGGGCCGGATCGCCGCCGGAAAACAAGCGCGGGGCTTTCCCCCGGGATCCTGGGCCTGGGCTTCTTTGTTTATTCTAGCCCCTTGTCCTCCCGGTGTCAAGACCGCATATTCCATCAGGCAGCAGCATATGCTTTTTCAGCAGCACACAGCATCGGAGGGGAGCCTATGAAAGAATGCCTATGCAAGCGAGCCTGTGAATTGGCTGTGTACATGATCGAAACCGGCGCCACCGTCCGGGCTGCCGCCCGGCACTTTGGCATTTCCAAATCCACCGTACATAAGGATCTGACCCAGCGGCTGGAGCCGTATAATCACGCCCTGTATGTGCAGGTACGGCAGCTTCTGGACGAGAATAAGCAGCAGCGGCATATCCGGGGCGGCATGGCAACCCGGCGAAAATACAAAGGGGAATGATCTTTCCTGCTGTACCTGGCACAGGCGCTGTCTGAACATGCATAAGGAACCTCGGGTTCAACCGGCAAGAACTGACGCCGGGAAATTCCGGCACAGCCAAACCTTCAAACAGCAGAGGAAGTCTGTATGGATTTCCCGTTTTTTGAACCGCGGGGATGGGAGAAAAGTTCTGCTGCTCACCTGCGGACGATGGATTCAGAGGTGCCATAGATCAAACATGACGCGTAACAGGATGTGTGCGGGGGCCGCAAGGCCCCCACGTGCAAAGCCCTCCCGGGTCACAGATCATCCGCATCCTGAACCGGCTTCTCATAGGGATCCCGGCCTCGTCCGGTATAGCTGCCCTGAGGATCGGTGACGATCTTTTGCTTGTTCTTCTCCATGTTACCACCTCCGGAATCAGTTTTCCGCAAACCCGAAGGAAATATCATTGTCTTTTCCAAAAAAGCATGGTACAATCACCGATAGCAGGAGGTGTGCCATGTTTGATATCACTCTGATTGCCATGGGCAAGCTGAAAGAACCCTTCTACCTCTCCGCCGCCGGAGAGTACGCTAAGCGTCTGGGGGGCTACTGCCGCTTCCATCTGGTGGAGCTGCCGGAGGTTCGCCTTCCCGACACCCCCTCCCCTGCCGAGATCACCGCCGGATTGGACAAGGAAGCCCAAATGATCCTTACGAAAATCCCCAAGGGCGCCTGGCTTTGTATCTTCACCCCCGAGGGCCGGCTGCTCAGCAGCGAGGCCTTTGCCCAAAAGCTGGCGGAAGTAAAGACCTCCGGGAAATCCAGCGCTTGCTTTCTCATCGGCTCCTCCTTCGGGATCGCTTCCCAAGTGAAAGCCAAGGCGGATTTCAAGCTGTCCATGGGCCCCATGACCTTCCCCCATCATCTGGCCCGGATCATGGTTCTGGAGCAGTTGTACCGGGCGGAAGCCATTCAGGCCGGAAGCAAATATCATAAATGATCTGCCACCGGGATCCCCCGGTGGCTTTATATTATTTCTTGAAGTACCTTGACAGGCGAGGTATATCATGTTATTATAATTCCGTGAAGGAGGGATGCCCATGTCCATTGCCGGTGATCTGATCCGCGGGCACACCGACGCCATTATTCTGGCCCGGCTGCTCCGGGGCGACAGCTACGGCTACGAGATCAACAAAACGATCTCCACCCTTTCTTCCGGGCGTTTCGAATTGAAGGAGGCCACCTTGTATACCGCGTTCAAGCGTCTGGAGGAGCTAAACTACATCGCCTCCTACTGGGGGCAAAGCGGCGCCGGCGCCCGTCGGCGATATTACACCATCACCGTGGAAGGCCGGGACGCCTGTTATCGTCTTCTGGCGGAATGGAAGGAAACAAAGGAAATCATGGATAACCTATTGGAAGTGGAGGGACGGGTATGAAAGAGCAGTTGATTCAGTATGTGGAGCTTCTATTTGCCGGAGCCGACAACTGCGAGGATATTAAGCAAGAGATTTTACAGAACACACTGGATCGCTATGACGATCTGATTGCCCAGGGAAAGGTGCCGGAAGCCGCCTACCGGCTGGCCATTTCCGGCATCGGCGATATCAATTCTCTGCTGGGGCAGTCTCCCGCCATCCCGCCGGACTCCCCACCGTCTGCCCGGCATGAGGAGGATACCCCGCGAAAGAAGCTTCTCCGGGCTGTGGCTGTCGCCCTGTACATTCTTTGCCCCATTCCCCTGATCGCTTTGGACGAATTGGGTTGGGATATCCCGGGACTGTGCGGAACCCTACTTCTGGTGGCGGCTGCCACGTTCCTGATGGTTCTGGGAGCCAAAGCCAAAAGGGAGGAAGACGCGCCTGTGTCGGTTTCTCCCGGAGAGAAGCTGCACAACAGCATCAGCAGCCTGATTTGGACCATCGGCCTCGTGTGTTACTTCCTTTTGAGCTTCCTCCTGGGCGCGTGGTACATCACCTGGCTGATCTTCCCCATCACCGCCGCCATCAACGGCCTTATCCGTGCTATTTTGGATCTAAAGGAGGGATCGTAGTATGAAAACCGGCGTGATCCTTCGGATCATACTTTGGAGTATTGCGCTTTTGGCCCTTTTGGGGCTGCTCATAGCCGGCCTGCTTTTCAGCTGGAACGGAAGGGCGCAATTGGAAATAGAGAATTCCCCCACGATACAGCAGCATACACAAACCGTTGCCCCGACGATACAGATGCATGCGCAAAGCAATGCCCCGGCGGTAACGGAGGTTGTAGCCGCCACAGGTGACGGCCCTTCTTCCTTCCGGTTCTCGTCGGCAGACATTGACCAAATCAGCATCCTCTGGGCTTGCGGCACTGTCACCATCGTCCCCGGCGGCGGCGATCAGCTCCTGGTCGAAGACGTCACCGACAACGACTCCGCCCGGCCCCTGTACTGGATCGTTCAGGATCGGGAACTGAAAGTTTCCTCCTCCGATTTTAACGCTGATCGGGACACCGTCCGAAGCAGTACTGTCCGGCGCGACCTGTCGGTCACCGTTCCGGTGGAGTGGGTCTTCCGGGAGCTGGAGCTGAATACCGTCTCGGCACATCTGGCAGTCCGGGAATTGACCATTGCGGACGTGGATGTCGAGAGTACCAGCGGCGGCGCGTCCTTTGAAAACTGCACCGTCAACGAGCTGTCTGTGGATACCGACTCAGGGGATGTGGAATTCAGCGGCTCTTTGGGGGAATTGGACATGGACAGTGCCTCCGGAAGCTTCAAAGGGATTTTCGCCTCTGCCCCCAACGAAATCGAAATGGACTCTGCCTCCGGCTCATTGGATCTGACATTGCCGGAAGATTGTGGATATACCGTCACCATGGACGGGCTGAGCAATGACCTGCTCTCAGACTTTGACTATGAGAAAAAGGGGAAAACCTATGTATACGGCAGCGGAAGCTGCGACATCCACATGGAATCCGCGTCCGGTAATGTCACCCTCCGGAAAGCAGCGCAATAGGAAAGCGGATCGATCCCTATCATTTGGGATTTGAGGAGGAGCATCCTATGAAAACCAACGCCATCATTCGCATTATTGTATGGAGCGTCTTGCTTTTGATCCTTCTGGGCATCTTTTTGGGAGCGCTGGCCTTTTCCTGGTCTGACAGTTTCTGGTGGGACTTCATCTTTTCTGATACGCAAATGCTGGCCTCAGACGCCCCTGTCCTGGTATCGGCCAATACCGTACAGGCTCTGAACATAGATTTGGATCGCTGCAATATCACCATGCTCCCCGGGGATGTGGACAGCATCGCCGTCATAAACCAAAGCTCAGAAGACGCCGGAACAGACGTATACTGGGGAATCCGGCAAAACGAGCTGATCCTGCGCACCAAGTCCGACTGGGGCGGTTTCGGGCTTCTCCGGAGGGGTTCCCCTCGCATTGATCTGTCGATCGTCGTTCCCCGGGATTGGATCTGCCAAGAGTTGGACGCCGACGCCGCCTCAATCTGGCTGGAGGCAACGGATCTGACCATCCGGGAAGCCGACCTGGACAGCGCCAGCGTCATGGCAAAAATGGAAAACTGCACGGTTACGGATCTTTCCGTGGATACCGCTTCCGGAAATGTGACCTTCCAGGGTTCTCTGGAAACCTTGGATTGGGATGGCGCGTCCGGTGATTTTATCGGCGAGCTGACCAACACCCCTCGTCAGGTGGATGTAGACTCCGCCTCCGGGAAGCTGGAATTGACCCTCCCCCGGGACAGTGGCTTCACAGTGCTCCTGGACACCGCCAGCGGCGATTTCATTTCCGATTTTGAAACCCGGAACAGCGGTGAGGAACATGTATACGGCGACGGCCGCTGCGTCATCGATGTTGATTCCGCATCCGGCGACGTAATTGTTCACAAAGGCAAGAGATAAAAAGGCGCCAGGCGGAATGGCATCCACCGATAAGGACGCTCTGATTCAATACCCATGGGCTTTCGCAGTGCGCCACCATCCCTGAAAGTCTTCGGCCCATGGGTATGGATATGCATCCGCATCGGTTACCCCGCAAGGGGCGAGACGCTGGCATTAATTTAAAAACTTACCAGGAATGCGGAGCTTTCCTAGTAAACCGGCAAGAGCGGATGCCGAGAAATTCTGGCACAGCCGAACCTTCAAAAAGCGGAGGAATCCTGTATGGATTTCCCGCTTTTTTCATCTGCACGGATGGGGCAAAAGATCCAGCTTTCAGCCGAGGACGATTTATTCAGAGGTTCCCTAAAATAAGCAAAAACCTTGCACCCGAATCACGCAAAAAAACAAAGAAAAAGCCAAAGCTATATGATTTGGTATGTCCATCTTCATGAGCGCACAAACTCATACAAGCGCGTGGACAGCCGTTTTTTGACATCTCCCAAATACTGTTAAATTATAAACTTCTCTATGGCAAGGACGATTTTCTTAATTTCGGCGTTGGTTGTGTTAATACATAAATCATAGTTCGCTTTATCGCCCCAAGTGCGCTCTGTGTAGAATTGATAATAACGCGCTCTTTTCTTATCAACAGATAGAATCCTTTGTTGTAACTCTTTGTTTGTCATCTCTGCGGCGTCAGCCCCGTTTTCTCGGCAACGCACAATTTTGGAACGCATATCTCCATATATAAGCAGCCGAAAAGGGTTCAAATCCCGCAAAACGTAGTCCGCGCATCGTCCTACAATCACGCAATCCGATTGCCCTGCTACTTCCTGTATCATTTTGCTCTCCTGTATATAGAAGTTTAGATTTTTTGTAACGACATCGTTTGTTGGCAGACCAAATGTGCGAGCCGTTGTAATTGGGAGCAACGGAAGCGGGCGTTCTGGATATATTCTTCGGCTTTTGGGGTTCTTTTCATTAAGGCAGTTACAATTTCTTGGTCATAGTATGCGATTGTCAATGCTTCCGCTAAACGCCTGCCAATTTCCCGACCGCCGCTTCCAAATTCACGACTAATTGTAATGATTCTGTTCATAAGAACGCCTCCCTAAAGATGTTTTACGTCCATTGCCTTAGAACAAAGCTGTTACACCATAATAAATCAGAAGAATCCCTGCTAAACTTACTACAACCGGTACAATGTACGATGACACTTTATCTAAGGAACCTCTGACTAAATCGACAAGAGCTGATGTCGAGAGATTTTGGCACAGCCGAAAGTTCAAAAAGTGGAGGAATACTGTATGTATTTCCCACTTTTTGAACTGTACGGATGGGGCAAAAGATCCGGCATTCAGCCGAAGACGATTTATTCAGAGGTTCCTTAGGCAAAAGCCGCCTTTCGGACGGGATATTGATTGAGAGGACGTAAACGGATCCTCATTTATCTTTTCGCCTGGTAGCTGCTTCCGACTCTCTTGGCTGCGGCTGCTCGATATAATCCGTGCCGCGCAAGCGTCCTTTCTCGTCGCGCTCCCGGCAGCAGACGATATGCCCAGCTTTTTTCAGTGCTTTTACCGCTTCGCGAATTGCGTCGATCTTCTCCCGGTTGATACGGGAAAGCGTTTTGCCATGCTGTCCTGCAAAATAGGATTCCTTCCTTATGGGCGTTCATCAAATCGGCTGGCGTTTTCGTTTAAGCGTCTCGGATTTCGGAGCAGGATCACCAGACGATGGATTCCAGCAGCTTCTCAGAACTCTCCACCGTGGTACATCACCGCGGACAGGGCGCACAGCGGCGCTGTCTCGCAGCGCAGGATCCGCTTGCCCAGAGTGCACACACGCAGTCCCGCCTCCATAGCCTGGGCCACTTCCTGTTCCTCCAACCCGCCTTCCGGGCCGGTGAGCAGGCTCACGGAGCGGTATTCCCCTTCCTCCAGGGCCATGCGTAGGGTGGTCGCCCGTTCGTTTTCATAAAAGAGAATGGCCTTGTCCGATCGGGCCGTCCGCTCCAGGGCCTCCCGGTAGCTTCCCAGAGCCATCACTTCCGGAATCCGTCCCCGACCGGATTGCTGAGCGGCTGAGGCCGCGATCTTCTGCCATCGCTCCAGCTTCTTTTTCAGGCTTTTCTCATCCGGACGGGATACACACCTGGCCGTGGGAAAGGCAACGATCTCATAAGCGCCCAGCTCCGTAGCCTTTTGGATCACGTGCTCCAGCTTATCCGACTTGGGAAAGGCCATATAGACGCTGACCGCCAAAGCCGCCTCCGATTGGGATAGCTGCCGCTTGTTCACCACCAGGCTGATCTGCCCGGGGCTGACGTCGCTGATGGTGCACAGGCATTCTTCCCCCTGACCGTCACAGACCAGCACCTGTTCCCCGCTTTTCATCCGCAGCACCTTGGCGTGCTGGGCATTCTCCCCTGTCAGGACCAAAAAATCCGGCCGCATCTGCTCCGGTTCTACAAAAAAACGTGTCATGGGCATTCCTCCATTTGTGTGCTTACAGTATAGCAGACCGTTTCCTCTGATGCAACGGTTTTCCCATGGAAATGCATTTTGAGGAATCCTTCTCAAAAAATCATGAGGGAAGCTCTGATGAAATCGGCATCAGCTCTTGCCCATTTCACCAGAGCTTCCCGAAAAGTCAGCGGCAGCCGCCTTTGGCAAAATGCTATAAAATATACCGTTTCCCCGGGTATAGAGGGCGGTTTTTCCCAGAGGCCGGGGCTGTTCGTATCCGGATGGGAATCCCCGGACAGCACAGAGCGGCCTGGCCGGAGAGCAGCTTTTCCAGGCCTTCCTCCAGCACCAGCGCCTCCAGCTCCAGGGCTTTGTCCAGGGAAGCCCGGTAGTCCACCAGGCCCGGAATGGAGAACAGAGCGCTGTCCAGATCTTCCATGGAGATTGTCCCGGAGCGGCGGGATACCCGGGCGATCCGCCTTGTTACGCCGCCGCAGGGACATGGCGGGAGAAAGCGGGTAAAGTCGCCGGTGCGGTAGCGGATCAGGGGCATGGCTTCCAGGCCGATGGTGGTGATGACCAGCTCACCGTAGGCGCCAACAGGCAGAGGATCTCCCTGTTCGTTTATGATCTCCGCCAGGATGTGGTTTTCCCGCAGATGCATCCCTTCAAAGGCGGGACAGGTCACCGCGCCGCCCAGGCCGCATTCCCGGCTGCCATAGTGGGGATACAGTGGGCCGCCTAAGGCGCGTTCCAGCGCCTCCATCACCCCTTGGGGGCAGGCGTCCCCGGAGACCAGCGCTTTGCCAATGGGAAGATCCCCGGGGTAAATTCTGGCGAGGCTCAGCAAGGTTACGGGAAAGCCGATATAGGCGGCGGGGCGGGTTCGGGCAATCAAGTCGGACAGCTCCGCCCAGGTGCGCCATTGTCCGGCGGGGATGGGGATCCCTCCCAGCCGCTCCACCGCCCGGGCGATGAGATCACCCAGACCGAAGGGGCCGGTGAAGGGGAAGGCGATGAGACAGCACTCGCCGGGGCGGAGCATTTCCGAGATCCCAGCGGCAAAAAAACCCACGGTATGCTCCAAATCCTGCCGGGTATAAAATACCCGCTTGGCAGGGCCGGTGGTGCCCGAGGTGGCCCCGGAGATTATCCGGCTGACCTGGGCCTGAGAGGTGAGCAGCAGCTTTCCGGCGTTCAGGTCTTCCGCTGTGGTAAAGGGGAGAGTACGCAGCTGCTCCAGGGAAGAAAGCCGATCCGGAAAGCCGCTGTATCTGCCGCCCCGAGCCTTGGCCCGCGCCAGCAGGGAATTGAGTTTATGCAGCTGTAATGCCTCCAGAACCTCCCGGTTCCAATGGGGCAGGGATTCTGTTTCCTGGATCCACGGATCCAAAGCAGTTCGTTTCATATTCGGTACAGTGGGCGGCCGGCCGCGTCGGTGAGGTTATAGGCACAGAAGGGAACCATGCCCCGCTGGCTGTCCACCTCGCAGATATAGCACCGGCGCAGCCGGTCTAAGTCCAGGTTGTAAACGTCTTGAAAGACCATACCGGAGACGGTGAAGGTATTTTCCACCGTCCGGCGCAGGAATTCGTCCAGTGAGGCGGTGTCGGGGTCGCCGTCGCCCAAGGAGACTTTTCCGCTCCATTGCCGGGATACATAGTCTCTTGCCTCGCTGCTTTTGACGCAGCAGCATTGGCTCCTGCGCCGGGGCAGGGGCTTGAGGGAGCCGTCCTCCCGGCGCAGATAGCTGGCATGGAAGGAGCAATAGGGGCTTTCCGCTCCACCGCCGCCAAAATGGGCGGCCTGAAAAAGCCCCTGGGTCTGTTCCTCAATCCGGTGCAGTACCCCGGGAATGGTCAGCCGCTTTTCCGGGGCTTTCAGAGCGCACCTGCCAAAGTAGGATATGGGCTGGATGTGTACTCCCCGGACGTGAGGGGCATGGGCCAGGGCAAATTGCAGGATCTCTCCCAGGGCATGGTCGTTGACCCCCGGGGCTACCGTAGGCACCAGCACCACAGGAAGCCCTGCCAGACGGCAGTTTTCCAAGGCGGCTAACTTCTCGTCCAACAGTTCCGCCCCACGCAGGGTACGGTAGATCCGCTCCTCCAGGCCGTCGAACTGCAAAAAGACGGCGCTCACCCCGGCCTGGGCCAGGATCTGGGCATAGTCCGGCTCCCGGGCCAGCCGCAGGCCGTTGGTATTCAGCTGGAAGAAGGTGAAACCCTTCGCTTTCCCCAGGGCGATGATCTGAGGCAGATCATCCCGCAGGGTAGGTTCCCCGCCGGAGAGCTGGATGTTAAAGGGGCCGCCGCGCTCCAGGAGCAGATCATACTGTCCGGCGATCTGCTCCAGAGGAAGATCCCGGGGCGGCTGGTCTCCCGCGCCGGCAAAGCACACCGGACAGCGCAGATTGCACCGGTTGGTCAGCTCCAGCAGCACGCAGCAGCCGTCCCGCTCGTGGTTCTGGCACAGGCCGCAGTCGTAGGGACAGCCCCGTTCCGGCGCCGTGGCCCGGACGGGGGTCACCTTCCCACCGGCGTCCTCCGCCCCCCAGGCAAGATAGCTGTCAAGACTGCCCTCCCAGATGAGGGTTTGAAAGCTACCGTGTTCCCAGCAGCGCTTTTCCAAATAAATATTTCCGTCCTCCCCTATGATCTTCCCGGCGAGGATCTTTGCCAGACACACCGGGCAGAGGCTCATAGTCTTACCGATCTGCATCGTCATAAAAACCCTTTTGCCTCCAGAATCTCCATACAGGCTTCATAGGTTCGGGCGATGATCTCCGGGCAGTACTCCACCCGCTTGGCTGGGTTCCCCCGGATGATGTCCCGGCAGTCGATGGACTGGTACTCCAGTTCCATCTCGTCGGTGAACCAGCGGGTGAATTCCCCCAGCGCGGTTTTGTGATGGGGGCTGTCGTAGCTGAGATCGTCGGGTTTCCCGGTGAAATAGGACAGAATGCAGCAGCCGCCGGTCATACAGCCGCATACCCCGCCGGAAAAGCCTACGCCGCCGTTGAGACCGGCCATGGCCTGTACCAGCTTGGGATTTTCCTCGCCGATGGTTTCCAGCAGCAAAATGGCCAGGATCTGGGAGCAGAAATACCCGTACCGGGACAGCTCCAGGATCCGCTGGGTCAAGTCCATATCTTCACATCCTTTCACATACAAACAGGACATAGCTGTAGCCTTTTCCCCTGGGGAGGCAGGCGTCTTCCCGCCACAACCGTTCCAAGTAATATGTCCGCCACTGGTCTGTCAGATCTTCCAAATGGCGGACGGCAAAACCGGCCTGGCGAACCTGGTTCAATAGGGTCACCACGTTTCGCGTCACATCGGAGAATACCAGCTTGCCGCCTTTGCGCAGCAGCCGCGCCGCTTCTTCCAGAGCCAGAGGCACATTGCCGCTGACGAAAAAGCTGCACTGAGATAAGATCCCGTCAAAGCGCCCATCGGCATAGGGCGCATGGAGAAAATCCCCCTGCTCTACCGCCCCGCCTCGGGGGGCCAGGTCGATGCCTGTGGCATGATAGCCGGATGCTTCCAACAAGGCAAGGGCGGCGCCGTCGCCTGCCCCCATATCCAGCCAGCGGCTGCCGGGGGGCAGGAAGGCCAGTTCTATGAGATAGCGGCTGTGTGCTTCTCCGCCGGGATGTCCGTCCATCATTTGTCCTCCAGCGCCTTCTCCACGGCCAGCACCTTCCCCAGGGCAAGCTCCTCGGGCACGTAAACAAAGCCGCACTGGGGGCACACCGGCAGCTCCACCGGGAAGCCGTTGTCCAGGTACAGAAATTTGGCCTTACCCTTTTGCAGCTTGCACCGGCACTTCAGGCAGGTGAGCTTTCCTTCCGGGTCGATGGTATAGTAGTTTTTATCCGCCATGGCGGTGCCTCCTTTACTGCCGGTTGACCACCTTCATCCGGTGGCTGTAGGCGCTGATGACTTGATAACCGGCGTCTGTTTCCCGGTACTTGACCCAGAAGGTCACGTTTCCCTGCCGGGCGCGGGTGATGTACAGGCCGGTTTCACCGTCGCAAATGGCTTCCCCGGTCTGCCGCAGATGCTCAAAGACCTGGATCACGTCGGATTTCAGGATCATCCGGTCGTCCATCAGGGCTTCCGCTTCAGGGGTATAGGCAATGGTAAATCCCAAGTCCACGGTCTGTGTGTCCTCCTTCCATAGTTCCTTCAACAGCTGCTGCTTCAGCCCCAGACGGTTATAGCGCTTGGCGCTGATGTCCGGGCAGTGGTCGGCGGATGTGCCGTAGACCAGCTCCAGCAGATGCATGGACTCCCGGCCCTCCCGGGCAAACCGGTCGCGGCAGGCCATGCAATAGCTCAAATAGGGCAGGTCTGACCGCTCCAGGCATTTGTCCGTCATTTTTCTGGCCACTTCCCGGTTGGTGTATTGGGTCAGCCCGCCGTAGCCGCAGCAGGGCGCTTGATCGCCGGAGTAGGGAGTGTCTGCCACTTGGCAGCCCAGGGCCTGGGCGATCCGGCGAATGCTGGCCTGGGTTTCTCCGTCTCCCCGGGCGCCGCAGGCGTCGTGGAGGGCTACCGGCCGTGGATCCGGCCGCCGGGTCTGGGGAAGCCCAAGCCGCTCCAGAATTTCCCAGACCCCCAAAACCGTTACACCGGGAAGGTCAGCCAGCTCCTTCTTGCAGGTAGGGCATCCGGCAATGATTATGGGATCTCCCAATTGGGCGAGCGCCTCCTTGAGAAACGCTTTGGTCTGGCTGTGAAGCTCGTACCGGCCAGCCCAATGGCAGATGGCGCCGCAGCAGCCCAGCATCAGGGCAACACCGCCGGGAAGCCGGGTACACAGATCCAGGTAAGCCGCCCGTACCGTGGCCGGGGCGATGGCAGCGGCCTGACAGCCTGGGAAGAACACATACCGGCATCGGTTAAAACCGGGCTGGGGTCGGGCCAGAAAGGCTTCCTGGTTGGAAAACAGCATGTCCATCAGGGCAAACTCGTGGGGCGCCAGGGGCATCTTTCCCGTGAAGACCATATTCTCCCGGGCGATGCGGCAGACTTCTCCCATGTCGTATCCGTTGGGACACAGGACGCCGCACTGGCCGCACAAGGCGCAGGCGTTGATGGGCTTGTTCATCATGTGGTCGCCCATGATGATGGAGACGTTGTTGTAGATCTCCCGGGTGAGGATCCGGGGGAATTTCTGATAGTGCTGCAAGTAGGCGCAGCCCCGGATGCATTCCTCGCAATGGCATTGGATGCACCGCTTGGCCTCGGCCATAGCGGAAGCTTTGTCAGAAACGGGGATCCTTTCGCTGGGGGCAATGCCCTCCAGGGAGGTGTATAGCCTGGTTTCTACGGCGCCTTCCTCCCCCCGGGTGTTGGCCGGATCCAGCTTTTGGGCCATGCGGTCTATGGAGAGGGCGGCTTTTTTTGCCCCGAAGGCAGCGTCCAATACCCCCCGGGTCTTCCCGGTGATCAGATTGTGGGGGCGGCTGACCATCAGGACCTCCTCCACCGCCAGGTCGGGGAACAGGGCTTGGGCCACGGCAAAGGAGGCGGCCTTCAGCTGCCGCTCCTCCCGGGAGTATGCCAAAACAGGATCGGCATTCCAGGAAAACTCCGCGTCCATATCCGCCAGAGCCTTTGCGGTGGCTGCCTTGGCGGAAGGAGAAGCCTCCGGTACGCAAGCTTCCACCAAAGCCTGAGCGTCCGGCTGAGAGCAGTAAATATGAACGCTATAGCGCTTCTTCACCAGCTCCCCTGCCAGAAACAGGGTCAGCAGATCGCCGCCGAAAATGCCCACAGCGGTAGGCTTCTTCCGCAGGAAGCTCTTGCCCCGGGATTTCGTCCCCCAGGTCAGGGCGGCTCGCTCCAAGGCCCGAATGGAGATCCCCTCCCCCAAGGCCCACAGCTTGCAGCTTTGCTCACAGGGAGCTTCGCAGCCTTCGGCCAGCAGGTGTGGGAAGGGTGTAATCCTCTCGTACAGGGCAAGCGCCCGGTCAAAGTCTCCGGCGGCAATGGCGGCGGTCATGGCCTTGGCATCCAGCTTCAGCGGGCAGGCGGCGTTGCAGTAGGCCGGCTGCTCGTGGACGCAAAGGCGCTCCCGGGCCTCCAGCTCCTCCTTGGTAAACATCTGCCGCTGGCGGTAGACATGGGTGGAAGCGCGTTCTTCGATTTTCACGGCGGTCACCTCCGGTTCAGGGGATGGTAGGGGCTTTCTTACAGTATAGCATAGATCGGCGGATTTTGGGAGCGATCTTTTTCTGAAGACGCGCCAGGCGAGAAATGAGAGGCGGTCGCCCGCCTCTCATAGCGTTTTTGCGTGGTTGGATGCTTAGAAAATCTCTGACGGAATCGATAAGCGCGGATGCCGGGAGATTTCGGCACGGCCCATTGATTCAGAGGTTCCTTAGCCTTCCAGTTCCTTCAGAGCCGCCAGAACCACCTCAGGCAGCGCCGGGACACGGGTAATCCGGGCGCCGGTGGCGTTGTAGATGGCGTTCAGGATGGCGGGATGGGGGGCATCCAGAGGCGCTTCGCCGCAGCCGGCAGCGCCGTAGGGGCCGTTGGGCCGGTAGGTCTGGGTGTAGTGCAGTTCGATATCATCGGGGATATCCTTGGGATAGGGGATGCCGCAGTTCTTGAGGCTGGTGTGCTTGCTCAGATCCTCAAAGTCCTCGCTCAGCGCCAGACCGATGCCCTGGGCAAGACCGCCGTAGAAGTTGCCGTCCACCAGCAGCTTGTTCATAATGGTGCCTACGTCGGCGACGCAGGTGAACTTCTCAACGGTGACCTTTCCGGTCTGGGTGTCCACGCATACCTCCGGCAGGAACAGGGTGTACATATAGGTGGCGAAGGGCTCGCCCTGAGAGGTGGCCTGATCCACAGGATGATCGGCGCAGTAGCTGCACACCCACTGGCCCTGAACCTTGGTCTCAATGCCCTCGGCCTTCATTTCCGCGTAGGTGCGGTAGGTGCCGTCCTCCTTCTTCATGGCGGCCAGCAGGTTCTCCGCGGCCAGACGGCAGGCGTTGCCGGACATGACCTGGCTCCGGGAACCGCCGGCGGGGCCGGAGTTGGGGGTAATCTTGGTGTCGTTCATTACCAGACGGATCTGCTCGGGCTTGATCCCGGCCTGACGCAGGGTCTCGTGGGCGGAAACCAGTACGCCCATATCCGCGCCCTGGCCGTGATCCTCCCAGGAGGCGTACATGGTGACAGTGCCGTCGGGATTCAGCTCCGCGTAGGCCTGGGAGGCGTCCACGCCGTCCAGACCGCAGCCGTAAACGCCGGAGGAAACGCCGATGCCGTACTGATACCGGCCGTCGGAGGCGGCGTTTTTCTCAGCTACCCGCTTCTTGCCGGCTTCGTACAGAGGCCGGGCAACCTTATACATTTCTTCCAAGCAGTAGACGTCGGGGGCGTAGCCGGTGGGGATGGTGGAGTGCTCGGATTCCTTGTAGCAGTTCATCTCCCGGATGTCGAAGGGATCGATCCCCATTTTGGCAGCCAGCACGTCTATGGCGATCTCAGAGCCCATAAAGGACTGGGGAGAGCCGTAGGCCCGGAAGGCGGAGCCCCAGGCGTGGTTGGTAAAGACGGTGGTGGACTTATTGCGGATGGTGGGGATGTGGTAGCCCGCGCCGGTGAACTGGCTCAGGCGGTGGGTCAGCAGGTCGCCGAACTCGGAGTAGGGGCCGTGATCGATGTAGTTGTTGCCCCACAGGGCCAGCAGCTTGCCCTTTTCATCGGCAGCCAGCTTGATGTTCATAAAGGCGGGGCTGCGCTTGCCGGTGTAGGTGATGTTCTGATACTGGTTGAAAACCAAGGAAACGGGCTTGCCCAGAATCTTGGCGGCAGCGCCCAGAATGGCTTCGTTGGTGGGTGAGAACTTGTAGCCGAAGGTACCGCCGGCATGGTTCTGCACCAGACGCAGCTTCTCCATGGGTACGCCGATGCCGTCGGCGATCATGGGCATATGCAGGTGGATACCGATGGACTTGGAGTGAACGGTAACCATTCCGTCTTCGTCAATGTAGGCATAGCCGCAGTCCGGCTCCAGGTGCAGGTGGGGCTGACGGGAGCAGTAGGACTGAATCTCCACCACGTTGGGGGCGGAGGCAAAGTCGAAGTCCGGGCCTTTGATACAGTTGGTTTCGTAGTAGGCGTTGGGGGTTCCGGGATGGATCTCAATAGCGTCCTCGGCAATGGCGTCCATTGCGTTCATATAGGCGGGCAGCTGCTCAATGTCCACCACCACGGCGTCGGCGGCGGCCCGGGCCTGGGTCTCGGTGTCGGCGGCAACAATGGCAATGGCGTCGCCATACTGGAAGATCTTCTCGTCACACAGAACGGGACGATCCCAACCGTCGCACTTGTTGTTCAGAGGCAGCATAACCAGACCGTTGATCCGGTTCTTGCCGCCGGCGGCTACGATATCCTTGGCGGTGATGATCCGGTGGACGCCGGGCATTTTCTCGGCGGCAGAGGTATCGATCCCCTTGATCAGGGCGTGGCTGACCTTGGCCTGCACCAGGGCCAGGCGCAGGGTGCCTTCCGGCATCTTCAGGGCATCGTCGGCGCCGAAGTCCCAGGTGCCGGTGACCTTCTGGGCGGCGGAGGGACGGACGTAGGTGGTTCCGACGATGGAGTCTCCGGTGGGCTTGAACACCAGGTCTTCCTTGGTGATCTCCCCGCGGATCACCCGGGCGGCGTCCATAACGGCGTCCACCAGAGGCTTATAACCGGTACAGCGGCACAGGTTCCGGTTCTTCTGGAACCAGTCCCGGACTTCCTCTCTGGTGGGGGAAGGATTGTTATCCAGCAGTACCTTGGCGCTCATAATGAAGCCGGGAGAGCAGAAGCCGCACTGGGCGCAGCCATGGGCCATCCAGGCTACCTGCAGAGGATGCATGTCGGAAATGGTGCCGATGCCCTCAATGGTGGTGATCTCGGCGCCGTCCTTGATCCGGCCCATTTTCACGATGCAGGAGCGGGTGACCTTGCCGTCCACAATGACGTTGCAGGCGCCGCAGTGACCTTCGCCGCAGCCGATCTTACAGCCGGTGAGCAGCAGACGCTCCCGGAGCACGGAAGCCAGAGTCTCGTTGGGGTCGATCAACAGCGTGCGGTTGATGCCGTTGATGACCAGCGTTTTCTTAATCATAGAAAAAACCTCCTCCTGAATGTGAAATACAGCTTATTGATGGGTTCCGCAGGGGTCTTGGTCAGGGCCTTTGCCGGTCAGCCCCTGCAACCGCTCCACACCTCTGCCGGAGTAGAACACCAGCTGAGAAACGCTTCCGTCCAGATTCTCCCCCTGGAGCACCAGGGCGTTGGCGGTTTCGTAGTAATCAATGGGCAGGGTGCGGCGATAACACGTCCCGGTGCGCTCGTCGATGACCTCTACCGTAACCTCATGGGCGGTGATCTCAAAAACCGGCTGTTCCATAGGAATACCTCTTTTGCAGACAGTGTGGATCGGGTACCGGAATACCCAATTCTATTGTACCTTGCGGAGCGGAAGCTTTTCAACTTTCAAGAAAATATAAGTCGCAGAAATCCATTCGGCGCAAATGGTGATCATGCACAAAAACCCAAGGCAAATATATGCGCTATTGTGAAATAGCATAAAATTGCCGGGTTGATTTCCCAACATTACAACTGCCTTTTCGTGAAAATACCCCATAAGGAAGAGGCATTGCCCACCGGAGGGAGAAAAACCGGGAATAGCCGGTTGACAAGGCGCAAGCCGCCCGATTATGATATACACATGTCCGCCGGGGACGTCCCCGGCGGGAGGAAGGAGACGGAATATGGAGATTCTGAAGATCCGGGAGCATCCCGGCCTGGCCCAAAGGGCGGCAGTCTGGTTCCATGAGAAGTGGCGGATTCCACAGCAAGCCTACGACGAGAGCATCGCCCAATGTCTGGCAGGATCCCGGCCGGTACCCCAGTGGTATCTGGCTGTGGAGGCGGGAGAGATTCTGGGAGGCCTGGGGCTGATCGAGAACGACTTCCATCAGCGCAAGGATCTGACCCCCAACGTATGCGCCGTATATGTGGAGCCTGCGCACCGGCGCCGGGGGATCGCGGGGCAGCTGCTGCGAACGGTCTGCCGGGATATGGCGGATCTGGGCGTGGATACCTTGGGAATCTCTGAATAAATCGTCTTCGGCTGAATGCCGGATCTTTTGCCCCATCCGTGCAGCTGACAAAAGTGGGAAATACATACAGTATTCCTCCACTTTTTGAACTTTCGGCTGAGTCAAAATCTCTCGGCATCAGCTCTTGCCGATTTCATCAGAGCTTCCCTTGTATCTGCTGACGGATCATGATTCCTTCTATGAGCGCTATGGCTGGGCCTTTCTGTGCATGGTTCAAGGGGACGGAGAACCGGAACCGGCCCGGATGTACGTTCACAAAGCAACTCCCGCCGCCGGTGGCGAAAGGCCAGAAAATCGGTGAAAAATCCGAGGATTTTCGGTAAATCCGCAAAATTGCCATTGCCAGATCTATGGAGTATAATGGTAGAAAAGAGGAAAAGAGGGAGGCAAACTATGGTTTCGGTAAAGGCTTTTTTCAAACGCAAGGATGTGGTTTGCAGTATGCAGCGCTACGGCATCGACGCCTTGGGCGCCATGGCCCAGGGGCTGTTCTGCACGCTGCTGGTGGGCACCATCCTCAATACCCTTGGTCAGCAATTCTCCATCGGATTTTTGCAAAAGACCGTCGTGACCATCGGCGCCGGGGAAGGAGCTCTGGCATATACCATCGGGGGCCTGGCGTCTCTGATGGTAGGCCCGGGCATTGCCATTGCCATCGGCTTTGCCCTGCACTGCCCGCCGCTGGTGCTGTTCTCCCTGATCCCGGTAGGCTTCGCCGCCAACGCCATGGGCGGAGCCGGGGGGCCTCTGGCGGTGTATGTCATTGCCATCGTGGCTTCGGAGTGCGGCAAGCTGGTGTCCAAGGAGACAAAAATCGATATTCTAGTGACCCCCATCGTTACGGTGCTGGCGGGTATTGGCTTTGCCTGGCTGGTGGCGGCGCCCATCGGCGCGGGAGCCAGCGCGGTGGGCAGCGCGGTGCGCTGGGCCACGGAGCAGCAGCCCTTCCTTATGGGGATGCTGGTTTCGGTGTTGGTGGGCGTTGCTTTGACGTTGCCCATTTCCTCTGCCGCCATCTGCCAGGCATTGAGCCTGACGGGACTGGCAGGCGGCGCGGCGGTGGCGGGATGCTGCGCCCAGATGGTGGGCTTCGCGGTGATGAGCTTCCGGGAAAACCGCTGGGGCGGCCTGGTAGCCCAGGGGGTGGGCACCAGCATGCTGCAAATGCCCAACATTGTGAAAAATCCCAGGATCTGGATTCCGCCAACCCTGGCCTCCGCCATTACCGGCCCGCTGGCCACCTGTCTGTTCCGTATGGAAATGAACGGCGCGCCGGTGTCGTCGGGTATGGGTACCTGCGGCTTCGTGGGTCAGATCGGCGTGTATACCGGGTGGGTCAATGACATTGCCGCCGGAACCAAGACCGGGATCACTGCCATGGACTGGGCAGGACTGATTCTGATCTGCTTTGTCCTTCCGGCGGTGCTCAGCTGGAGCTTCTGCCAGATCCTGCGCAAATGGGGCTGGATCCGGGAAAATGACCTGAAGCTGGAGCTGTAAAAATCGCGCCGGCCTTTCATTTCCCAATCAAAAACGTCCGGAGACGCTGGAATCTCAGCGCCTTCGGACGTTTTTTCGGGGAAATGGAAAAAGAATCCCCGGAGCATTTGGAACGCTCCGGGCGAAACAGGCGTTACAGCCGGTCTTTTACCAGGGACAGGGCAGCTTCGTCCGCGATGAGGATGAAGTCCGGATGTAGCTGCAAAATGGAGCCGGGGGACTGGGGCTTGATGGGGCCGAAGAAGCAATCCTTCACAGCCTGGGCCTTGTTCTCCCCGTTGACCACCAGCAGCACCCGCTTGGCCTTCATAATGGAGCCGATGCCCATGGTATAGGCGTGGGTGGGAACGTCTTCCCGGCTGGCGAAGAACCGGGCGTTGGCGTCGATGGTGGATTTGGTCAGCTCGACCTTGTTGGTACCCTTGGCAAAGGCGTCGGCAGGCTCGTTGAAGCCGATATGACCGTTGGGGCCAAGACCCAGCAGCTGAAGATCCGCGCCGCCGAAGCCGTCAATCACAGCGTCGTACCGGGCGCATTCCCCCTGGGCGTCGGGGTTCATGCCGTTGGGAATGTTGCAGTTATTCTGGTCGATATTCACATGGTCGAACAGGTTGTGCCGCATGAAATAGGCATAGCTCTGGTCGTGATCCTTGGGAAGTCCTACATATTCGTCCAGGTTGATGGTTTTGACCAGAGAAAAGTCCAGGTCGCCGCTTTCATACTTGGCGATCAGCTCCTTGTAGGTGCCTACAGGGCTGCTGCCGGTGGCCAGACCCAGAACACAGTCCGGCTTCAGCTGAACTTGGGCAGCAATGATATTGGCGGCTTTTCGGCTGACGTCCTGGTAATCCTTGGCGCGGATCAGTCTCATATTCAAATAACTCCTTTCTGATGTTGGGAACATACTCGATCTGGATGCTTACATTGTAGCATCCATTTTGCACTTTGTACAGCCAGATTATGGAATATTGATTGAATTTGGTACATTTGTCAGCAGAATTTGTCAAGCGCAAGAAGTGGCCTTATTTTTTGATAGAAAATTGGCTATTTCATTATTGCCAGATATGGCTATAATGAAGAAAAAAGAACTTGGGGAGGTAATTCATATGGAAAAGAAGCAAGCCATCACCACAAAGAAGATCGTCCTGGCGGCCATGCTGGCGGCGCTGACCACCGCCGGTTCCGCCCTACGCATCACGCTGCCCCTGGAGATCGCCGGGACGACGTCATTCCATCTGGGGAATATCCTGTGCGCTCTGTCCGGGATTCTGCTGGGGCCATGGCTGGGGGGCCTGGCGTCCGGCCTGGGCTCTGCCCTCTATGACGTTATGAATCCGCTGTACATCAGCGAGTGCTGGATCACCTTCCTGACCAAGGGCGCCTACGGCGTTGCGGCAGGGCTGGTGATCCGTACCGGGAAGAAGGAGATCACCTACGGAAAGGCAGCTTTGGCCACAACAGCCGGAGCGCTGACCTATGCGGCGCTGTACCTGGCCAAAAGTTATTTCTACAGCGGCCTGCTGATGAAGGGGCTGACACATGACGCGGCCCTGCTGACGGTGATCGGCAAACTGCCTGCCACCGCCTTCAACGCGGCTGTGGCCATTGTGTTCGCGCCGCTGCTGGCAGTGGCGATCCAGACCGCCTTGAAAAAGAACCATTTGTCTGTGGAATGACTTCTGTAACGCCAGACCGGCGCAACGATTTGCTGCGCCGGTTTGTTGATTTTACTACGGAAGCTCTGAATAAATCGTCTTCGACTAAATGCCGGATCTTTTGCCCCATCCGTGCAGTTCAAAAAGTGGAACTCCATACAGAATCCTTCCCCATTTTGAAGGTTCAGATGAGCCGAAATCCTTCGGCGTCAGCTCTTGCCGGTTGAATCAGAGGTTCCCTAAGGATCACACACCGGAGTAGGCGGCAAAGCCCGCGTCCACAGGCAATACAACGCCGGTGATGGCGGAGGCTGCCTTGTCGTCGCACAGGAACAGCGTGGCGCCGATCAACTCGTCAGCATCCACAAAGCGGCCGGTGGGAGTGCCGTTGAGGATCTTGGCGGAGCGGGCGGTGGGGGTGCCGTCGTCGTTGAACAGCAGGGACTTGTTCTGGGCGGAAACCAGGAAGCCGGGGGCGATGGCGTTGCAGCGGATGCCGGTGCCGGCAAAGTGGGTGGCCAGCCACTGGGTGAAGTTGGAAATGGCGGCCTTGGCGCCGGAATAGGCAGGGATCTTGGTCAGGGGCGTGTAGGCGTTCATGGAGGAAATGTTCAGGATCACGCCGTGCTTCTTGGCAACCATGTCCTTGGCAAAGGCCTGGGTGGGCAGCAGGGTGCCCTGGAAGTTCAGCTTAAACACGAAGTCCACGCCGCTGGGCTGAAGATCGAAGAAGGTCTTGCAGCCTTCCCATGCCTCGTGCTGGTACTCGTTATCGGTGGTAGCCCGGGGATTGTTGCCGCCGGCACCGTTGACCAGAATATCGCAGGGGCCCAGATCCTTCAGAACGGCCTGATGAACCTCCTCAAGAGCCTCCGGCTCCAGAACGTTGGCCTTGTAGCCTTCCATGATATAGCCTTCCGCTTTGATCTCGTCGGCCAGCTTCTTGACGGCCTCCTCATTCAGATCCAGAGCGGCGACCTTGGCGCCGGAGTAGGCGAAGGCCTTGGCCATTGCGCCGCAGATCAGACCGCCCGCGCCGGTGACGACAACAACTTTGCCGGTATAGTCAATGTTCAGGGGAAGATTTGCCATGATTTATTACCTCCAATTTATTATCGTCCGGGAAGCGGCCGATCCGCTTCCCGGGGATGGATGACAGTTACGGGGAAAACCTGAAGGATCAGCCCTTGGGATCCAGCTTGTCCAGCAGATCCCAAACGCCCAGCATATACATAATGCCCAGAGCCCGGTCATATAAACCATAGCCGGGACGGACAGTGCCGGGACCTTCGCCCCACAGGTGACGGCCATGGTCAGGACGGATATAGCCTTCATAGCCGCAGTCGTGGTAGGCCTTCAGGATGTCGATGATGCCGGTGTCGCCGTCGCAGTCCCGGTGGGAGGCCTCGGAGAAGTCGCCGTTGGGGAAGTGCTTGACGTTGCGGATGTGGGCGAAGGCGATGCGATCGCAATGCTTGCGGACAATATCAGCCACATTGTTATTGGGATCGGCGTTGAGAGAGCCGGAGCAAAGGGTCAGACAGTTGTAGGGGTTGTCCACCATCTTCAGGAACCGGTCGATATTCTCGCCGTTGGTCAGCAGACGGGGCAGGCCGAAGATATCCCATGGGGGATCGTCCATGTGGATCGCCATTTTGATGCCGGTCTCCTCACACGTGGGCATCAGCGCTTCCAGGAAATACTTCAGGTTGGCCCACAGAGTCTCGTGATCCACGTGGGCATAGTCCTTGAACAGCTGATCCAGCTTGGCCATCCGCTCAGGCTCCCAGCCGGGGAAGGACATGTTGTACTTCTCGGTGAAATCCATGATATACTGGGCCATGGCGTTATAGTCGTCCTGGATCATGTTCTTTTCATAGAACAGGGCGGTGGAGCCGTCTCCCACCGGGTGGAACAGATTGGATCGAGTCCAGTCGAAGATGGGCATGAAGTTGTAGCAGATGACCTTGACGCCGAACTTGGCCAGGTTCCGCATGGTGATCTTGTAATTCTCAATATACTGATCCCGGGTGGGCTTGCCAATTTTGATGTCATCGTGGACATTCACCGACTCCACCACGTCCATGTTAAAGCCGTAAGGCTCCAGCTGCTTCTGAACCTGGGCAATCTCCTCTACTTCCCAGATCTCGCCGGGCATCTTGTGGTGCAGGGCCCAGACAATGCTGGTCACACCGGGGATCTGTTTGATGTCGGAGAGCTTTATGCTGTCATTGCCTTCGCCATACCAGCGAAAACCCATTTGCATAGGCATATTCCATTCCTCCATTGCTGTAATTTCACGGGCGATCCGTGTGTAGGATCGCTATATAATTGTATCATATCTTCCCCTGTTCTGACAACGAAGGCTCTCGAAAAATAGTAGACAAAAAAGGAAGATGGTTTTTATCAAGAAACACAAAATATCACCAAAAGAACCTTGGCGGAAGCTTTGCTTTTTTGTATGCTTTTTCCCACCGGGGGCATGATAGCAGCGGAGGGATCAACATGACGGAAAAGCAATACGGCAAGCTGGTATCGGATATGAGCCCCAAGTCCCCCATGGGAAAGGACTGCTTCAACGCCTTCTGGATCGGCGGGCTGATCTGCGCCCTGGGACAGGCGTTTATGAACGGCTATGCCTGGCTGGGACTGGAGCGGGAGGCGGCGGGGACGGCGGCGTCTATGAGCCTGGTAGCGCTGTCCGCGCTGCTGACAGGGCTGAGCTTGTATGATAACATTGCCAAATTTGCCGGAGCCGGTACCCTGGTGCCCATCACCGGCTTTGCCAATTCCATTGCCGCCCCGGCGGTAGAATTTAAGACCGAGGGGTTCATTCTAGGCGTGGGAGGTAAAATGTTTACCATTGCCGGGCCGGTGCTTGTCTACGGACTGGCAGCCAGCGTGGTATACGGGCTGATCTATTGGATCACGTTGCTGTTTTAAGGATTCCCGGTTTGGCATCCCGCCGAACCGGGAGTCACTTTGCAAAGGAGGAAAAAGCTTAGCAGACGGCCTGCGGGGGTGTATAATACCGTTATCGAAATATATGGGGAACCTCTGAATCAATCGTCTTCGGCTGAATGCCGAATCTTTTGCCCCATCCGTGTAGCTGAAAAAAGCGGGAAATCCATACAGCATTCCTCCCCTTTTTGAACCTTCGGCTGTATCGAAAACGCATGGCATCGCCACTTTCGATTTCATCGGAGGTTCCTCCGTATTCCTGTCAGCAATTGACAAAACCAAGGAATCTAAGGAACCTCTGAATAAATCGTCTTCGGCTGAATGCCGGATCTTTTGCCCCATCCGTACAGTTCAAAAAGTGGGAAATACATACAGTATTCCTCCACTTTTTGAACTTTCGGCTGTGCCAAAATCTCTCGACATCAGCTCTTGTCGATTTAGTCAGAGGTTCCCTAACTATAATGACGATAGGAGTATACGGATATCCGAATAAATAATGCATACTGAATCACACAAAACAGCTTGCAAGCCAAAACTTTCCCCTTGTTTTTGTGTGATTGGCATGGATTGCGGAAGCGATGCGGTACATCTCTGTTAGGGAAGCGTCCCAGGCATGGGGAATTTCAGAGCGGAGGGTGCAAACGCTCTGTGAAACGCGGCGGATTGCAGGGGTACTGCGTTTTGGGCGCTCCTGGATGATCCCGGCATCCGCGGAAAACCCATCCGATCTGCGAAAGCAAAAAGAGAAAGGCAGGGATGCCGGTGTATAATCCGCAATTGGAAACATTTCTTCGGGTGGTGGAGGCCGGAAGCTTCAACAAGGCCTCCGAACTGCTGTATATTTCCCCCACGGCGGTGATCAAGCAGATCAACCTGCTGGAGCAGTCCCTGGGAGTTTCCCTGTTTGAGCGCACCCACCGGGGACTGATTCTTACAAAGGCAGGCCAGTCTTTGGTGCAGGACGCCAAATACATCATTCAATATTGCAAGGACTCCGTCACCCGGGCCAAGAACGCCATGCAGGAGACCCAGAGCGTCATCCGCATCGGCACCTCCCCCATGACGCCGGCTCAGGTGCTGGTGGATCTGTGGCCCAAGCTGCAGAAGGACTGCCCAAACACAAAATTTCAGCTGATTCCGTTTGATAACACGCCGGAGAACGCCCGGGAGATTTTGGGGAACCTGGGGCGGAATATCGATGTGGTGGCGGGGATCTTCGACGAGACCATGCTGGAGCTGCGCCGGTGCGACGGGCTGGAGCTGTCAAGAGAACCCATCCGCTGTGCGGTGTCCATCCATCACCGTCTGGCGCAGAAGGAGCGCCTCGCCATTCAGGATCTGTACGGAGAACGGCTGATGCTGATGCGGCGGAATTGGAGCCACCATGTGGATCGCCTGCGGGAATACCTGTGGAAAAACCACCCTCAGATCCAGATTGTGGATTTTGATTTCTACAATTTGGAGGCCTTCAATCAGTGCGAAAACAACAACTGTGTACTGATGGCGGTGGAAAAATGGCAGTATGTCCACCCGCTTTTGAAGATCCTGCCGGTGGACTGGGAATACACCATTCCCTATGGGCTGCTCCACGCGCCCCAACCCTCGCCGACGGTACGTCAGTTTTTGAAGGCGGTGGAGTTCGCCATACGAACGGATGGAGTTTGAACCTATAGGTTTTAACATCCTGACAAAACGAGACTTCTTCGGAGGTCTCGCTTTTTTTATAATAGAATCAAAACGAGACAGAAAGCAGGTGATAGGATACGAAAAAAGCTTTACTGATTGCTCTGCTCCTATGGACGGCGTTTACCCTTGCCGGATGCGGCAAGGATATCACTATTCCAACCGGCGAAGGAGATGCCGAAAGCGGGACAATCTAGCAAGAGGAGGCGTATAAGATTCAGGAGGCTAGGATGTACAATACAAGTGCAACACCACAACATCTAAATAAATGGAGGTGGACACCGACTGCTATTCCCTCTGGGGCGGCTCCGGGCCATGAGCGCCCTGGACATTCCCACGGAATTCCACCATTGCCCCGGGCTGGGCCACGGCTTCGGACTGGGCGCCGGTACCGTTGCTGAGGGCTGGATTGACCAGGCGGTGACCTTTTGGAAAGCGCAGACGGAGGAAAGTCAATGAAATACCAAGGATACACTCCATGGATGAAAATCAGAAAGGATGAAACCAATATGAAAAAGTTAACAGCATTGTTTTTGAGCCTGGCGCTTGTGTTGGGTTTAGCCGCCTGCGGCAGCAACAGGGGTACCGATTCTTCGACGCCGGAATCCACATCTGCGGAGATATCCGTGCCGGAGAGCATCCAGACCACTCAGCCGGAACCTACTGCTTCTGAGGAATCCCACAGTAGCGCTTCCTCCGAAGCAACTCAGCAGACAACATCCGACAAAACCCTGGTGGTATATTACTCCGCCACGGGCAATACCCAGGAGGCGGCAGGCTATATCGCCGAAGCCACCGGCGGGGATCTCTTTGCGCTGGAGCCTGTGGAGCCCTATACCGACGATGATCTGAACTGGACGAACGACAGCAGCCGCGTGACGCGGGAGCACGAGGACGAGTCCCTGCGGGACGTGGCGCTAGTGGCCGACACCGTGGAGAACTGGGACGAATACGGCACCGTATTCATCGGTTATCCCATCTGGTGGGGCATCGCTGCCTGGCCGGTGGACGGCTTTGTGGAGGCCAATGACTTTACCGGAAAAACGGTAATCCCCTTCTGCACCTCCTCCAGCTCCGGCCTGGGTCAGAGCGGAGAGCTGCTGGCGGAAATGGCCGGCACCGGCGACTGGCAGGAAGGGATGCGCTTTAGATCTGGTGTTTCCCAGACGGACGTGCAGAGTTGGATCGACAGCCTTGGACTGTAAAGAGGAGAGGGCGACCATAGGCGCGCAAATGATTATGAACGATTTTGTGTATTTGTATCCCGTTAAGGTGTATTTCGGCACCGACGCGGCAAAAAAGGCCATCTCCCAGGAGATGGGCAAGTACGGAAAGCGGGTGATGCTTGCCTACGGCGGCGGCTCGGTGCGTAAAAACGGCACCTATGACGCCGTGGCGGCCGTGCTCCGGGAGGCCGGAAAGGAGATTGTGGACTTCCCCGGCATCATGCCCAACCCCACCTACCAAAAGGTGCAGGAGGGCGCGGCGCTGGCGCGGGATCGTAAGATCGACTTCATCCTGGCGGTGGGCGGCGGCTCGGTCATCGACTGCTGCAAGATCATCTCCGCCCAGGCCAAAACCCACCGGGACATCTGGCAGATGGAATTTGAGGATCACGAATTCCCCACAGAATTTGTACCCATGGGGACCATCGTCACCGCCACCGGAACCGGCGCGGAGATGAACAACGGAGCTGTGATCACCCACGAGGAAAAGATGATCAAAACCGGCGTGCTGGGAGCTTATGTGGGATTCCGCCATGGCGGAAAACGGCATCCTGAAATTGGGCAAGGTCACCGACTTCCAGGCCCACATGATCGAGCATCAGCTGGGAGCCTACACCGACTGCAACCACGGCTGTGGCCTTGCGGTGATCCATCCGCCCCTGTACCGGCACATCTACCGGGACGCGACAGAGCGCTTCGCCCATTTCGCCGAAGCTGTCTGGGGCGTGGACGGCAGCGGCAAGACCCGGGAGGAGACCGCTTTGGCCGGCATTGAGGCCCTGGCGGCATTCATCCGGGAGATCGGTCTGCCCACTACCTTTGCAGAGCTGGGCGTGGAGCCGAAGGAGGACATGCTGCGGGCGGTGGCGGATTCCACCAACATCCAGCCGGGCTGCTGCCGGAAGCTGACAACCGACGAAATCTTTGAGATTTTGATGGCGTGCAGATAAAAGAAAGGAAGGAGCATCCTATGGAATACGCGATTTTGAACAACGGATTGAAAATGCCCATGGCGGGGATCGGCACCTTTTTGCTGACTCCGGATCAGGCGGAGGCTTCGGTGCTGGCGGCCCTGGAAAACGGCTGCCGCCTTATCGACACCGCCAACGCCTATGTCAACGAAAAAGCAGTGGGGCGGGCCATGAGAAAGTCCGGCCTGTCCCGGGAGGAGATCTTCCTGGAAACAAAGCTGTGGCCTTCTTTCTACGAGGATGAAAACGCCGTGAACAAGACTTTGCAGCGCCTGAGCACCGATTATATCGATCTGCTGCTGATCCACCAGCCCGCAGGGAACTATGTGGCCGGCTACCGCCTGATGGAAAAGGCCTATCAAGAAGGCAAGGTGAGGGCCATCGGCCTGTCCAACTTCACTGAAGGACAGATCCGGGAGATTCTGGACATTTGTGATGTAAAGCCCTCCGTGCTTCAGACTGAGGTTCACCCCTACTTCCAGGAGCGGGCGCTGAAGGCGTTCCTTGACAACGAGGGTATGGTTCTCCAGGCCTGGTACCCTCTGGGCCACGGAGACAAGACCCTGCTGGAAGATCCGGTGTTTGCGGATCTGGGAAAGAAGTACAGCAAGACGGGCGCCCAGATCATTCTGCGCTGGCACATCCAGGCCGGGAACATCGTCATCCCCGGCTCCAAGAATCCGGCACATATCAAGGACAACTTCGACCTGTTCGACTTCTCTCTGACGGATGAGGAAATGGCAAAGATCGCCGCCCTGGACAAAAACACCCGCTACTACACCAGCACCCCGGAGATGCTGAAAGCTTATGCCGAGATAGTGCCGGACGTGGATGGACAGAAGTAAAGGAGGAAAACAGACATGCGTAAAAATTTCGGCGTGAAGTCCTGGTTCTATCCCCTGCCGGTGCTCATCGTCGGCACCTACGATGAAAGCGGAAAGCCCAACGCCATGAACGCCGCCTGGGGCGGGCTGTACGATTCGGACAAGGTGGTGCTCAGACTGAGCGCCGGCCACAAGACTACAAAGAACATCCAGACTGCCGGGGCCTTCACCGTCGCCTTTGCCGACGCCACCCATGTGGTTCCCGCTGACTATGTGGGCATCGTCTCCGCCAACAAAGAGCCCAAGAAGCTGGAGAAGTCCGGCTTCCATGTGACGAAGAGCCGGTTTGTGAACGCGCCCCTCATCGACGAACTGCCGGTAGCCCTGGAGTGCAAACTCATTAAGGTCAATGAGGACGGCAATATCATCGGTCAGATCGTCAACGTCAGCGTGGACGAGGCTGTCCTGGGCGAAGATGGCAGCATTGATTTTGACAAATTCCGCCCCATCACCTTCGAGCCTGCCCACAGCGGCTACCATGTGATGGGGGCGCGGGTCGGCAGCGCCTTTTCCGACGGCGCAGCGTTGCGTCAAAGGGGAACTGTTTGATGAAAAAGCAGATGAAAGTATTGCTGGTAAACGGAAGTCCTCATCAAAACGGCTGCACCCATACCGCCCTGTGCGAGGTTTCCGAGGCATTGAATCAAAACGGGGTTGGCACCGATCTGTTCTGGATCGGCAATAAGCCCATTTCCGGCTGTATCGCCTGCAAGGCCTGTGGGCGGCAAAACCGGTGCGCGCTACAGGACACCGTGAACGATTTTCTGGAGATCGCCGGGGATTACGACGGCTTTGTGTTCGGTTCACCGGTTCATTTCGCCAGCGCCGGCGGCGCGCTCATCGCGTTTCTTGACAGGGCGTTTTACACGGATATCAACGGAAAAGGCGGCCGGTTCTGCCACAAACCCGCCGCAGCCATCGTTTCGGCCAGGAGGGCCGGCACGACGTCCGCCCTGGATCAGCTCTATAAATACTTCGCTCTGATGCAGATGCCCATCGTCTCCTCCCGCTACTGGAACATGGTGCACGGCGCTTCGCCGGAACAGGTACGGCAGGATCTGGAAGGAATGCAGACCATGCGGTTACTGGGGCACAATATGGCGTTCTGGCTGAAATGCAAGGAGATCGGCTGCAAACTGGGCATCCCCCTGCCGCCTCAGGAAGATCCGGTCTATACCAATTTTATTCGGTAACGGAAAGGAAGGAGACGGCCTGTGAGAACAAAAGCGAAAATGAAACTCATCACAGACCTCCTCATGACGATCCTGCTCTTGCTGCTGATGGCTTTTGAGCTGGTGGGCAGGGCGGCTCATGAATGGATCGGAATGGGAATATTCGCCCTCTTTATTCTGCACCATCTCCTCAACCGCAGCAGGAGCAGGGCGATGTTCCGGGGAAAGTATCCGCCTCTTCGCGTGGTGCAGACGGTACTGGCAACAGTGGTGTTTTTGTGCATGATAGGGCTGATGGTAAGCGCCGTCATCATCTCGGATGAGGTCTTCGCGTTTCTCAATATCCGCGGCGGGCTTCGGGCG
>CALWXQ010000015.1 GCA_944385545.1 uncultured Oscillospiraceae bacterium | reverse complement strand
GGGTAGATGCACTTGCTGCCGATGGACCAGATGCGCTCGTTGCCGGTGGTGTTCAGGCCGTAGACGATGGTGTTGGCTTCCTCGGGAACCAGGGGAGCCATGAGTTTGTTCTGGGACAGGTGCTCCTCAGAGTTGAACAGGATGCTGCCGGCATAGTCAAACACGGAGAAGAAGACGTTGCCGTTGCGAACCTTGGAGGACATGGTGTCGAAGGTCTGGGTCATGGAGTCGGGATCCAGCAAGTCGTTGCGGTAGAGCTGGTTGTAGAACTTCAGAGCCTTCAGGTAGGGGCCTTCGGGATCCAGGGCGCCGTAGAACTTGCCGGTGGCGGAGTCATACAGGCCGATGCCGAACTCGTCGTAGCCGTAGAAGGCGGAGGCCAGGGACTTGACGTTCATAACCATAGTGCCGTCCCAGTCAGGCCACAGGGAGGCGGCGTAAGCGGGGTTGCCGTCATCGCCGGTGGGGCAGATCTCCTTCATCTGCTTCAGCACTTCCACCAGGTCGTCCAGATCCTTCACCTCAGGATGGCCCAGCTGCTGATACAGATCCCAGCGGATGCCCCAGTCGTAGAAGAACAGGTCGTGTTCGTTGCTTTCGCCGGCAATGCCGTGGCCGATGCCGTAGATCTGACCGTCAGCGTTCAAAGCCCGGTTGGCCTCCAGAGCGTCGGGGAAGTAGTTCTGAATGTTCTGTCCGTAGGTGGCCAGCAGATCCTCATCCTCCCAGGCAAAGAGCATGCCCTTGTTCACGGCGTCCTGATACTGGTCGCCGTTGCTGCCCCAGGCAATGATGTCGCCCAGGTCGCCGCTTTCCATACGGGTGGCGTAGGCGCCGTCGGCGTCGGGGATAATGGTGATCTCAATGTTAAACATATCCTTCAGCAGAGTCGCGCCCCAGCCTTCCTGGGCGCCGGACCAGTTGGCCAGCTGGCTGAAAACTACCAGTTCGATGGTTTCCTCATTGTCGATCAGCGGGTCGTAGCCTTCGGGATAGGTCTCGCCGCTGCTGGCGGCAGGCGCGCTGCCGCAGCCTGCCAGGATGCCCATCAGCATCACCAGAGCCAACGCCAGGGACAGGGTGCGCTTCATCGTTTTCTTCATTGGTTGTTCATCCTTTCCTGTAGTTCAATTTGGCATATTCGATCAACCCTTCACCGCGCCCAGCATAATGCCTTCTTCAAAATAGCGCTGCATGAACGGATAGACCAACATAATGGGGATTACCGTCACCATGGAGATGGTGTACTTGATGACCTTGGTATTGAGCATAGCCGAGGTCACAGAGCCGCCGGTCTGCATGGCGGTGGCCAGGTTGGAGGAGGAATTCAGGTACACCCACAGACGGTGCTGCATGGTGTACAGCTCCGGGCTGTTGGACATGAGGATCAGAGAGTCCTGCAGGCTGTTCCAGTTGCCCACGGCGCCGAACACGGCGATGGTAGCCAGAATCGGCTTGGCCAGGGGCAGGATGATCTTACTGAATACCTGCATGGCCGATGCGCCGTCAATGGTGGCGCTTTCCTCCAAAGATGCGGGAATGGATTCGATGTAGGTCTTTACGAGAATGATGTTGTAGGGGGCCACCAGACCGGGGATGATGTAGCCCAGGTAATTGTCCGTCAGGCCCAGGCCCAGCATATTCATATACCAGGGAATGGTGCCGGCGTTGAAATACATGGTGATCACCAGCATCCGATACCACAGGCTCCGGTGCCACATCTCCTTTTTGGTGGTCAGGTAGCCCGCCAGGGCGGACACCAGCACCATCAGGCTGGTGCCGATGATGGTCCGGGAAACGGTGACGATGACGGAGTTGGCAAAATCGCTGACGTCCTTCAGGGCGATGTAGTTGGAGAAGTGGATGCCCCGGGGGATCAGGGTGATCAGGTTCTTGCCCACCAGATCGTTATCGGAAATGGTATTGATAAACAGATAGTAGAACGGGAAAATGCAGATCAGGGTAAACACTGCGAATACGGTAACGTTAATCACCATGAACAGCTTGTCCCCGAAACTGGTCTTGTAGCGCAGGGAACTGGTCTTTGCGTCTCTTGCCATAGTTCGTTACCTCCCCTCAGATGATGCTCTCGCCGCGCAGCTTCTTGGAAGCGGTGTTGGCGGCAAAGAGCAGCGTAACGCTGATTACGGACTTGAACATGCCGATGGCCGTGGACATGGGGATCTGGCCGTTGCCGATGCCCAGGTTATACACGTACAGATCCAGCACTTCCAGGCTGGAGGCGTTCATGGAGTTGGAGAACACCAGGTACTGCTCCATACCGTTGGAGAGAATGTTGGCAATGCTCATCAGCAGCAGCACGAAGAAGGTGGGCATCAGGCTGGGAACGGTGACGTTCCACATTTTCTGGAACCGGTTTGCGCCGTCCACCTCCGCCGCCTCATACAAGGTCGGGTCAATGCCGGTGATGGAGGAGATGTAGATGATGGCGTTCCAGCCCAGGCCCTTCCAGAGGCCCCACAGCAGCATTTTGATCCACATGTGGCTGTTGCTCATCAGGTAGTTGGTGTTGGCGCTGATACCGAGGATGTTGTTTAAGAAGTTGTTGATGAAGCCGTCGGTGGCGAAGATGGCCAGGGCCACGGCGTAGATGATGGTCCAGCCCAGGAAGTTGGGCACCGTGGTAAAGTTCTGCACAATCCGGCGGAAGCGCATGTTGGGGATCTGGGTCAGCAGAATGGCGAAGGCCATGGGCAGCCAGCTGGTGGCGATGCCCAGCGCGCTCATGCCCAGGGTGTTCTTCAGCACCCGGAAGAAGTCGGCCCGGGTGGCGGGATTCTCAAACAGGTAGGTAAACCAGTACAGTCCCACGAAGTTGTCCATGGTCAGTTCGCCGCCGGCCTTGTAGTCGAAGAAGGCGTAGCGCCAGCCCCACAGGGGCAGATAGGAGAACACAAAGGACAATGCCAGGAAGGGCAGCATCAGCAGGAACAGGTTGTAAGATTCCTTCATCTTCATCTTATCTTCCAGTTCCTTCTTCTCCCGGCGATCCTGGATGATCAGCACAATGGTGCTAATCAGGATCACCGCGGTGAAAACGGCAAAGAGCCAGAAGCCCCCGGGGAAGTGGGCGGGAACCCGCTTGTTATTGGCCTGGACGATATGACCGTAGGCCAGGTACAGGCCGGTCAGGCCGGCGGTCATAGCCACGGAACCCGCCAGCGGGAACCACAGGCCACTCCGGCGCATCCGGTTGTTGCCCACGGACATGCAGCCGCCTACGGCACAGAGGGCGATGCCTACCACCAGAATGATGCTGGCGATCATGACCAGCACAAAGGTGGAGCTTTGCACCCACCCACGCATCAGCGCGCGCTCCAGCTCGCTGACCAGGGAGTTGTAGGAAATGCTGGCGGTGAACAGGGAAACGTTGCGGTTGATGGCGGTGGTGATCCGTCCGGGATTGAAGCCGGGATAGAACACACACACGACGGCAAGCAGGATCGTCACGCGGTGGATGATGTACAGGGTATTGCCCCGCCGCGTTTCTTCCCGTGCCTTGACTAGGCTTGTCATAAGCATTCCTCCGTTTCATTTTTCCAAGGTTTTTGGGGTATTTCCCCATTGGGCATTTCCTGCGCTTCTTTCGCACCACAGCGCAGAAAATCCATATTTGAAAAAGAAAACGTTTTCTCTTTCAGCAGAAATTCATCGGCTCAGCTATGGGCCGTTGAATCCCCCTGCATTGCTGCCGGCATTCCCTCCCCTCTGTCTGGCATCCATCCGGTCACAGGTCGATGGACATCAGGTGCTCACCCTGATGGGGTCTGGGGATCACGCTGCCTACGCTCTGGCCGTCCAGCAGGTAGCGCGTACCTTTTCCCGCCCGAATGCGGCTTCCGTCGCTGTGGATCTGCACGCGGATGGTGCAGTCAGAGAGCTTGACGGTGCAAGCCATTTCGGTTTTTCCAGGCTGCATCACAGGTTTAAACGTCATATCGTTTTCACGGATATCCACACCCAGGAATTCGTAAACCGCCAAAGTCAGCCAGGAGGCGGTTCCCGAGAGCATGGGACCGATGTTTTCACAGGTTTCGGAATTGTTGTACTGGGTACAGAAGCGGGGGTTGCCCTTGAGAACGAAGGGGTTATCCATGGTGGCGTAGGGAACGGTTTTGCCGATCATAAAGAAGGCCTGCTCCGCCAGCTCCCGGGCCAGGGCCTCGTCTGTAACGGTCTTTGCCGCCTGGAGCGACGCCACGGTAGCCATCATGGCCGCATGCTTGAAGACACCGCCGTTTTCCCGGTCGCCGGGGAAATACAGCGCCGTTCCGGTGGCAACGCCAAGCCGGTCGAACTCCACCAGGGTACACAGCTTCAGGCCCGCGTCGGTTTTCAGATACTTCTTGACAATACCTAGCATGGCGGCGATCTGCTCCTCCGTGGCGATGCCCGCCAGGATGGGCCAGCTGTAGGAATTGAGGAAGTAGCTGCCGTCGATGTCGGGATCCAGGGACAGGCCGTCGCCCTTGGCGCCCAGGTAGGTATAGCCCCGGCCGTCGTTGATCAGGCACCGGGCGAAAAAGTCGCCTTTCCAGGCATGCCGTTGCATGCTCTCATACACGCCCGCGGAGATATCCGCCGCTTCCTTCCCGTCGGCTTCCTTACCGATTAGCCCCGCCATATCCGCCACCGCGTCGGCGGCGATCTTCAGCAGACAGGCGTTCATAACGCTTTCGCACAGCTCGTTCTCCCAGGGAGCGCCGTAGGTCTGGCCGGTACGGGCCAGCTGCGCCATATAGCTTTCTTCCTTGGCGGGGCCTTTCAGCACCACCTTGTCCAGCTTCAAAGTATCGTTCCAGTCCGCCTTATCCAGCAGGGGCAGGCCGTGCTTGCCTACGGAGATCCGCCCGCTGTAGGTCAGGATGCTCATCAGGGTATCCCACAGAGGCCGCTTGCCGGTTTCTCCGGCAATGGGGTACTCCGTCAGCAGGAAATCCTTGTCCCCGGTAAGGGTCACGTACCGGTGTACCGCCTGTACCAGCCACAGCTGATCGTCGGAGCAGTCTCCCGGCTCCTTACCGGCGAAGGTAAAGTCATGGTAGGCATACCCCATGCGGAAGACGTTGCGCACCCAGTTGGACAGCAGCTCCTTAATCAGTTCGTTTTCTCCCATGGCGCTGAGGTAATACATAGACGCGAAGATATCCTGGATCTCCCGGAAGCCGGTTTCCCGGTAGGACTTCTGCGTCCAGGCAAAGGCCCGGGATACGTAAGTCTGGTACAGCACCTGAAAGGGCAGATTATGGCTGACATAAGCGGTAAATCTGGGATCGCCGGTCTCCGGCGTCAGGTAAGCGGGGTACTTGTCCCAGAAATCCACCACCTGGGCCAGGGTCCCGGACAGCCGGGCAGGATCCCGGTAGGTGCTCAGCAGCTGATGGAGCGCCTCGTCAAAGGGCTGGTTCACATCCCCCTCCGTCTCCATCATACCCACAAACCCGTCGATCACAGCCCGCTCCCCGGGCTTCACCCCAAAGCGCTTTTCCATAGCGAAGAAGGGCGCCATTTTCCGGTTGAAGCGGCTGGGCAGATGGCTGACCAGCTCCGGGTTCGCCAGGGTGCCGCTGCCTACAAAATCCGACTGGCTGGCGCAGAAAGCGTCCATGGTTTCGCCGCCGCAGAGCAGGGCGGCAAACCGCTTCTGGCCCTGTTCCTCCTTGGGCTTGGGGTGCAGGGTCATGGCCGCTGCCCGTCCGCCTTCATAAAAGATCTCACTCTGCACCACCACATTGGCATATACCACGTCGTTGGCAATGGTCATGGGGCCGGTGATGCCGAAGACGCCGGTCATCACGATCTTCAGATCTCTGGGAGCCGTTCCCAGGTTGGTCACCTCCACCCGCTGGGCCTCCACCGCGTTGGGCATACCCGGCTGCTGGGGCAGGATGAAAATGGTGCGCTTGATCTCCAGACCGCATTGGGTTCGGTAGGTGATGACGCTGCGGTTCTGGCTGTGGCGGCAGGTGGCGCTGACCACATTGGTATGTACATCCGCGGAGTAGAAAATCTGCTTGCCGCTTTCCACCAGATAGAACTGCCGGTTGGCAGGCTCACCGTTTTCCTCCAGTTGCAGCACGCATCGGGTAGCCAGCACCTGCTGGCCGCCGGTGGCCCGGAAGGATCCCCGTCCCAGGGCATCCAGGGCGGATTTGGGGGTGGTGCACAAAGGGAAGGGATACCCCGCCCGGTTGCCCAGGAGCAGGTTTACCGGATAGTGGGGGCCTACGGGATAGGCCTTTAGATCCAGGATCAGCTCCCCTTTCTCGTTGAGGGTGCCGGGGCTGGCCAGCACCCGGCGGTATACCGCCAGAACGGCCTGGGTCACATCCTCCGGAAGGCGCACAGCGCCGGTCTGCGCCACGGCAAGGATCTTCCCTTCCTGCTGCTCCAGCAGAACGCTTCCCGGCACCGTATCCAGGAAAGCGGCGATGGTATGCTCAGACAGCAGATAGGCACAGATCGGGGCGTAGTAGGGCAGCCCGGTAAAGCCCAAGGCCCGCGCCCGGTCGGCAGCGAAGAACTCCGCGTCATAGGATCGGCCATGGACCTTTTCCGGGAAGATCTGCCGGATCTTCTGCCGGGCGGTCACGCTTTGGGTTCGCGCCTGTTCAATGGAATAGTGCATGGGTTTCTCCTCCGATTCTCATAGCAATGGCTGTTATTGATTCAGATCCTTCACTGAGTCCCCGGGCTGAACGCTGCCGGCGACGGTGACGATCTGGGGTACATAGCATTTCGGATCCTCAATGGCCAACAGCAGTTCCTCCGCCGCCCGGCGGCCAATCTGCTCCGCGTCCTGGCGATAGGTAGCCAGGCTGGGCCGCAGCAGCCGGGACAGCCGAATGCCGTCGTAGCCGAAGCAGCTGATATCCTCCGGTACGGAAAGGCCCTGCCGCTCAATCTCCGTAGCGCCGCCCAGGTAAGAGATATCGTCAGGGTATAGGATACAGGTAGGCCGGTTCTTCAGGGCCAGGAGCTGCCGGGTAGCCAGGCCCGAATCCTTGGGCTCCTGGAACTTAGCCGCTACCACATATTCCTCCGGAACCTCCAGTCCCCATTTCCGGCAGGCCCGGTGGAACCCCGCAAGCCGCATCCGGGTTACCTCTCCGTCCTCGCCGTGGATCATGGCGATCCGCCGGTGTCCCATCTGGTACAGATAGTCGATGATCTGATTGAAGCTGTCGGCGTTGTCGCTGAGCACCGCCGTCCGCCCCTGGAACAGCTGGTCGATGGCCACCACCGGGATATCGCTCTGCACCAGCCGATCCAGATCCGCCCGAGCGGAGCCCTGGGCGATGAGCACCCCGTCACACTGGCGCTGCATGGCATGCTCGTAAACGCTCATGCCGGAGTCCCGCTCATCGTTGAGGAAGGTGATGTCATAGCCCCGCTTCTCCATATAGGCCCGGATGGATTCCAGGATCTCCGAAAAATACTCGTGCACCAGTCTGTTCTGGAAAACCACGCCGATGTTATTGCTCCGGCTGGTTTTCAGCGTCCTGGCCGCCGCGTTGGGGTAGTAGCGCATTTCCTCCGCAACCTGCCGCACCCAAGCGGCCTTCTCAGGGCTGATGCCAGGCTGATGGTTCAGCGCTTTGGACACAGCGCCTACGCTCAAGCCGCATCTTTGCGCTACCATTTTAATGGTTACCATAAGCAAACACCCTCCGATCTGCCGCGAGACAGCAAGTAAAACGTTTTCTCTTTCTATTATAGTTTGATTTCTCTCTTTGTCAATTTTCATTTTACAGAATATTACATTTTTGTTAATTCCTCCAAGCGCCCATTTCGGAGGATGAAAAAACAAAATTAATTTTATTTAAAAAATAGTTGATTTCTACCAGATTGTGGTATATCATAAATTTATCGGATGTAGAAAACGTTTTATCTCAGGAGGGATCCTCTATGAAGAAGCAAGTCCGCGGCAATCTCCTATGGTATCAGGCCCCTGCCGCCTGCTGGGAAGAAGCCCTTCCCCTGGGCAGCGGGCGCCTGGGCATGATGGTCTACGGCGGCACGAACAGGGAGATCTTGCAGCTGAACGAGGAAACGCTTTGGAGCGGTCGTCCCTACCAATGGGACAATCCCGCCTGCCGGGAGCAGCTGCCCCGGATCCGGGAGCTGCTGTTCCGGCGTCAGTACCGCCAGGCCCAAGAGCTTTGCCGGGAATATCTGGTCTGCCGGGGCAAGGGCTGCGAGGACGAGGGCTACGGAAGCTATCAGACCGCCGGAGAGCTGGTGCTGGAAAGCCCCGCCCCGGATACCACCGGCTACACACGGCAGCTGGATCTGACCACCGGCATCGCCCGCACCGGCTTCGGCCCCGTCGCCCGGCTCCATACCGCCTCTCACCAATACCAGATCACCGCCAGCCACATCACCGGCACGGAACGGTGCCGCCTGTCCTTCCGCCGGGAGGAGGGGCAGATCCGGTATGCCCCCGGCGAGATCCTGGTCACCGGCAGCAACCAGGCCCTGGACTACTGCACAGTGATCCAGGTGCAAAGCGACGGCGTCTGCGAAGCTGACCACCAGGGACTTACCCTGGAAGGCTGCACCTATTTCACCATCCTCACCTGCACCGCCACCTCCTACCAGGGCGAAGCGCCGGAGCCTGTCTGCCGGGAGCGGCTGGCCCAGGGCTGGCAGGCAGGCTTCTGCCGGATCCTGGACAGCCAGCGGCAGTGGATCAGCCAGGCCATGGGGCGCTGCCGCCTGACCCTGCCGGCGGATCCCGACGCCGCCGATCTACCCACCGATCAGCGGCTGGCCCGGGTAGCCAGCGGCAGGACGGATCCGGATCTGCTGCGGCTTTACTTTGATTACGGCAAGTATCTGATGATCTGCTCCGGCTGGGGAACGCTGCCCGCCAATTTGCAGGGCATTTGGGCCAACAGCCTTCTGACCCCCTGGAACGGCGATTATCACATCAATATCAATTTGCAGATGAACTACTGGTTCGTGGACGCAGTGGATCTTCCGGAATACGGCCAGCCCCTTTACCGGTATCTGACCTTCCTGGCCCGCCACGGTCAAAAGACCGCTTCTTCCATGTACGGCTGCCGGGGCTGGGTGGCCCACACCCTGACCAATCCCTGGGGATATACCGCCCCCGGCCAGGATCCGCTCTGGGGCGCCTTCCATACCGCCGCCGCCTGGTGCTGCCGGCACCTGTACGAGCATTATCTGTACACCGGGGATCGGGATTTTCTGGAGGCGTACTGGCCTATGGTTCGGGACTGCGCCCTGTTTTACCTGGACTTCCTTACGGAAGATCCCGAAACCGGTTTCCTGGTTCCCGCCCCCTCCAGCTCTCCGGAAAATCAATTCCTGGATCCGGCCTCCGGCCAGCGAGTATCCATCTGCCCTGCCGCCGCCATGGACTGCCAGATCCTGCGGGATCTGTTCCGGTTCACCCTGGCCTGGGCGGAGGAGCTGAAGATCCGCGACGAGGTGACCGACCGCTTGCCCGAGTATCTGCGCCGCTTGCCGCCCACGGTGGTCAGCCCCCGGTACGGAACCATCCAGGAGTGGAACGAGGATTTTGAGGAGGCGGAGCCGGGGCACCGGCACATCTCCCAGCTCTACGCCCTCTACCCTGCCGCCGAGATCAACGCCGGAACGCCGGAGCTGATGGAAGCCGCCGCCAAGGCCTTGCAGCGGCGGCTGTCCTACGGCGGCGGCCACACCGGCTGGAGCCGGGCCTGGATCATCAATTTCTACGCCCGGCTGCTGGACGGTCAGGCCGTGGAGCACCACCTGCAAGCCCTGCTGCAAAAGAGCACCCTGCCCAACCTGTTTGACAACCATCCCCCCTTCCAAATCGACGGGAACTTCGGCGCTCCGGCCGGTATGCTGGAGGCCCTGGTGCAAAGCCATGAGGGCTTCCTGCGCCTGCTCCCCGCCCTGCCGCCCTCCTGGGATCACGGCCGGTTAGAGGGCGTGCGGGTGCGGGGAAACATGGCGCTCTCCTTCGCATGGGAAAACGGCCGGGTGGTATCCGGCGCCATCCGCGCCGCCGCTGACCGCCAGGTGACCATCCTGGTCAACGGGCAGAGACTTACCCTGGATCTGAAAAAGGACGTCCCCACCCCCATCCCCTGTGAATCGTAAGAAGCCTCTGATGAAATCCAAGGAACCGGCGCCCAACGATTTCGGCGCATTTGAAAAAAGATTCCGAGATTTCATAAAAAACGGCTGGATTACCAAAACAAGGTAATCCAGCCAAACGTATTTTATATGCGGTTTCGTAAAAGCGCTATTTTGAGGCAGCGCCATGTTTCTTTTCTGTCAGACCCGGGTCTCCCGGCTTTGACAGGTAAAGCAGATCACCTGCCTGTGTTCGGCAGTCTGCTTCAGCAGCTCCACAGCCGCCTGCATTCTCCGGTCGTCAAAGCGTACCAGAGCGTCGTCCAGGATCACAGGCGCCTGGGGCGTCAGCACCTCCGCCACCGCCAGACGCAATGCCAGATACAGCTGATCCACCGTACCGTCGCTGCGCCACAGGTGATCGCGCAAAGTCCCTTCCTCCCCGGCGCCTGAGCGCAAGGAAAAGTCCTCCCCGATGCTCAGACTGTGGTAGCGGCCGGAAGTCATGGCCTCCATCAGCTCCTGTGCCCGCCGGGTGATCCGGGGCGCGAACCGCCGCTGCAGCTCCGCCCGGGCCTGGGCTAACGTCTCCATGGCCGTGGTGAGGGCGGCATAGGTCTGCTCCAGCTGGGCGATCCGCCGGTTTTCCTCCGCCAGGGCGGCCTCCAGAGAAGCCTGATCTCCCAGGGCTTCCATGCGGCCCTGATACTGCCCCAGGCGGTTTTGCAGCCGCTGCTGCTCCTGGGCGCACTCCCCTAGCAGCCGCAGGGTATCTTCCTCGGAATAGGTCAGGCTGTCCAGCATGGCCGGCTTTTCCACCGGCTTGATCAAAGCGCTGATGGTCTCGAAATAGTTGTTGGCCCGCTGGGCCTCCCGCCGGGCGTCATGGTAGGCCTCCCAGGCATCCAGAATCTGCTGCCAATGGTTCAACAGCGCCTCAGGCTCCCGATCCTGGAACAGCTCGCCCCGCCGTTTATTCAGCATCATCAGCCGAAGCTCCAGGTCGCCGCTGAGATCCTGGTATTCCTTCATTGCTTCCTCGTACCCCGGCAGGACAGCCTCGTAGTCGTCGATGGGGTCTGCCCAACGGCGCCATTGGCCGGTGCCGTATTTCTTAGCCAGCGCCTGCCGCCGCTTCTTCCCGGAGACAAGCTCCCAAACGCTCCAGATCAGTGCGGCCAGGGTACCCACACCGGCTGCGGCCGCCGCCGGAAAGGCTCTCTGGAACAGCAGCAGCGCCGCCGCGCCGGCGCCCACCGCGGCCAGCACCAGCAGCAGCACAGGAAGCCGTCCTGTCTCCAACGCGGCATAGACCCTACCTTCCTCCCGGGCCATCTCCCGGGCTTCCTGGGGCGTCATACCTGCAAAGGGCTGAGGCATTTCAGGCGCCTGGGGCATTTGCGGCAGCATCTGCCGCTCCATTTGGGCGCTGTTCCATTGCTCCCGGAAGCTCCGCAGCTCCCGCAGCGTGCGTTCCGCCGTTTCCATAGGCGGCAGCTGAGCGCAGGCCGCCTCCCGCTCCTCCAACGTCCGCTCCGCCCGATCCCGATCCTCCCGGGCCTGGGCCATGCGCTGGGCATTTGCCGCCGTCTGGGCATAGGTCAGAGCCTGGCGGTGATTGCTCAGCTTGGCCAGCCACTCCTTCATTTCCTCCATACGGCGCTTCACGTCCCGGCACTGGCTGTCCAGGGCGGCCAGCTCCGCCAGCTTGCTTTCCAGCTCCTCCCGCCGGGCCTCTGCCTGGGGCAGCAGGCCAGTGCGGTTATAGCGGCAACGGTTGCGCAGTTCCTTCAGGCTCTCCGCCAACCGGTCAGCGTCTCCGCTGTCGTCTCCCGTGGTGACCAGATCGTTCAACCGGCGGCGCAGAGCCTCGTCCTGGGTCACCGGCAGATCCGCCTGCCGGATGAAGCCCGCCCGCCGGAACACGGTCTGCTCCACGCCCAGCAGCGTTTGCCCGCAGTTGGCAGCGGTCAGCTCCTTCACCGGCAGGCCCGAAGCGGTTTCATAGGCGGAAAACTCTCCCAGCGGGATCCGGCGCTTGGTTCTGCGTTGGATCGTGATATCCCGTCCGTTCCAATGCAGGTCAATGCGCCCTTCCATAGGGCTGCCCGACCAGGGAGCAAATCGCTCCTTGTCCGCCAGGGCGGTTTTTGTGGTTTTGGCCCGAGTGTCCAGGCCGTAGAGCATAGCCATCAGAAACGCGCACCAGGTGCTTTTCCCCCACTCATTGGGGGCATGGATGATGTTCAGCCCCGGCTGCAAGGTCAGCGTCTCATGCTCCAGCTTGCCGAAGGTGGCTGTCATGGAATAGATCCTCATAAAGCAACCTCCCTCCCCTCCAAAAGGCTGCGGGAGATTTCCGCCGCCAGACGGTATTGCTCCGCGTTATCCGGATCCTCCAGCATGCCCTGGCGCAGCATGCGAAAATAGACCCCCTCCAGGGTATCCTCTCCGGCGTCTGCCCAAAGGTCCCCGGCAGGCCGGGTATGATCCACCAGCTCCAGATTGGGGAACGCGGCGAACCGGGCCTTCAGCGCCCCAAGATCCACCTCTGCCCGGCCTGTGAGCCGGATCCTGAAAAAGTCCGTCCCGCCGGCGCCGGGGAGTAGCCGTTCCAGCGCTTCCTCCGCACCGCCGGTGATATCCGCCTCCAGCTGATGGAAGCGTGGGGTATCCAGGCTCACCGCCTGTACCTGGGCGGTATCGGACAAGGTAACGATACACACGCCCTTCTCCCCGGTTTCGTCCCAGCCCCGGCCCATGGGGCAGCCGGGCCAGGCGCAAAGGGTCTGCCCCGCCCGGAACGCCCCCACCTTGTGGATATGACCCAAGGCCAGGTATTGCAGGCCGGAATCCCGGGCCTGTGCGGCGGTTATGGGATTGTAAGGAGACGCCTTCTGAGTGGGATCCCCGTGAAATACGCCCAGGGTATAGCGCCGGCCTCCCTCCGCCCGGAAACGCTCCAGCATAGGCGGGCAGTCCATACTCCGGAAGCCGCCGCCGTAGATCCGGCAGTCCAGGGCGGCAATGTCCACCGCCTCCACGCCGCCGGTAAAAATGAACACGTTCGACGGCCAGTCCTCCTCCAACCAGGGGCTGCCCGGCCCCACGAAATCATGGTTGCCCGGCGCGATGAACACCGGCACGCCGCAACGGCCCAGCTCCCGTTTCAGCCCTTCCAGGGTCTCCCGTCCGGCTTTTCCGTCCAGAATGTCGCCGCTGAGGAGCATCAGGTCGCAGCCCTCCCGCCGGCACATTTGCGCCACTTTTTCCGGGATCCGGCTCTGCTCCTGCTTCAAAAAGCGCTGCTGCTCCCCGGCGAAACCGGCAAAGGGAGAATCCAGATGCCAGTCGGCGCTGTGCAGTATTTTCAGTCCCATTTGTCCACCCTTTCCGCCTTGCGGCATCTTCCTGTCCGGGCATCGATGGTAAAGAGCACCGCTTCCAGCTTCGACGGCCCCTCCGCCCACCGGTAACGCTCCGGCAGATCCCCCCGGAACCTGGCGATGGACAGCTCCGGCCGGATCCCCAGCACCGATTCCCGGGGGCCGGTCATGCCCAGATCCGTCACATAGCCCGTACCCTTTGGCAGCACTCTGGCGTCCGCCGTAGGCACGTGGGTATGGGTGCCCCACAGGGCGCTGATCCTGCCGTCCAGCATATAGCCCATGGCCAGCTTCTCCGAGGTCGCCTCAGCGTGAAGCTCCACCAGAATGATCCGGGCCTGGATCTTCTTCAGAATCTTATCCACCAGCAAAAAGGGGTTGTCCGGGCCGTAATCCATGCCGCACCGGCCGATCAAGTCGATCACCGCCACGGCACCCGCCTGGGTCTCATACACGTTCCACCCGATCCCCGGCGCCTGGGGGGCGTAATTGGCCGGGCGCAGGATCCGGGAGCAGTCGTCCATATAATTTACGATCTCCCGCTTGCTCCAGGTATGGTTGCCCAGGGTGATCACGTCCGCTCCGGCATCAAAAATATCCTCCGCCTGATCCGGGGTAATCCCCACCACAGCGGCATTTTCTCCGTTGACCACCACAAAATCCGCGCCCAGCTCCTGCTTAAGCCCGCGCAGGTTGCGGCGAATACATTGCAGGCCGGGTCCGCCTACCACATCTCCCGCAGCCAGCACTTTCCAATCCATCGGTCAGCCTCCCCGCAAATTCACCGGTTTCTCCGTCTCCCGTTCCGGGCTCCGGAGGTAGACGCGAAACAGCCCCGGCGTTCAAGCCTGTCGGCGCTGCTGCGTACAACGTATTATACACCAGGATCCCCGGTTTCGCAAGGGGCATACCGGCTTCCCCTCGCGAAACCGGTTCTTGCCGGAAGTTTTGTCAAAATGGAAAGATTTGGTTTGTAATTAAATGTTATTGGCCGTATAATATACGCACATAAGGGAACGGACTATCCGCCGTTTCCTGCCCGGAATCAGCGTTTTCCTCCCGCCGGGGCGGTTTGCCTTGGGCTTCGGCAGGGGGAGCGGTTCTATGGCTGGGGCAGCTGGCGCTCCCCGGAGCAAGGCAAAGAGGGAGGGACTATGAAGAACAAAACCACACGATTCCTCTGGCTGAGCCTGCTGGTGCTGACGCTGCTGGCAGCGGCCGTCTTTGCTTGGATGACCTCGTTTATGCTCCAAGAAAGCCGGGACACCATCACCGAAGTGGGCGAGCTGTACATGGAGGAGATGACGGCCCAGCAGCAGCTGCACTTCAGTTCCATTATCGATCTGCGCCTTTCCCAGATAGAGGGCATCGTTGAGCGCGTTCCCCCCGCGTCCCACACCCAACGGAATCCTCAGATGGTCTCCGACCTGGCGGAAGCGGCAAAGGTTCGCGGTTTTTCCTACCTTGCCACCTGCTCCACCAGCGGCTATACCGACGTGATTTACGGAACGCCTCTGACGATCCTCAACAAGGAGCCCTTCCTTGCCTCTCTGAACCTGGGCGAGAAAAAAGTGGCCGTGGGCGTATCCGATTCCGGCGAGCGGTTCTTGCTGCTGGGCATTTCGGTGGGACATCCGTACTCGGTGGGCTATCCCATGGAAGACGGCCAGATCTGCACCGCGCTGGTAGCCGGTCTGCCCATCGACTATATCAACGAATCCATGTCCCTGGACGCCGACGGCTCGCTGTTCTTCGCCCACATCATCCGCAAGGACGGCAGCTTCATTCTGCGCAATTACAGCATCTCCGGCGACAGCTACTACTCCTGGCTGCTGGAGCACTGCTCCTTTGAAGACACCACCCCCCAGGAAGCGGTGGATGCCATGGGCGCGGCTTTGGAAAAAGGAGAGGATTATTCCTTCTCCCTCAGCGTGGAGGGCCAGAACCGCCACATCTACTGCTCCCCCCTGCCCAATTCCGAATGGTACCTCGTCATGGTCATGCCCCACGGCGCTTTGGATGACGCCATTTCCCAGCTGGGCAGCAAGCGGGTAATCTCCACCCTGGGCGGCTGCGCGATCCTGCTGAGCCTGCTTCTGATCCTGTTCCTGATATACTACCGCATGACGCAGCAGCAGCTGCGGGCGGTGGCTCAGGCGCAGCAGGCCGCCGAGCAGGCCAACCGGGCGAAAAGCGAATTCCTGTCCAATATGAGCCACGATATCCGAACGCCTATGAACGCCATCGTAGGCATGACCGCCATCGCCGCCGCCAATCTGGACAAGAAAGAGCAGGTGCAGGACTGTCTGCGCAAGATCGCTCTGTCCAGCAAGCATCTTCTGGGGCTGATCAACGACGTGCTGGATATGTCCAAAATCGAAAGTGGAAAGCTGACCCTGAATCTGAACCCGGTATCCCTCCAGGAAACCACCGAGAGCATCGTCAGCATCATCCAGCCCCAGGTGAAAATGAAGCGGCAGACCTTCGATATCTTCATTTATGATATCCAGTGCGAGTACGTTCTGTGCGACGGCGTCCGGCTGAATCAGGTGCTTTTGAACCTGCTGTCCAACGCCATGAAGTTCACCCCCGAAGGCGGATCCATTCAAGTCACGCTGCGGCAGGAGGATTCTCCCGAGGGCAGCGATTTTATCAGAACCCACTTCTGGGTCAAGGATACCGGCATCGGCATGTCGCCGGAGTTCCAAAAGCGGATCTTTGAATCCTTTGTCCGGGAGGATCGGCTGCGGGTGCAAAAGACGGAGGGCACCGGTCTGGGCATGACCATTACCAAGTACATCGTTGACCAGATGCAGGGCACCATCGAGCTGACCAGCGAGCCGGACGTAGGCACCACCTTCCATGTGACCCTGGATCTGGAGCGGGTCTCCCAGCCGGCGGAAACCATGTGCCTGCCCGCTTGGCGCATGCTTCTGGTTGACGATAACGAAGAACTCTGCCAAAGCGCCGTAGCCTCCCTAAAAGAGATCGGCGTGGAGGCCGAATACGCCACCAGTGGCCAAGGCGCTCTGGAAATGGCCCGTCTGCGCCGCAGTCAGAGCCTGGACTACCAGGTGATTCTGCTGGATTGGAAAATGCCCGGCATGGACGGCATTGAGACGGCCCGCCGTCTGCGCGAAACCGTAGGCGATCACGTGCCGCTGCTGCTGATCTCCGCCTACGACTGGAGCGATATCGAAGCCGAGGCCCGGGCGGCGGGGATCCGTGGTTTTATCTCCAAGCCGCTGTTCAAATCCACCCTATATTATGGCTTGCTCCGCTTTGCGGATCAGGGCGACGTGCCCGATGCGGTGGAAGCCCAGGAGCAGGATTTCACCGGCAAGCGGCTGCTGATCGCCGAGGACAACGACCTGAACTGGGAGATTGCCGAGGCGCTGCTGAGCGCGGTGGGCTTCCAGGTGGAGCGAGCGGAGAACGGCCAGCTTTGCGTAGACGCTTTCCTCCAGTCCCCGCCCGGCTTCTATGACGCCATCCTGATGGATCTGCGCATGCCTGTTATGGACGGCTATCAGGCCACCCAGGCCTTGCGGAGCCTGGATCGTCCCGACCGGGACATCCCCGTCATCGCCATGACCGCCGACGCCTTCTCCGAAGACATCCAGCGGTGCCTGGAATGCGGCATGGACGGCCACGTATCCAAGCCCTTGGACATGCACGAGCTGCTCCGACTGCTGCGGAATCTTTTCCTGCGCGCTGAACATTGACGCAAACCGAAGGAAGCTCTGATGAAATCGGCAAGGGCGAATGCCGAGAGATTTTGGCTCAGCCGCGGGCGATTGATTCAGAGCTCCCCAAAGAAAACGGCATTGTCCGTAACCGTCAGTATGCGTACCCCCCCTCCGTGTCAGCGTGAGGCCTGCCCCAGGCTTCCCCGGCTGGGGCAGGCCGGGGGCGGAACCAGCCGGCACGCCGGGCTGTTCCAGTTATAAAAAAACCAGTTGTATTTTTTATTCCAACTGCTATAATAGGTGTAGAAATACCGTTGCCAGCAGAGTTTCAGTCCCGTCTTCCCTCTCCGTCGTTGCAGGCATTTTTGCCCACTCCCTTTAGAAAGGAGTTTTTTGTTTGCTTATTTCAAGCGCTTCTTCCGTTAATCTCCCCCAGATTCTGTCCGCCAACGGCATGGGCGCATTTCTGGTCTTTTTGATTCTGACCAATTGGCACCGCCGCAACCACGCCGCCGGTCGCGGCAGCGGTCTGTTCATTGCCATGTGCTATACCTGCATGTTCCTGTGTATCATCGAATCCCTGAGCTTCTACATAGACGGTGCTCAATTCCCCGGCGCGCGGCAATTGGCCCTTGTGCTGAACAGTCTGCTGTTTGCCTTCAGCTCCGTCTTTGCCTACACCTGGTGCATCTTCGTCAATTCCCGGCTGTACAGCACCCGCCCCCGGCATACTCTTTACTTCATCCTGAGCATTCCGGCAATCTGCATCTGTGTGATGTGCGTTGTCAACCTGTTCGTCCCCATCTTCTTCTCCGTCACTTCGGACAATTACTACAGCCGCACCCGTCATGTGCTTCTGACCTACCTGGTTTCCAACCTCTACCTGATCCACAGTGCCACGGTAATCTTCCGGTTCCGCAAGCGCAGCCCCCATGTGTTCATGCCCCTGATCTCCTTCCTGATTCCCATCGTGGTGGGCAATCTGCTGCAATTTGCCTTCTACGGCATCAGCACCATTTGGCCGTCGGTGGCCTACGGCATGACCAGCCTGTACCTGCACCTGAAGGACGAGCACTCCTTCATGGACGTGCTTACCAATCTTTATAACCGCAGCTACCTGGTGCAGTATACGGAATACCTGCACAAGCAGCGGGAAAAAGGCGTGCGGATTCACGGTATCATGCTGGATGTCAATAACTTCAAGAACACCAACGACACCTTCGGACACCAGATCGGCGATGAGGTTCTCATTGCCCTGGCCCGGATTCTGCAATCCACCGTCAGAAAGACTGACGTAGTGGCCCGTTACGGAGGAGACGAGTTCATAATCCTGCTGGAAAACTCCACTGACGAAATGTGCTCACTGGTTGAACAGCGAATCGAGCAGGATCTTGCCAGCTTTAACCGCCACTCCCCCCTCCCCTGCCCCATTATGGTATCCATGGGTTCGGCAGAGTACACCCAGGATTGCGTCGAAGCCTTCTTCCGGGAAATGGATCTGAACATGTACGCCCGCAAGCGGGCCTTCCACGAAAGAAGGTGCTCCTGCGGTAACAGCGATTCCCCTTCCACCGAAGAAAACATGTAAACAAAAGGACTTGCCCTGCCCAAAGAGATAAACGGAGGAAAATCATGCATATCGATCAAGAAACCATTTTGATCGTAGATGATGACGCGTTGAATCGCGCCATTCTGGAGAACCTGTTCTCCACCGCCTACGCCATTGCCGAAGCGGAGGACGGCGACGAAGGTATCGATAAAATCCTGGCGCTGGGCGACAGCCTCTGCGCTGTATTGCTGGATGTGGTCATGCCCCGGATGAACGGCATCGAGGTTCTGCGGCGTATGAAAAGCCTGGGCCTGACGGATCGGATCCCCTTCTTCCTGATCACCGCCTCCCCGGATGATGACATTGTTCACCAGGCCTACAAGCTGGGGGTCATGGACGTGATCTCCAAGCCTGTGGTACCCTATGTGGTACAGCGCCGGGTAGACTCGGTGATGGAGCTGTTCCGCGCACGGCGAGAGCTCAGCGCGGAAGTGATACGCCAGCAGAATCAGCTGTTGCAGCAGACCAAGCAGCTGGCCCAGATGAGCGTGGGCATGGTGGAGGCCCTGGCCACCGCCATCGAATTCCGAAGCGACGAGTCCGGTGCCCACGTCCGCAGGATCCGGGACATCACCTGCCACCTGCTGCGCACCACCCCCTTGGGTGCGGAACTGACCAAGGAGCAGATCGATTTGATCGGTCTGGCCTCCATCACCCACGATGTGGGAAAGATCTCCATTTCCGACGCTATTTTGAACAAGCCCGGGCGGCTGACCGCGGAAGAATTTGAGCTGATGAAGACCCACACGGTCAAGGGCGCGGAGCTTCTGTCTCAGATCCCCCAAATGCGCAATCACTCCGCCTATCAGTACGCCTACGACATTGCCATGCACCACCATGAGCGCTGGGATGGCCGGGGCTACCCCCACGGCCTGAAGGGAAACGAAACGCCCATCTGGACACAGATCGTCGCCCTGGCTGACGTCTACGACGCTCTGGTCAGCAAGCGGTGCTACAAGGACGCTTTCCAGCCCTCTGATGCCATGGATATGATCCAGCGCGGCCAGTGCGGTGCCTTCAATCCGGAGCTGCTGCACCATTTCAAGCAGGCGGAGTCCACCCTGATCCAGTTCTACACCCCGACAGGAGGAGACAATAAATAATGGAAACCAGCAAATTGCAGCAATTGCAGCAGGCAGGCATTGACACCCAGGAGGCCCTGGGACGGTTCATGGGCAACGAAGCGCTGATGCTCAAGTTTCTTCTGCGCTTCCCTCAGGATCCGAATCATGCCAAGCTGCTCCAGGCCATGGAGGCAGGCGACGCTTCCGCCGCCTATGCCGCCGCTCACACGCTCAAGGGCGTGGCAGGGAGTCTGTCCATAAAGCCCCTGTTCGGCCAGGCCAGCGCCATTACCGAAGATCTCCGGAGCGGCCATCTCACTGCCGCCGCCGAAAAGCTCCCCGCCCTCATCCAGACCTACCAGTCCGTCCTGCAAGCCATCAACGCACTGTAACTGCCCCGGGCGCAACCCCCATATCACAAAACGTGCGCATCCCAATGGATGCGCACGCATTTTTTCAGCGAACGGATTTCGCGTATTCCGTAGGCGTGATGCCGAATTTCTCTTTGAACTGGCGGGAGAAGTGGTGGACAGTGGAGTATTGCAGCTCCGCCGCGATCTGGGTGAAATTCAGGTTGTTTTCCCGGATCATCTGCTTGCTCTCCTGGAGCTTGATCCGGCGAATATACTCTCCCGGGGAAATCTGAAGATTCTTGTGGAACAGGGCCGTCAGGTAGCTGGGGCTTACATCCACCTGTCTTGCCACCAGGGGCACGGTGAGCTTCTGGCGGATGTTGGCGCTGATAAACTGCTGCGCCTGGCGGATGATCTCGTTTTCGCTGTGAACCGCGCTGGCGGTCTGGAGCTTCCGATCCTTGGGCGCGGTTGCTTCCCGCAGGAGCAGCAGCAGCAGCTGGTTCAGCTGGGCCAGAATGATACCGCCGGAGTAATCGTCCATGCGCTCCTGCTCCTGGAGCATGCTCTGCAGCAGTGTCACCGTCCTCTGAGGCGCGGTGAACTTGCGGTTGAGCAGCGGCTTCAGATCCGTCCCCTTGATTTCAAAGGACAATGTGATGAACCGGGGCGCCACACCGATATCCGCATACTGCATGTGCCATTGGTCAGGGCCGTAGATCACCAGATCTCCCTGCTTCAGCAGCAGATCCTGTCCATCCGCCACGGAGTGCAGCGCGCCTTGATCCACATAGGTCAGCTCCGCCAGGGGATGCGATTCCCCGGGAAACAGGAACCCCTGCTCCTTCTCCTGGTAGAAAAAGGTGTAGATCCCCTCCACCTGGACATGGGAATCCATCCGCAGATTGTCCAGCGTCCGCTGGCCCACCTGCTCCGGATCCGTCACCGCCGCCACCAGGGCCGTGGCCTCCCCCAGGAAAGAGCTCAGCCCGAACAGCACCCCGCTTTTGACGCACACAGTCTTGTCCAGGTAAAAATTCTGATAGATTTCTCCGTCCTGGCTTACGGACAGTACGCTGGTGCCGCTGCCGCAGCTGATCCAGGTCTCAGACCTGGCACGATAAATCTGTGCCTGCGTCTGCGGCAGCTGCCACACAGCGGCAACACCCTTATCCGAATCCCGGGCCAACTGTGTCCGCTCCGGCGGAACGATGCCAAAGTCCCGGAAAGTCACCTGGTTCAGATTACGGATCACGGCAATCCCCCCAAAAGATCATAACGTGCGCCAACAATGTTGACATAAATACATTATATAGGATAACCGCAAAAATGGCAAATACTTTTCTGAAAAATGCAAAAAATTCTGTTCAGAAAACCGCCGGTGGGATCCGGGGGCTCAGCGCTGATACTCGAATTCGATGTCGTAAATGTCTACCGTATCCCCATCCTGGATCCCCATGTCCTCCAGGCGCTGGAACAGGCCGCATTTTCTCAGCTGGAGATCAAAATAATTCCGGGACTCGTAATCATCGAAATTGATGTCCTGAACCAGCCGCTCCAGCCAGGCGCCGGTGACCAGCCAGGTATTGCCGTAGTGCTCTACTTCAAAGGCGCTGGGATCCTTAGGCGCTTCCACCACTTCCACATAGTCCGGCTGGTAAATGGTCACCGGGGGCAGGGTTCGCAGACGCTCCGCCACCACCCGCATCAGATTCCGGGTGCCCTGGGTGGTACCGGCGCTGATCTCGTACATAGGACAGCCCGCCGCCTCTGCCGCGGCCCGAAGCCGCTCCAGGTTGTCCGAATCCGGGGGCAGCAGATCCGTCTTGTTGGCGGCCACGATCATGGGTCGGTCGCTCAGATCCAGGCTGTAGTTCTTCAGCTCCCGGCAGATGGCATGGAAATCCTCCACCGGATCCCGCCCCTCGCTGCCGGACACGTCCACCACATGAACCAGCAGACGGCACCGGTCGATATGCCGCAGGAAATCATGACCCAGTCCCGCTCCCTCCGCGGCGCCTTCAATGATGCCGGGAATATCCGCCATGACGAAGGAAACGCCCTCGTCCACATAGATGACCCCCAGGTTGGGGAACAGGGTGGTAAAATGGTAGTTGGCGATCTTAGGCCGGGCGTTGGAGGTCACCGAGAGCAGGGTGGATTTTCCCACATTGGGGAAGCCCACCAGGCCCACGTCCGCCAGCAGCTTCAGCTCCAGGATCACGTCCCGCTCCTGGCCCTTCAGGCCGGATTTGGCAAAGCGGGGCACCTGCCGGGTGGGAGTGGCGTAATGGGCGTTGCCCCAGCCGCCCCGGCCACCCTTGGCGATGACAAAGTCCTCGCCGGTGGACAGGTCGGCAATGATCCGGCCGCTTTCCGCGTCCCGAACCACCGTGCCCCGGGGCACTTCCACGATCAAAGGCTCCCCCCGTTTACCGGACATTTTCCGACCCATGCCGTTGGCGCCGGCCCCGGCCTGGTACTTGCGCTTATACCGGAAGTCCAGCAGGGTGGACAGATTGTCATTGACCCGGAGAATGACACTGCCGCCGTGGCCGCCGTCTCCCCCGTCGGGGCCGCCGGAGGCCACATATTTCTCCCGGTGGAAGGCCACGGCGCCATCACCGCCCCGACCGCCAATCACCGTGATTCTAACCTTATCTACAAACATACACTGCCTCCTCGAAGCCATCCAGCTCCGCCCGATGATTCTACGAAAAAAGCTGCCGCACAGACTGCGGCAGCTTTTGCTTCTTGATTACTGCTCAGCGTAAACGGAGCACTGACGGCGATCCTTGCCCTTACGCTCGAACTTGACGGTACCGTCAACCAGAGCGAACAGGGTGTCATCCTTGCCGATACCAACGTTGACACCGGGATGGATGTGGGTGCCTCTCTGGCGAACCAGAATATTGCCGGCCAGAACGAACTGACCGTCTGCACGCTTGACGCCCAGCCGCTTGGACTCGGAATCACGACCGTTCTTGGTAGAACCGCCGCCCTTGTGGTGAGCGAAGAACTGAATACCAATCTTCAGCATGATGTTACACCTCCATAACTTCGATATAATCCGGATATTCATCCCGCAGGCTGCACAGGTAGAGCATCATTCCGGCGAGCACCGCCTGAACGCTTTCCTCCTCGTCGCAGGAAGCGGGAAGGGTCAGGGTGACACGAGCCTGGTCTTCCTTGACCCGAACCTTGGCCTTGGCGCCGCACACATCATTGATGGTGGCCTCGGCCATGGCAACCGCGGCACTGACAGCGGCGCAGACGATATCGCTGCCCGCCTCGGCATAGCCGCTGTGACCCGATACAGAGAAGCCGGTGATCCGGTCATTCTCGGTAAAAAATTCGCATCTCGTCATAATTACAGAGCGATCTTGGTGATCTCCACCTTGGTGTAGGGCTGACGATGGCCGATGTGGCGCTTCTCGTTCTTCTTAGCCTTGTAGCGGATGATGTCCAGCTTCTTGCCCTTGCCGTTCTTGACCACCTTGGCCTCCACGCAAGCGCCATCCACCACGGGAGCGCCGATCTTGGTGTTCTCGCCGTCCAGGACAGCCAGCACCTGATCGAACTTCACGGCGGCCTCAGCCTCCACGTTCAGTTTCTCGATGTAGAGAACATCGCCCTCGGCAACGGTGTACTGCTTGCCACCGGTTACGATAACTGCTTTCATTTGTTTCACCTACTTTATTTGTGTAGTCTCGCTTTTAAGGCGCGGCGCAGGCGCGCCGACTTAAAGCCCCTTCAATGCGGCTGATCTATTTTAGCATCCTTAAAATGAATTGTCAAGGCGTTTTTTGAACTTTTTCTCATCTTTTTCCCCGGATTATCCTCGATCCTTCCGGTTCCGCCTTGACAGTGCGGAGGCGGTCTGCTATAATCATCGCGGTGGTTTCCGCCTGTGATGGGACAGGCGCTCCACAAACAGCCGGAACGGTTAGACACGACGGTTCCGTTTTTATGGACATGCTGTCTGACGCGGAGCGCGTCAGATATTTTTATGAGGTGACAGGAAATCCTATGAATTTAGCGATCCTTGGCAATCTGTTTTCCCTGGCCGGGTGCCTACTGATGGTCTGGGTAGGCCTTCTGCAAACGCGTAGGCGAATCCTGACGCTGCAGTGCCTGCAATTTGCCCTGATGGGCCTAGGAAATTTTGCACTGGGGGCATACTCCGGGTGTATCTGCAATTTGGTCAGCATTGCCCGGAACGTTGCCTTCTGCAAATGGAAGGTCAGCCTTTCTCTGAAGCTGGGCTTCATCGCCCTTCAGGTCCTGCTGTCCCTGGATCTGTTGACCAAAAGTCCCTTGCAGTGGCTCCCTCTCCTGGCGGCCGGTATCTTCACCTGGTTCCTGGACATCCAAAGCGAGGCGCGGCTGAAGGCCATTATTATCTTCACCATGGTCATGTGGCTGGTCTACGATTGCGCCTACGGCAATTATGTGGCCGCCGCCTTTGACGTGCTGACTATCCTATCCACTCTGGCGGGCATTTTCCGGATTCTGGGCTGGCGGCTTCCCTTGGGAAAACGGGCCTTTCGCCGGAAACCGGCGGAGAACGCCTGAGGCGGCGCTTCCGCGCCCCGGCTTTCCACGGCCGGGGCGTTTTCCTTTCTCTTGCCTTTTGCGGGAAAGCTTGGTATACTGTCTTTCAAGGAACCCCGACGAAATCCTCCGCGGCGGAGCGGCGGCCGGATCCGTCTGATCTTTCATCCATACCGAGGTGCCAGCATGAAACGCGTTTTGTTCCTGATCCTTTTTGTTCTGAGCTTATGCGGGTGCAGCCGGGAAGCGGAAAAGACCCACTTTGCCATGAATACGGTGATGACCTTCTCCCTGTGGGGCGCCGACGCCCAGGAGACCGTCCAGATATGCGCCGACGCGGTCAATGATCTGGAGCAAACCTTCTCCGTCACCCGGGAGGACTCCCTGCTCAGCCGGATCAACGCGGGAGAATCGTTGTCCATCCCCGCCCCTCACAGCGATCTGCTGGAGCAGGTGGAGGCCCTGTCCCTGCGCACCGGCGGCGCCTTTGACCCCAAGCTCCGCCTACTCAGCCAGGCCTGGGGATTCTATGACGGCAGCTACCGGATCCCCGACGAACATCAAATCCGCCAGGCCCTGTCCCAGCCCCAGTGGGATCTGGGCGGCGCGCTGAAGGGCTATGCCGGAAGCTACCTGTGCCGTCTCCTGGAAGATCAAAGGATCCAGCGAGGCATCCTGAACTTGGGAGGAAACGTGCAAACCTTCGGAGAAAAGGCCGACGGCAGTCCCTGGCAGATCGCCATTCAGAGTCCCGACGGAGGCGGCAATCTGGGGATTCTGTCCGTCTGCGGCACCATGGCCGTGGTCACCTCCGGGGACTATCAGAAATACTTCGAGCAGGACGGCCGCCGCTACCATCACATCCTGGATCCCGAAACCGGATACCCAGCAGATTCCGGGCTGCGCAGCGTGACCATCGTCTGCCGGGACGGGCTCACCGCCGACTGCCTGTCCACCGCCCTGTTTGTCATGGGCTTGGAGGAGGGCATCGCCTTCTGGCGGGAGAGCGATGATTTTGAGGCCGTCTTTGTGACCCGGGACGGAACCATCCTGGCCACCCAGGGTCTGACCCTCACCGGATGCGGCTACGAGGTGATATACCGATGAAAACACGCACCTGGATCCTGCTCCTCAGCGCCCTGCTTATTCTTTCTCTGGCAGGGAGCCTGCTTTCGCTCCGCCAGAGCCAGGCAGCCTACGCCAGGATCACCAGCCACGGCCGGGTGATCGCTGTGCTGGATCTGGCCGTGGATCAGGAATACACCGTGGATACCCCCCAAGGCGGCCACAACGTGATCACCGTCCGGGACGGCAGCATCGCCGTAACCCAGGCAAACTGCCCTGACGGCTACTGCATGGCCAGGGGCTATTGCAGCGGCGGCATGCAGATCGTCTGTCTGCCCAACCGGCTGACCATCCAATTTTCCGATCAAGGGCAGATCGACGGCGTCTCCGGATAGAAAATCCAGATTTTTTCAAAAAAGGCTTGACAAAATACCCTCCGCCATGTATACTAACTAAGTCGTCAGCCCACAATATGCGGACGATTAGCTCAGCTGGCTAGAGCATCCGCTTGACGTGCGGAAGGTCATAGGTTCGAGTCCTATATCGTCCACCAAAAACCCCTTAGAGCCGCAACGGTTCTAAGGGGTTTTCTTTTATTGGATTATTCGATTTGTTCGTAACGTGTTAGTAGCCTTTTATCTCCCGGCACACAAGTTGGTACACGCTAAGCCGTCCTTGGTTGCAAAAGGATGGCTTTGACTGCTTTGATTTTGTCAGGGGTAAGAAGTTTTGACATAGCACCTCCCATCAGTCCCAGTCCAAATCAATATCCGGAAAAACTGGCTAAGGCTTTTTCCATCAAAGTCGGTTCCCTAAGCCAACGGAAGACCCCAATCAGGGAGAAGCTTTTCTGTAAACAGGTTCCTCAAAAAGAAAACAGGCTACCGAGAACATCGAATTTCTCAGCAGCCTATTTTTGAAATTTGACAATATCATTGGGCGTGCAGCCAATGAGGTCACACAGTTTTTCCAAGGTAAGCAGCGTGATATTCTTGTTTTTCTTCAAAGAATCCAGGGTCTTATTATCCAATCCATGTTGTAAAAGATAATACTGGGTGATCCCCCGTTCCCGCATCGTCTCCCAAAGCGGACTGTAATCGATCATCCATAACCACCACCTGCAAAAGTCTCTGCTTTCTATAAATTATAGAGTGGTTTCTTAATTTCGGTATTGTGGGTATTTCCACAATATGCTATATTGTAAGTATCTCCATTCAAATCCAAACCATTCAGGAAGCGAGGTACTTATGAACGTAACATTTTGCGGACACGCACAAGTGGATGATCCGGATGCGGCGGCGGCATGGCTGTGGGCAGTAAACAACGCCCTGATCGCACAGGGTGCCACACATTTTTATCTTGGCAGTTATGGAGAATTTGACAGCATCGCCGCTTCTGTTTTAAGGAACCTCTGACTAAATCGACAAGAGCTGATGTCGAGAGATTTTGGCACAGCCGAAAGTTCAAAAAGTGGAGGAATACTGTATGTATTTCCCACTTTTTGAACTGTACGGATGGGGCAAAAGATCCGGCATTCAGCCGAAGACGATTTATTCAGAGGTTCCTTAACAAAGCTGAAAAAATCTTATCCGCAAATCCAACGGATCCTGGTATTGGCCTATCTGAATCGCCCTATAAACACCGATTTTTTTGATTCTACTGCCTATCCTCCCCTGGAAACCGTACCGCCCAGGTACGCTATTGTTAAACGAAACCAGTGGATGGCCGATGTAGCCGATGTGGTTGTTGCCTATGTGACACACGGGTGGGGAGGCGCGGCAAAAACCCTCCAGTATGCCAAGAAGAAAAAGAAAACAATCCTTCTGTATCCAAACCAGCCAAGCAGATGAATCACTGTCCTCCCTGTCTCCACCATGCAGAAAAATCGCAGCCTCGCCATTGGCGTGGGCTGCGATTTTGATCGGAAAGCATTTTTCCGGGTTATAAAAAGAACTTGCGCTCCATAGCTTCCCGGGTTTCCCGGTTCAGGGATAAAGCCGCTACAGTCCCTCCCAGCAGGAGCAGCGCGATCAGAGGGTAGAAGGACCAGCCAATGAACCGGTGATGGCGGAATACGGCCCAGATCAGCCATTCCAGCAGTGTCAGGTATCCGCCCAGCATGGCGAACGCGCCGCCGCAAATCAGGAGCCGTCCCTTGGGGAACCGGCGCAGCAGGGCTACCAGCGCTGTGAACAGCAGCCCCAGAACCCCCGTCAGCGGCAGGGCAAAGGGCACAAACCAATCGCCTCCGGTGGAGGCGGCAATGTAGCAAAGATACGCCGCCACTCCCGCGAACCAGAGTGGCAGGAAAATCATAGGCTGAGGCTTGGAAAACCAGAACGGCAGCACCATTCCCAGATAGACCACCAGCAACGCCCCCACCACATAGCCCGACCAGGTGACTCTGCCACTGATCTGCCAGTCGCACAGCAGAGTGATAAGCATCGGCAGCAGGAACAGGGCTGTGGACACGATCTGGGCCGCCAGGGGCCGCTCCGGCTGTGGCGGGTACACATCCCGGGGATATTGTTTCTCCCCGGCGGGCCGGGGGATCGCAGGGTGAAACGCCGGCGTGGCGCACAGGGGGCAGACCTGTTCCGCCTCCCCCAGCTTTACGCCGCAATTGGCACAATACATAGGCTCCTCCTTAATTGCTCCGAACCAGAGGCTTCAAGCCGAGTTCCTGCAAGACCTGGCTGAGGTGGTATTCCAGCTTCGGCTCCCGGATGTTTCGGGTCAAATTCAGATACAGGGTATCTCCCCAGCTCACAACGCCGCAGTTATACGCGCCGGTAGCCTGGATCCCCAGAACAAAGTCCAGCCTGGAGATGTAGGGCTTCATGACATCGGGCATCTGCACCGTCCCCAGGTTGGACAGACTCAGGCAGGATTTCCGTTCCCCCACCCGGCGGAACACCGCTTTCATCACCAGGTTTTTGAGAAACAAGGGCATGATCTTCACCGCGAAGATCCGCTCGCCAGCGACGTTGGCAGCGATCACAGTGCTCATGAACTTCGGCTCCAACTCCAGACCCATCCGGTGGCGGACTGCCCGACAAATCTCCGGAAAGCTGTAGCGCCCCAGCCGGGGATCGATCTCCGGGATGGTGTAGAGAACAAAATTGCGCAAGGAGGCGCTGGGAAACAGCTTGCGCAGATTCACAGGCAGGAGCACCTTCACCGGACGGTGATGACACCGGTGGGCCGTCTGCTCCTCCTGGATATTCTGAATGGCCATCATGGTGGCGGCGCAGAGAAAGGCAGTCAGGCTGACGCCGTATTCGTGTGCCTTTTGGAGTGTCTGCTCCACCGGCAGCTCCAGACAGGTCAGGTGACGCAGTCCCCCTGTCTCCCTGGTTCCGGTGATCCGGTAGGCGTCCGTTCCCTTCCGCCCGGCGCGCCGGGAACCGGCGTATTTCTGGAAGCTGTCCTCCAGTTCCTCCGCCAGCGGCTCCTGGGCAGGATCCAAAACGCCCTGCTCCGCGGGAACGGCAATGCCGTACCTGCGCCGCAGATACTCCGCCAGCAGCGTTTTGAGAAACACCAAAGCCCCGTTGCCGTCGGTGAGGGCGTGAAAGAATTCCAAAGCGATGCGGTTTTGATACACGATCACTCGAAAGGCACACCGGCGAACCTCCGCCGCGGGCATTCTGACCAGAGGATAGCTGTATTCCTCCCGGATCTGCGGGCTATGCTCAATCTGCTGTAAGTAATACCAGAAGCAGCCCCGGCGCAGACGGGCGCAGATGGCAGGAAATCGTCCGATCACAGCCTCCAGCGCCTCCTCCAGCACCGCCCGATCCACCGGTTGGGTCAAGGTGGCGGACAGGCGGAAGACATTGCTCCAGGTCTTGCTCCTGGCCGCGGGGTAGATTTTCGCCGCGTTATCCAACGGGAGCCACCGCAGACGGGCTTTTTCTTTGGAAGGATCCTTCGTAAAGGTCACAGGCAAACCTCCTTGCTTGAAAAGGATCTGTTTCCGGGCCGCCGGTACCGCCGCCCGCACTTGGGAACCTCCGATTCAATCGGCAAGAGCTGACGCCGGGAGATATTGGCCCAGCCGAACCTGCAAGCAATGGAGGAATCCTGTATGGATTTCCCTCTTTTTCAGCTGCACGAACGGAGCAAACGGTTTCGCTCTAAACCGCAGGCGATTTCATAACAGGTTCTCCTGTTAGTTGTACCATATTCCCGTTGCCAAGTCAAGGAATCCGCCGCCTCCCCGGCAATCCAATCTCTACCAATGGCAAAATGCCGCTCTACTCCCGGTAGAACGGCATTTTGCGGCTGCTTTTCGGGAACTTCCTCAGACCAGGGCCGCTCCCAGGGCTTTGCAGGCCGTTTCCCCTTCTGCGTCCGGCGCCTCATGGCAGATCACGCTGTCGCAGACCAGGATCGCCCCGTCATCCCGGCAGGTCTGCTCCCAGGTGCGCATCCATTCCCCGTGGCCCCAGCCGTAGGAGCCGAACAAGGCGATCCGCTTGCCGGAGAGCTTGCTCTCACAGTCCAGGAACATGGGTTCAAATTCATTTTCTTCCAGCTGCTCGGCTCCCATGGAGGGGCAGCCGAAGGCCACCGCGTCAAACGCGTCCATTTGGGAGGACGTAAATTCCGTTGCGGTGAATATCCTGGCCTCACCGCCCGCCTCTTTGACCCCGTCGGCCACAGCCTCCGCCATGGTCTGGGTATTGCCAGTGCCGCTCCAATATACGATGGCGATTTTACGCATAACCTATCAACCTTTCTTTTGCATTGTATTTTATATCAACCGGCCACGGTCAGCCGCTCAATATCCGTTCCTTTTTCCCACTGCGCCCGGTAGGCCTTGGTACAGCGGCGGTATAGGGCAAACTGTCTCTGGGCGGCTTCCACATCGGTGTACACCTTCCAGACGCCGCTGCATTTGCAGTTGTGCGCCCCATTGCGGATAAAGCCCGCCACGTCCTCCGCCGGGTAGCCCAGAAACAAGCCGATCTCATGGGGGAAGTCTTCCCCGGTGCTCAGCCGTTTAATCAGGCCGGCGATGCACCCGGCGGCGGAATCGCGGCAGTAGCCGCAGTCCTCCAGGAGGATTTTCGCCGTTTCCTTCTGAAGATCCTCCCGTAAGCGGCAGGGCCGGTACACGTAAATCAGCCCACGCCCGTTGCGGTAGCGCAGAGAGATCACCCGCAGTCCCTTCTTCCCCAGCAGCCGGTTCAGCCTTCGCAAACTGTCCCGCATCCGTTCCTCACTGGCAAAGGAGGCTGTAAACAGACTCCCGGTTTTTAACCCCGCCAGCGTGGGCGAGCAGTGCTCCACCAGCAATCGATCTGACATACGTTCACCTCACTTGTACATTAGTTTCCCCGATATTTTTAGTTAGCGTATGCTAACTTTTGGTTGCTTAAAAAGTTAGCATGCGCTAACTAACCGAAGTATACCAGACTGCCCCCGATTTGTCAAGTCTTTTTTGGCGACACTTTTAGCACTCTATTCACGAGAGTGCTAAAATTAACAGACCGTTTACAATTTTGCCACACAATATTGGATTTTTCCGGGTACAGTATTCTTAGAAAAGAAAAACAAGGTAGCCTCTGATGAAATCGGCAAGTTCTGACGTCCAACGGTTTCGCCCCATCCGAACTTCAAAAAGAGGAGAATCCTGTATGGGTTTCCCATTTTTTGAACGAAACGGATAAGGAAACCGATTGGGTACTCAGCCGCGGACGATTGATTCAGAGCTTCCCAAGAGCGCCCTGAAGATCAGCACCCGTCAAGCTGGGAGGGGCCCACGCAAAAAATGGAGGCATTGTTATGTTTGAACTTACCCGAAGCACGAATCATCCCATGGATCGCTACAATCCCTTCCGGGAAATGGAGGAGCTGCAGCGCCGCTTCTTCGGCCCGTCCTATGACGACTTCTTCCGCATGGCCGATCTGGCGGAGTTCAAAACCGATATCACCGACGAGGGCGACAGCTTCCTTCTGGAGGCGGATCTGCCCGGCTTTGCCAAGGAAGACATTCACCTGGATCTGAACGGCAACACCCTGACCGTCAGCGCCCAGCGCCATTCCAACGTAGAGCACAAGGAAAAGGACAAGGTGGTACGAGTGGAGCGCTCCTACGGCACCTATCGCCGCAGCTATGACATTACCGGCATTAACGCCGATGGCATCCGCGCCAGCTATGAAAACGGCGTGCTGAAGCTGACCCTGCCCAAAAAGGTACCCCTTCAACCGGCAGCCCGCCGCATCGAAATCCAATAACGCCCCTGTCCGAAGCATACTCCCGGGATCCCAATGGATCCCGGGAATCCTTCGTTGTTGGCCCGGCGCGCAAGGGTTCTTACAGGGAAAATGCCGAACTTCCCGGGGGAAGTTCGGCATTTTTAGTGTCAGCAGGGAGGATGGTCAAACGGATCACAGGGCTTCGTCCAGGCCATAGACCTCCACCTCGTAGATCCGGGCGGCGGTATCGGAGCCTTGGGTGGGCTTCTCCACCACCAGCCGTACGTAGCGGGCATTCACAGCGGCGAAGGTGTTGGAGGTCTCGCCGTCGGTGTTCTTGGTGACCTTAACCACCTCGGTGAAGGTTTCACCGTCTTCACTGACCAGGATGGTGTAAGCCTTGGTGTTCATATCCGGGCTTTCTCCGCCTGCCTGGGCGTGGAAGATCTTCACCTGGCTCACCGCCTTGGCATCGCCCAGATCAATGGTGATGGTGTGGGGCGGGTTACCGGTGGCGCACCACTTCTTGCTGTAGTCGCCATCCACGGCGAAGGGAGGCGCCTCGTTTTCGTTGACGTAAGCGGAAGCCTCGGTATCCTTGCCGCCGGAGAGCAGGGCCAAATCGCCGGTGACCTTGGCGGTAACGGTAATCAGATCCGTCTTCTCGGCCACAGCTTCGCCGGAGGCGTTCTTGGCGGTGACCTTAACGGTATAGGTGCCTTCCGCGGCGTAGCTGACCACAGGGGCCACGTCGGTGCTGGTCTCCACAGAGGCGCCGGGGAATTCCCAGGTCAGCGTCTCGGTGTTGGCGGAGCACAGGCTGGTGAAGGTGACCTCCTGGCCGGGGGCGACCAGGGTGGAGGAGGCCATGAAGTCCGCCTTGGGCAGGCTGTTGTCAGGCCAATCCATGGTCACAACGTTGGATTCCGTGCCCCGGTTCCCGTAGATATCCACAGGAACCACCTTAAAGTTGGTCTTGTTGGTATCGTCGTTGCGCTCCAGGGCGTTAATGTACAGCGCGGTACTGGGGGTGGCGTCCAGGAAGGAGACGGAGCCGTCCTGATTGATCCGGTAGATCTCGTACAGGTCGGCATTGCCGGCCCAGCTCAGGCAGACGCCGGTGTAGATGCAGTCGTCATCGTCGAAGCTGGTGCTGTCCACCTTCAGATCGGAGGCGGACACCGCCTGGGTTTCCACGGACGGATCGGTAACGGCGATCTGGCCCAGGAAGAACTTGATGCCAAACACATCCGCAGGGGAGGTCACCTGGATGTCGAAGCCGGAAACGGTTTTGCCGCTCAGGCCGGAAATGTCAAAGGTAACGGTAGTCCATGCCTCGCCCACACTCTGATCGCCGGGGATCACTTGGATGTTGCCGTCGGAGAGGGTGACCACCAGATCCAGATTCATTTCCACGCTGCTCTTAGCCTTCATGGTCCAGGACAGGCCCTCGGTGATGGCTAGATCGGAGCTATAAAGCTTCAGGGTTGTGGGCTGACCGGCAGCCATCTTGCCGTACAGCTTCAGGCTGGTGCCGCCGTACCAGGCCTCGGAATAGTCCATAATAGCCTCCAGGCCGTTGCCCTGACCCTGCTCCAGATGCCAGCGATAGGTGGGCAGCACATCCTGCAAGGAGCGATTATTCCAGTCCTTGGCGGAAACCTTCTCCCCGTCCACAAAGAAGTTATAGCCGTTGCCCAGACTGAAGTTGGTGATGAAGGGCACGGTGTTCACAACGGTCTTCTCCACGGCGTAGGTGGAGACACCGGCCCACTTGCCGGTTTCCACGGTGACGTCCGCGAAGGGATCTCCTTTTTCATTGACCCACATCTGGCCTTCCTTCTCCTGGAAATCGGTGAAGAAGTCCTCGGCGGCGAAGTATGTCCAGCTGGGGCAGTACAGGCCCAGAGAGGTGTAAGGGGCCTGTCCCTCAGGAGCGTACAGATTCCAGCGGACGTTTGTCTTGGTTCCGTTTGCCTGGACGTCGATGCCGGCATACAGATCATACGGATCCACGCCCAGCTCAGCGGCCTTCTCGGCGGAAGCCTTGAGCAGTTCGTCCGGGGCGTAGTCCTCGGTGTTCCACCAGAAGTTCAGGAACATGCTATCGGCCACAGCCTCCTGGTTATCGCCGATAACGTAGAACTTATTCTTATCAGTCAAGGCGTTCTGCCAGTCCATTTCCCCGTCCACGGTCATGGAGTCATACCACATCAGCTGCAGATCATCGCCGGCCTTTGCCTTATAGGCCTTGATGAATTCCTGCATCAGAACCGCGTGATCCTGGGTCAGGAAGCCGTCGGGATCGCTGTCGCTGCCCTCGGTCTCCTGATTGATGAACCAGCCGTCGAAGCCGAAGTAGTTGGCGACCTCAATGAGCTTATCCACCATGGGGAATTCGCCGTTGTCGTCCTTCTGCAGGAAGTCGTTCAGCCACGCGATCTTGCCGCCATGGGCCGCCTGAGGGAAGAACACGGTGCCCAGCACGGGGACGCCGTTCTTGTGGCCGGCATCAATGACGTCGGCACTGGGGGTGACGATGAGGCCCTCGCCGGAGGAGCCGCCCCAGTAGACCAGGGTATCCACATACTGCCAGTAAGTAAAGATGTTGGCATTGGCGCTGTTCAGGCCGTGGGGCGCGTTGCCGCTGGTGCTGCTGTTCATAATGGAAATGGCAACGACCTTCACATCCTTGTTCTGGGTGGCGTTGACGGTGGACAGCTTCTCCCGGTCAACACGCTTTGCCAAAGGAATGCTGCTGACATTATAGATGTCCGTCCCGTTTTCATTGGGCGTCCAGTTCAGCAAATCCGCAGGGAACCAATAGGGCACCTCGGGAACATTGGTCAGGGGCTTGGTATAGGTGTTCTCCTCCGTAACGGAAATCACGGGCGCGGCAGGAACGGTTTCCTGAACAGGAACCGTTTCCTCCTGAGTGGGCTGGGTTTCTTCCGCGGGGGCGCCGCCGCAGGCTGCCAAAGCAGCCACCATTGCCAGTACCAGCAGCAGCGCAAGGGATTTCTTCATCAACTTCATCAACTTCATCCATCGTTCTCCTTTCGTAATGACAATGGGAGGAGCAGGCATCCCCTCCCAGATATTATGTATAATATCACAAAAGCAAATAAATTTCAACCCATTTTCCCGTACAGTTTACATAGATATTCTTGTTTTTTCGATCGTATCTCTCAAAACCGGTGTTTTCGATCCAATGCCCGGATTTCCGGCGCGCAGCCGCCTCTTTTCCTCCCTTATAATTGCGAAGCGCGCAATGTTGTGCTAGGGAATCTCTGAATAAATCGTCTTTGGCTGAATGCCGGATCTTTTGCCCCATCCGTGCAGTTCAAAAAGTGGGAAATACATACAGTATTCCTCCACTTTTTGAACTTTCGGCTGAGTCAAAATCTCTCGGCATCAGCTCTTGCCGATTTCATCAGAGCTTCCCTAGAATAACATGGCGGTAAATCGCAATTTGAATGGAGGCTTGGATATGAAAGGACTTAAGGCAACACCGCATAAATGCCAAAAACCGCATTATACAGTGGGTGCCAAATAAAAACTGTGAATAACCTCTGA
>CALWXQ010000014.1 GCA_944385545.1 uncultured Oscillospiraceae bacterium | reverse complement strand
CCTACAACGGCTCCACCATCTCCGCCTGCCCCAACACCTTCATCGTCTCCTCCCGGATCAACTGGGCGCCCTACTACCAGTATGTGATCAACGCCGTGGTGGCTGGTGAGGAGATCCCCGCCGACTACACCGGCACCATCTCTGACGGCTCCGTGGTTCTGACCGAGGTCAACGAGGCCGCTGCCGCCGCCGGCACCGCCGAGAAGATCGCCGAAGTCCAGGCCGCCCTGGTGGACGGCAGCATCCATGTCTTCGACACCGCCGCCTTCACTGTGGAAGGCGCCGCTCTGGACAGCTATCTGGCGGATGTGGACACCGATCCTGACTACACCCCCGACACCGAGGTGATCTCCGACGGCTACTTCCACGAGTCGGAGTACCGTTCCGCTCCCTACTTTGATCTGAAGATCGACGGCATCAGCCTGCTGGATACCGCGTTCTAATTTACATTCGTCATGGCCGTGGAAGCCCCCGCGGGGGCTTCCACGGTTCTGCCTTGAAGGGCAGCGCTGTGGCTCCCACCGCCGCGCCGCCCTTTGCGGCAGAAATGCCCTTATTTTGAACTAGGAGTGAAGACCTTGGATACGAAGACCCCCGCGGTTTCCCTGCGCAATATCTCCAAGTCCTTCGGCGGCGTTCCTGCCAACGAGAAGGTGAACCTGGACATTTACCGGGGAGAGATCCTGGCCCTGCTGGGCGAAAACGGCAGTGGCAAAACCACGCTAATGAACATGCTCTCCGGCATCTACTTCCCCGACGAAGGCCAGATTCTCATTGACGGTCAGCCTGTGGTGATATCCTCCCCCAAGGACGCCTACGCATACGGCATCGGCATGATCCATCAGCATTTTAAGTTGGTGGATGTGCTCACGGCGGCTCAGAACATTGTCCTGGGCCTGAAGGAGCCGGGAAGGCTGAATATGGAGGCTGTGGCCCGCCGGATCAGGCAGATCTGCGACGAATACGGCTTCGACGTGGATCCTGACCAGAAGATCTACGACATGTCCGTGTCCCAGAAGCAGACGGTGGAGATCGTCAAGGTGCTCTACCGGGGGGCGGATATCCTGATCCTGGACGAACCCACCGCCGTGCTCACCCCCCAGGAGACGGAGAAGCTTTTTGCCGTCCTGCGGAACATGCGCGATAGCGGCAAGGCCATTGTAATCATCACCCACAAGATGCACGAGGTGGAGGCCCTGTCCGACCGGGTGGCGGTGCTGAACCGGGGACGGTTCGTCGGCGACGTTATGACCAAAGACACCAACGCCCAGGAAATGACCAATATGATGGTAGGCCACCCGGTGAGCCTGAACATCCAACGGCCGGAGCCGAAGGATCCCAAGCCCCGGATCGAAGTAGATGGCCTGACGGTGCGCAGCGAGGACGGAATCTTGAAGCTTCAGGATGTTTCCTTCACCGCCTATTCCGGGGAGATCCTGGGTATCGCCGGTATCTCCGGCTGCGGCCAGAAGGAGCTGCTGGAGGCCATCGCCGGATTGCAGCCGGTGGAAAAGGGCAGCATCCGCTACGTTGAGGACAACGGAACCACCGACGAGCTGATCGGAAAGGATCCTCTGGAGATCACCTCCATGGGCGTGGCGCTGTCCTTCGTCCCGGAAGACCGGCTGGGCATGGGCCTGGTTGGGAACATGGATCTGACGGACAATATGATGCTGCGCTCCTTCCGAGAGGGCCACAGCGTCTTCACCGACCGCAACGGCCCCAAGGCCCTGGCCGAGCAGGTGGTCAGGGAACTGGGGGTCATCACCCCGGGGCTGAATACGCCGGTGCGCCGCCTCTCCGGCGGCAACGTCCAGAAGATCCTGGTGGGCCGGGAGATCGCCTCCGCCCCCACGGTGCTGCTGACGGCCTACGCCGTCCGGGGCCTGGACATCAATTCCTCGTATACCATCTATGATCTGATCAACAAGCAGAAGCAGGCCGGCGTGGCTGTGGTGTATGTAGGCGAAGACCTGGATGTGCTGTTGCAGCTGTGCGACCGGATTGTGGTGCTGTGCGGCGGCAAGGTCAGCGGCATTCTGGACGGCCGCACCGCCACCAAGAACGAGATCGGCCTGATGATGACCACTGTGGGAGGTACCCGGGAACATGCGTAAACAAACCAACGCCCCTTTGATCCAGATTTCAAAACGCAAGGAGCTGCCCTGGTACGGCCCCATCGCCATCCGGGCCGCCGCCATTGTGCTGGCCCTGGTGGTCTGCGCCGTGGTGACCACCGCCCTCACCGGCGAGAATCCCCTGGCGGTTTACGGCACCATGTGGGAGGGCGCCTTCGGCACCCCCCGGAAGATCTGGATTCTAATGCAGAACATCGCCATTTTGCTGTGCGTTTCCCTGGCGGTGACCCCCGCCTTCATCATGCGCTTCTGGAACATCGGCGGCGAAGGCCAGATCCTGGTAGGCGGCCTTGCCACTGCCGCCTGTATGATCCTGCTGGGGGACAAGCTCCCCAACGGCGTGCTCATTGCGCTGATGCTTCTGGTCAGTCTGGCCGCCGGCGGTCTGTGGGGCGCCATCCCCGCCGTCTGCAAGGCCCGGTGGAATACCAACGAGACTCTGTTCACCCTAATGATGAACTATGTGGCGACCCAGCTGGTGGCCTTCTTCGTCATCGTCTGGGAGGTGCCCAAGGGCGCGGGGAAAATCGGCATCATCAACCAGTCCACCGAGGCCGGCTGGCTGCCCCAGATCGGCAGCTACAAATATCTGCTGAACATTCTCATTGTGGCAGTCCTCACCGCCGCCATGTACATCTACCTCACCCGCTCCAAGCAGGGCTATGAAATCGCCGTGGTAGGCCAGAGCCAGCGCACCGCCCGGTACGTGGGCATCAAGGTGGGCAGGGTGGTGGTGCGAACCATGATCCTCTCCGGCGCTCTGTGCGGCCTGGCGGGCTTCCTGCTGGTGGCCGGTACGGATCACACCATCACGACCACCATCGCCGGAGGCCGGGGCTTTACCGCGGTAATGGTGTCCTGGCTGGCAGGCTTCAACCCCATCAACATGATCTTTACCAGCTTCCTGCTGGTCTTCCTGGACCGGGGCGCCGGAGAGATCGCCACAGATTTCGGCCTGAACCATTCCTTCGGCGACATCCTCACCGGGATCATCCTGTTCTTTATCATCGGCAGCGAATTCTTCATTCGCTATCAGCTGCGTCTGCGCAAGCACGCCGGAAAGGAGGGCTAACCCATGTTTGATCTGGTATCCTTTATCCCCAGAGCCGTGGTGCAGAGCATTCCGCTGCTGCTGGGCGCCACCGGCGAAACCCTGACGGAAAAGTCCGGCAACCTGAACCTGGGTATCCCCGGCATCATGTACGTAGGGGGCATCAGCGGCGTTATCGGCGCGTTTCTGTATGAGCAGGCGGCAGGCGGGAGCCTGAATCCGTTCCTGGCTGTGGCTATCCCCACCCTGGCCTGCCTGCTGGGCTCGGCGCTGATGGGGCTGCTGTACTGCTTCCTCACCGTGACCCTCCGGGCCAACCAGAACGTGACAGGCCTTGCCATGACCACCTTCGGCGTGGGCTTCGGTAACTTCTTCGGCGGCTCCTTAATCAAGCTCACCGGCAGCGAGGTTCCCTCCATCGCCCTGTCCGCCACCAGCGGCTATTTCAGCGCCGCCCTGCCCTTCGCCGATTCCCTGGGCTGGTTCGGCAAGATCTTCCTGTCCTACGGCTTCCTGGCCTATGTGGCCATCGCCCTGGCGCTGGTCTGCTCCTACGTCCTCAACCACACCCGGACAGGCCTGCATCTGCGGGCCGTGGGAGAAAACCCCGCCACCGCCGACGCCGCCGGCATCAACATCGGCCGGTATAAGTACGCCGCCACGGTCATCGGCAGCATGATCGCGGGCCTGGGCGGATTGTACTACGTCATGGACTACGCCTGCGGCGTCTGGTCCAACGACGCCTTCGGCGACCGGGGCTGGCTGGCCATCGCCCTGGTGATCTTTACCATCTGGCGGCCCAATGTGGGCATCCTCTCCTCCATCCTGTTCGGCGGCCTGTACATCCTGTACCTGTTCGTCCCCACGGGGATGAACCTGTCGGTGAAGGAGCTGTACAAAATGCTGCCTTACCTGGTGACTATTGTGGTGCTGGTAATCTCCAGCATGCGCAACAAGCGGGAGAACCAGCCCCCGGAAAGCCTGGGCCTGGCCTACTTCCGGGAAGACCGGTAACCGCTTCCCTTGCACCAGAAAACCGCCTCCGGGAGCTTCTCCCGGAGGCGGTTCAGGCTGTTGAAAAACCCCTTCGGGGCTTTTCAACAAAGGAGTTGCAGCCTGCTGCGCGCACTCCTTGTGCGCCTACGGCGCACAACTCGCACAAAAAGCAGCATGAGATGTATTTTCTGCCAGGTACAGAAGGTGAATTGCCCCGAAGGGGCAAGAGAGACCACCCTGGGGTGCGCCCCGGCAGAAAATGATTTTGTTTGCCGCTGCGGCGGCAAATTCTGCGAAGCTTTTGCGACACTCTAAACCGCCCCCGGGATCTTCTCCCGGGGGCGGTTTTTCATTGGGCTTTGAATTGCCAACCTGCCTCCAGAAGCCGGGCCAGGGCCTCGTTGGCCTCCTCATCGGAGAACAGGGGCGTAAATTCTTTGCGCACTGCCAGCGCCTCCAGACTCAGCTCCAGCCGGCCCATCCGGGCCAAAACCTGGAAGCCGTCGCTGAGCCGCCGACCGGAAAGGATCCGGTGCGCGGCGGTCATGGCCTCCCCGGGGGCCATCGGGCGCATGCGAACGCCCAGACTTTGGGCTTCCTCCCGGGCGGCGGCCCAGGCGGCAAGAAATGCTTGTTCCATGCGTTCCTCCTGTAAATGTCAGTAAATGGCGTACCAATACCGGTACAGCAGCCGCCGATGCCAGGGCTGCCGGCTCAGGGCCTCAGTCTGGCCCCGGATATAGCGGTCAAACCGGTTCAGTTCCTCCCGGGTCAGAGTGTGGCTGCTGAATTTGGCCTTCAGGGCCAGCTGCTCCAGCTCCCCGGGAGGCGTCTGTCCGGCCAGCCGCGCCAGCAGCACCGCCTCCTGCCATCGGGCCAGGGCCTGGGCATTGTTTCCGCCCCGGCGCAGTCCCCCCCGGCGCAGGCGCCGCCGCAGACGGCTTTGCAGCTCCAGGACTGCCGCCAGCAGCGGCAGGATCAGGATGGCGCCTACAGCGGCCCAGGAGACGCCCTGCCGGTCTTCCGGGGGATCCGAAGCGGCAGGCGCTGTGGCCTGGGGCTTTGGATCCGTTTGGTCAGGCTGGGTTGGGGCCTCAGCGGTGGTTTCGGGCTGGGTGGTCTGCACCGGCTGCTCCGTCTCGGCAGGGACGGTGTAGACCGGGGCGTCGGCGGCTCCCGGGGTGGACTCCAGCACCAGCCAGGTCTCCAGCGCCGGTTCATAATACTCCGCCCAGGCGTGGGCCTGTTCCCCGGTGACCGCAGCGGTCTGGCCCGCCCGCAGGGTCACCAGATAGCCGCTGACATACCGGGCAGGAATCCCCGCCGCCCGCAGGAGCACCACGGAAGCCGTGGCAAAGTGGACGCAGTAGCCCGCCTCCGCCTCCTCCAGAAACCACAGGGCAAAATCCCCGGTCTGCTGGGGAACAGAGGGCGCATTGAGATCATACCGGGCCGTTTCCCGCACCAGCCGGGCAATGGCCTCGGCCCGTTCGGTGACGGAAGGCCCGGCGGAGAGCTCCTCCAACAGCGTCTGGGCCTGGGCACGGGTCTGCTCCGGCAGCTCCAGATAGGACTCCATCCCGGAAACCTCCCCGGAATGGGCCAGAGCTATGTCCCGCCAATCTCCGGGCAGGCCCAGCCGGGTGAAGGCATAGGCGCCGGAGAGACGGCTGTTTTCCAGCCTCCCCTCTACCAGCCGCAGCTCCCCGTCGGGATAGTAAGGCAGGTACATCCGCTCCAGAGCAGTGCCGGTCTGAACCGTCACCAAGCCCAGAGAGGGGCCGGAGCAGGAAAACGGCTCCACCCGGTGGGGGGAGATCCCCCAGCTGGCACCGTCATAGCGGTCATAGTCCTGGCCCCGGAGGTACACAACGCCGCCGGTATCGGCGCTGACCCACATCACCGGGGCATTGGAGGGTGTTCGGCTGCCCAGCTCCAGCAGCTCCAGCCGCTCCGGCTCCTGGGGAACAAAGCGGATGCTGACATCGCCGCCCTGGGTTTCCTCCCAGGCGGCCTCCTCCAGCCAATGGATCATCCGCTGCCGGACAGGCTCCGCATAGTTAACATAACCCTCCTGCGGGATGGCCAGCATCAGCGCTCCCAGGGCAAGGGCCACCGGCAGCGCCGCCAAACAGGTCAGGCGATTGCCCTGGTAGGGGCTGCTCCGCCGGGTATGGCCGGTAAGCAGCAGCATCAGCAGGCCGAAAAACAGACACCACAGGAATCTGGGCTGCGGCACCGTATCCGTCACCACCAGGCAGGCGGCTAGGGGGGTCAGGGCCGGGAGCATCGCCGCCGCGGCGGAAACGCCGCGGCACACCGTCCAGCTCACCGCCAGGGCCGTCAAAGCCCCCACCATGCCCAAAGGCAGGTGGAAGGACTCCACCGCCTCGCCGTTGAAGGGGATAACGCCCCAGCCGTAGGCCCGGTCATAGACGGCGCTCAAGCGGCTGATCAGCGCCAGCCAGTGGCTTCCCAGGTCGCCCTGCCGCCACAGCCAGATCCCGGCGGCAGCGCAAAGAAGGACCGCCACCAGAGCGCCCCCCTTCCGGGAGAAGGCGGCGGCGCCCAACAGCGCCGGAAGGGCGCAGCCCAGCGCCGTCAGGGCCAGATCATTCACCGGCAGTTCAAAGGCAGTGACCACGCATCCCACCGTCCCCAGGGCGGTGAGGAAAGCCAGCGCCGCGGCAATGGCCGCCGTGACATAGCGGTCATACTTCATCCGGCTCACCTCCGATGTGGTATTGCCAGAAAGCGGCGTAGACCCGATCCCGGACGGAGCCCTCCACTGCCGGAGTCTCGCTCAGCAATTGATCCACCGCCCGATCCAGATCCTCCCGGGAGGCCACGGGAATGGATTGAAGCCCCTGCGCGGTGTGCAGCCGCAGCTGAAAGGGGATGTCCTGCTCCGTCAGGCGTCTGCCCAGCCACAGCAGCCGCCCCATTTTTCGATCCAGCGCCTCCGGGTCGCCGGACAGGTTCATGGTCAGCAGCACCAGGCCCCGCTGGGGCAGCAAAGGCTCCCGGATCATCAGGTGTCCGGTTTTGGCGGTAAGCTTCCAGTGTACCTGGTTCAGGCTGTCCCCGGGACGGTACAGCCGCAGCTCGTGATTCTCTCCAAAGCCGCCGCCGGGCTTGGGCCGCCAGGCCCGGGGCTTGCACCGCCGCAGATCCGGGGCCGGATCCAGGGGCACGGGAACGGGCCGCACCAGAATGGTCTTCTGCCCCCGCTTCCGGGGCGGGAAGGCGAACAGGCCAAGATAGTCGCAGACCTTGGCCCGCTGGATGGTGACGCTGATGCGGCCGCAGTGCTCCGTAGGCAGGCCCCGGGCGTCGCTGTAAAGGCTGCTCTGCCCGGTGAAGCTCTGGTACAGCCGCAGCTGTCCCTGGAAGGGCGGGGCCGGATAGTGGCTGCTGCCCAGCAGCCAGATCTCTCCCGGCTCCCCCTGGGTCAGGAAATCCGGCCCTCCCGGCTCCATGGAGAAGGTGAGGATCGCCGGCAGGCTCACCAGCAGGGACAGCCAGGGGATCATCAGCATCAGCACCAGCACCAGCCAGGACAGCCACTCCCCATAGGCCAGGTAAAACAGCCCGCAGCCTGCCAGGGCCGTCAGATAACAGATCCGATATCCCCACATATCAGCGCAGCTTCGGAGCGGGGACAGAGGCCAGGATCTGCTGGAGCACCTGCTCGGCAGTCTTTCCCTGGGCCTCGGCCTTGGGCGACAGAATCATCCGGTGGGCCACGGTGGCGACGAAGACCTCCTTGACGTCGCCGGGGATCACATAGTCCCGATCCCGGAGCCTTGCCACAGCCTTGGCCATGGCAGCGACCGCCAGAGTGGCTCGGGGGCTGGCGCCCCGGAGGATGTCGCCGCTGTCCCGGGTGGCTCCGGAAAGCGCCACAATATAGCTCACCACACTGTCGCTTAAAAACGTGGCCTCCACCTCGTCACAGAGGCTCACCAGGGTCTGGGCATCCATCAGCGGCGTCAGCTCATGCAGGGGATTGCCCCCCTGGCGGCTGAGAACCATGGCGGCCTCGTCCTTGGGGCTGGGATAGCCCAGGGAGAGGCGAACCATGAACCGGTCCATCTGGCTGTCCGGCAGCAGGGAGGTGCCTGCCGCACCGGTGGGATTCTGGGTGGCGATGACCACAAAGGGCTGGGGCAGCGGATGGCTCACCCCGTCCACGGTGACCTGGCCCTCCTCCATGGCCTCCAGCAGGGCGGACTGGGTGCGGGAGGTGGCCCGGTTCAGCTCGTCGGCCAGGAACAGGTTGCACAGCACCGCCCCGGGCTGGTAGCGCATCCCATCCCCGCCGGGGTCGGGGATGGAGTAGCCGGTGACGTCGGAGGGAAGCACGTCCGGGGTAAACTGCACCCGGTTATAGCTCAGGTTCAGCACCCGGGAGAACGCCAGGGCCATGGTGGTCTTCCCTACCCCTGGGATGTCCTCCAGCAGGATGTGGCCCCGGGCCAGAATGGCGGCCAGCACCCAGATCAGCACCGGGTCCTTTCCCACCACTGCCTTACGCACCTGGGCCAGAATCTGCTGGGCGCTGCCGGTGACGGCGGATTGTTTTGTCTGCATGGGGAGCTCCTTTCCCGAAGCGGCCCTGGGCGGCTCCGAGGGGATTTTTCCTCTATTGTACTATTTTCCCCGAAGAAAAACAAGATGGGGCGGCGGCGGGAACCTTAAGATTTCCTTTCGGAGGATGGATCTCGGCTTTTTCCGGAATCCGTCGTAATTTTTGTTGCAAAGCACCAAAAATGTGATATCATACATGTAAGAAATGACTTTGTTTCCAAGGAGGGTCTCCCGATGATGCAAGCCGCCGTTGACGAATACGCCCAAGCCCTGCGAAAAGGACAGAAGGAGTACCGAGAACTGCTCATGGCAGGCAAGCCCACCCATCCCGCCGTGCTGGACGAGCTGCTGCCTGAGGGCGGCGCGGAGTCGGTGGTGGATCTGGGACTGGTGGACATTCCCATGGAGCGGATCGTGGGCGTTAAGTCCGCCGGACGGATCACCGCCTTCACCGCCTCGTTCCTTCCTCTGCTGGATGTGAAGTCCGAATTTTCCGCCAAGTGGGTGAATCTTTGCTGCGCTCACCTGGGGGAGACAGGGATCACCGATCCCATCATCTGCTTTGAGTACCTGGGCAATTTCTATATCCAGGAGGGGAACAAGCGGGTCAGCGTCCTGCGCCATTTCGGCGCGCCTGCCATTCCCGGCATGGTCAAGCGGATCCTGCCCCCGACCTCCGACGCGCCCCGGATCCGGGCTTACTACGAATTCGTGGATTTCTATAAAGGCTCCCGGCTCTACGACATCCAGTTCCGCCGCCCCGGGGACTATGCCCGGCTGCTGTCCTATTTGGATAAAAAGCCCGGGGAGGTTTGGCCGGAGGCTGACCGCCGGACGGTCAAGGCCTATTTCCAATATTTCCGGGAGGCCTTTCTTCCGGTGAAAACCCAGGAAAAAGACAACGACATCCTCCCAGAGGAAGCGCTGCTGCTGTGGCTGGAGCTGTACCCCTTCCGGGATCTGGGCAGAATGAGCTCCATGGAGCTGAAGAAAACCATTTCCCAGCTGTGGGAGGACATCGTCTCCACCTCCTCCACCGAGGCGGTGAAGGTTCAGACCAAAGCCGAGGAAGGCAAGAAGACCGGTCTGCTGGGCCGCATCTTCTCCGGCATCGACCAGCTCCATGTGGCCTTCGTCCATCAGATGGAGGAGAACTCCGGCAGCGCTTGGGTGCTGGGCCACGAAGCCGGCTGCGCCCACCTGGAAGCGGTCTTCGCCGACGAGATCAGCACCCGCAGCTATTACGGCGCCTCGGACTTTGACAGGACGGAGAGCCTGATCGAGCAGGCCGTTGCCGATGGGGCCGACGTGGTGTTCACCACCTCCCCGCCCATGCGCCGGGCTACCTTGAAGGCCGCGGTGAAGTATCCCAAGGTTCGCTTCTTCAACTGCTCGGTAGACCAGCCCTACTCCAGCATCCGCACCTACTACGGGCGGATCTATGAGGCCAAATTCATCACCGGCGCCATCGCCGGCGCTTTGGCTGGTGAGGATCGCATCGGCTACATCGCCGCCTATCCCATTTTCGGCGTGCTGGCCTCCATCAACGCCTTTGCCCTGGGCGCCAAGCTGACCAATCCCCGGGCGCAGCTGGAACTGCGGTGGTCCTGCCTTCCCGGCACGCCCCAGGCGGATTTCTACGCCGACGGCATCCGGGTTATCTCCAACCGGGACGCCCCTACCCAGTCGAAGCTGTATCTGGACTTCTGCAACTACGGCACCTACCTGATGAACGACCGGGGCGACATGGTACCCCTGGCCACCCCCATCTGGGATTGGGGCAGCTTCTACGAGTTCGCCATCCGCAGCATCCTGGACGGCGGCCTACGCCGGGATAAGGGCGCTGCCATCGCCCTGAACTACTGGCTGGGCATGGACAGCGGCGTCATCGACGTCAAGCTCTCCGACAAGCTCCCCGAGGGTCAGAAACGGCTGGCCATGATCCTGCAGCGGGGACTGCGGGACGGGAGCATCGACCCCTTCCTGCGGCGGATCGTGGCCCAGGACGGCACTGTGAAAAACGACGGCACGCGCCGCTATACGCCCAATGAATTGCTGCATATGGATTGGCTGTGCGACAACATCATCGGCCAGATCCCGGAGTATGACGAGATCCTCCCCGGTTCCCAGGCAATGGTGCGGGAGCTGGGTATCTACAGAGACACCGTCACGGTGGAAAAGGAGGATAAGCCTCGTGAAGATTTTGACCATCTCCGATGAGGAGTGCCCCGCCCTGTGGGACTACTACACCCCGGGACGGCTGGCGGAATATGACCTGATCCTGTCCTGCGGGGATCTGAACGCCAAGTACCTGAGCTTCCTGGTGACCATGGCCCGGTGCCCGGTATTGTATGTTCACGGCAATCATGACACAAACTATAACATCGTCCCCCCCGAAGGCTGCGACTGCATCGACGGCCAGATCGTCACCTACAACGGTCTGCGGATCCTGGGCCTGGGGGGCTGCCGGCAGTACCGTCGGGGCGCCCACCAGTACTCCGAGGCCCAGATGCGCCGCCGGATCCGGCGGCTGCGCTGGAAGCTGTGGCGCATGGGCGGGGTGGATATCGTGGTGACCCACGCCGCCCCGGAAGGCCTTGGAGACTCCGACGACCCGGCGCATCAGGGCTTTTCCGCCCTGCGCGGTCTTCTGGACAAGTACCGCCCTCAATACCTGATCCACGGCCACGTACATATGTCCTACGGCCACGAGGTGCCCCGGCTGCTGACCTACAACGGCACCCAGATCATCAACGCCTATGAACGCTACACCGTTGAGATCCCCGATCCCCCCCCGATCAAGACCAGGGAGCTGGGCCAGGTGATCTACAAATCCCGGGCCAGGGAGCAAGACTTTACCCTGAACGCCAATTGACCCGGCATCCGGAAGCCTCTGAAACCGCCCTGTGCGGCTTACGGTCAGCTCAGAGCTTCCTTGGAAAGGAGACGCTCTATGTTCACCGGTTTTTCCGCCGAAACCATGGATTTTCTCTGGGGCATCCGCATGAACAACAACCGGGACTGGTTCCTGGCCCATAAACAGCAGTATGTGGATACCCTGTATTCCCCTATGAAGGCCCTGGGGGCTGAGCTGTTCCAGCCCTTTTTGGACAAACCCGGAACGGTGCTGAAGGTCAGCCGGATCTACCGGGACGCCCGGCTCCACCACCCGGATCCTTACAAGGAGAGCCTGTGGATCTGCATCCGCCAGGACGTTCAGTGGTGGGCGGAGAATCCCTGTCTGTTTTTTGAGCTGTGCCCCGAAGGCGCCAGCTACGGTTTTTTCCTCTGGAAGCCCAGAACCGCCAGCATGGAGGCGTTCCGGCGGCAAATCAGCGCCCAGCCTCGGGAATTCCTCCAGCTGATCCGGGACACCCAGCGGGCGGTGGGCATGCCCGTCACCGCCCAGTGCTATAAGCGGCCCAAGGTTCCCCAGGATCCGGCGCTGGCCCCCTACTTTGCCTGGAAGGAGCAGATCGGCTGCATCCGGGAGGAGATCCCCGGGCCGGAGCTGTTCTCCCCGGCGCTGAAGGATCGGGTGGCCGATCACTTCGCGGGGCTGACCCCCTTGTACGAGTATTTCAACCGGTTCCGGGTTTGAACCGGCCTTCCCTGTCAAGTCAATGCAAAGGAGCGTGCGCATATATGAAAACTCCCATCTTCACCGGCATGGCCACCGCCATCGTCACCCCCATGACCGAGACCGGGGTGGATTATGAGGCCCTGGAGCGGTTCCTGGAATTCCAGATTGAAAGCGGCATTAACGCCATCGTGGTCATGGGCACCACCGGCGAAAACGCCACCATCGAGCCGGAGGATCAGACCAGGGTGATCCGCTTCACCGTGGAGAAGGTAGCCCGGCGGGTGCCTGTCATCGCCGGTACCGGCACCAACAACACCCAGCATGTGCTCACCAACACCCGCAACGCCTGCCAGGCAGGAGCGGACGCCGTGTTGGTGGTGACCCCTTACTACAACAAGGCCACCCAGAACGGTCTGATCCAGCACTTCACCCAGGTAGCCGACGTCTCCACGGTGCCGGTGATCCTGTACAATGTTCCCGGCCGCACCGGAGTGAATCTGCTGCCGAAGACCGTTGCCAAGCTTGCCCAGCATCCCCGGATCGCCGCCATTAAGGAGGCCTCCGGCAATATGGCGCAGATGGTGGAGCTCAAAGCCCTGTGCGGCGATGAGATCGCCATTTATTCTGGGGAGGACGCCCTGACCGTTCCCTTTATGGCCATGGGCGGCCATGGCACCATCAGCGTTATGAGCAACGTGGCCCCCCGGGAGGCGGTGGCCATGACCGACGCCTGCAAGGCCGGGGACTACGCCACTGCCGCCATGTGGCAGTGCAAGCTGCTGCCCCTGATTAACGCCCTGTTCAGCGAGGTCAACCCCATTCCCGCCAAGGCGGCGGTGTCCGCCATGGGCTTTGGCAAAGAGATCCTCCGTCTGCCTCTGACCCCCATGGAGGACGGAAACCGGGCCAAGCTCTTGGAAGAAATGGGCAAGCTGGGGATCTCCGTATGAGAGCGGTAATCTGCGGCGCCAACGGCGCCATGGGGCAGCTGCTCTGCGGCCTGCTGGGGGAGGAAGTGGCAGGCCGGGTGAGCATCGACGGGGAAAACGGCGCCGCCAGAACCTTCGATGAGCTGCAAGCCCCGGAAGCGGACATGGTCATTGACTTCTCCCACCACAGCGCCGTGGCCGACGTGCTGGCCTACGCCAAAAAGAACCGCTGTCCGGCGGTGATCGGCACCACCGGACACACGCCGGAGGAAAAGTCCCTGATCCATGCCGCCGCCCAGGAGATCCCGGTATTTTACTCCGGGAATATGAGCCTTGGCATTGCCCTGCTGTGCCGTCTGGCCAAGGAAGCCGCCGGGTGTTTCCCCGATGCGGACATTGAGATTGTGGAAGTCCACCACAACCGGAAGGTAGACGCCCCCAGCGGCACCGCCCTGATGCTGTTCAACGCGGTGAAGGAAGTCCGGCCCCAGGCCGTTGCCAACTGCGGCCGCGCCGGGGAGGGCAAGCGCAGCCGGGAGGAGATCGGCATTTCCTCCCTGCGCATGGGCAGCGTGGTGGGCATCCACGAGGTGCACATCCATACCGGTTCCCAAATGCTCACCCTGCGCCATGAGGCGGTGACCCGCTCCATGCTGGCGGAGGGAGCGGTGGACGCCGCCCGGTTCCTGGCGGGAAAGGCCCCGGGGCTGTATGACATGAGCAGCATGCTGCGCTGAGAGGATGACTTCCATGCGTGTAACTTATATGAACGGCGCGGGAAACGACTTTATGGTTCTGGACGCCCGGGGACGGCAGCTGGATTTTTCCCAGCTGGCGGTGGACTATTGCAGGCTCACCAATGCCGACGGCTTTATGGCGGTGGACGATTCGGACAAGGCAGACTTCCGGCTGCATTTTTACAACGCCGACGGCAGCCGGGGAGAGATGTGCGGCAACGGCGCCCGGTGCGTCTGCCGCTATGCCTACGACCGGGGCATTGCCGGACAGGCCATGACCGTGGAAACCGACGCGGGAATCGTATCCGGCTGGCGGCTGGATGAACATCAATACCGGGTGCGGCTGAACGATCCCAGCGTGCTGGATCTGGCCCGGAAAGGCCGGACGGCGTACGTGGAGTTGGGCGCTCCCGGTGTGCCCCACGCAGTGGCGGAGTACCGGGGGGATCTGTGGGCCGACGCGGACAGCCTCCGGCAGACCATGCGGGCGCTGCGGTTCGACCCCGCCTTCCCCAAGGGCGCCAATGTGAATTTCTACCAGGAGCTGGCCCCCGGAGAGATCCGGATCCTGACCTTTGAGCGGGGGGTGGAAGACTTCACCCTGGCCTGCGGTACCGGCTGCGGCAGCACCGCCTGCGTGCTGGCAATGCAGGGCCGTCTGCCCAATGGCCGGCTCACCGCCCACAACCGGGGCGGCGATCTGACGGTCACCGTCACCCTGGAAGCCGGCGTCATCACCGCCGTCCTTCTGGAAGGGCCTACGGAAGTGGTAAACGAATACAACCTGTAACCAACGCCCTGCCCCGGCTTTCGCCGGGGCAGGGCGTTCCGTTTGGCAAAGGCGTCCTGTTGAGGCGCTGAAGTGCGGGAGCCCGGTCGCTCCTCTCAGCCTTGGGGCGGGGAAGCCGGGAAACACAGATTTGCCCCCGCCGCCGGGGTTCCGGAAGCGGGGGCAGGATTTTCGGTTATTACACGGTGTGGCCCTTGCGTTGGATGGTCTGCACCACCAGGTCCACATATTCCTCACAAACTTCCTTGCTCTCGGCTTCCACCATCACCCGGATCACCGGCTCGGTGCCGGATTCCCGCACCAGAATGCGGCCGGTGTCTCCCAGCTTGGCGGCGACCTCCTGGGCGGCCTTCTGCACGTCGGCGTCCTCCCTGGCAGCGGCTTTGTCCGCCACCCGGACGTTTTTCAGCACCTGGGGATAGAAGGTAAAGCCTTCGCACAGCTGGCTCATGGGCTTCTTTCTGGCCAGCATCACCTCCATCACCTTCAGGGACGTGAGGATGCCGTCTCCGGTGGAGGCGTATTTGGAGAAGATGATGTGACCGCTTTGCTCACCGCCCAGGCGGCAGCCGTTTTGCATCATGTACTCATAGACATACTTGTCGCCTACGGCAGTCTTGGCATAGTCGATGCCCAACTCGTCAAAGGCCTTGTACAGTCCAAAGTTGCTCATAACGGTGGTAACCACGGTGTTCCCCAGGAGCTTGCCCCGCTCCTTCATGTATTTGCCGTAGATGTAGAGGATGTGGTCGCCGGTGATCACATTCCCCTTCTCGTCCACACACAGGCACCGGTCGGCGTCGCCGTCGTAGGCGAAGCCCAGATCCAGGCCGTTTTCTACCACATAGCGCTGCAACACCTCAATATGGGTGGAACCGGCGTCCCGGTTGATGTTGAAGCCGTCGGGGTCGGCGTTGATCACATAGGTCTTGGCGCCCAGAGCGTCAAAAACGGATTTGGCAATGTTCCATGAGGAGCCGTTGGCGCAGTCCAGGCCTACCTTGATCCCCTTAAAGGAGTACATGCCCAGGGAGATCAGATAGCCGATATAGCGGTTCCGTCCGGCCACGTGATCCACGGTGCGGCCGATCATATCCCGCTTGGCCAGGGGCAGCTCCTCCCACCTGCGGCCGAAGGCCTCCAGCTCCCCGTCTATGTAAGCCTCCACCAGAGAGATGACGCTCTCGTCCATCTTCTCGCCGAAGCCGTTGATGAGCTTGATGCCGTTGTCGTAGTAGGGATTGTGGCTGGCGGAGATCATAATGCCGCAGTCAAAGCCCTCGGTTCGCACCACATAGGCCACAGACGGCGTGGTGGTGACATGGAGCAGATAGGCGTCCGCCCCGGAAGCCACCAGGCCGCCCACCAGGCTGTACTCAAACATATAGCTGGAGCGGCGGGTATCCTTGCCGATGACGATCCGGGCAGGGCCGTCCGCGCCGCCGCGGCGCTTGAGCTGGTTGTAGTACCACCCCAGGAAACGGCCTGCCTTGTAGGCATGGTCGGAGGTGAGGTTGCAGTTGGCTTCTCCCCGGAAGCCGTCGGTTCCAAAATATTTACCCATAACAAAGGACTCCTTTCAAGATCAGCTGCGGCTGTCCGGCGCCTGCTTGGGGACCACCACGCCCCCGGTCTTCCAAATGCTGTCTGCCGGAACCACGCCCCGGACACAGCTGGTGGGGTAGATATTGCTGTGAGGGCCGATGACAGTGCCGGGATTGAGGACGCTGTTGCATCCGACCTCCACAAAATCCCCCAGCATGGCGCCGAATTTCTTCAGGCCGGTGGGAATCTGCCGGACGCCGTCCTTCACCACCACCAGGGTCTTATCCGACTTGACGTTGGAGGTCAGGCTCCCCGCCCCCATGTGTGACCGATAGCCCAATATGCTGTCGCCGACGTAGTTATAGTGGGGCACCTGAACGCAATCAAACAGAATCACGTTCTTCAGCTCCACGGAGTTGCCCACCACGCAGCCCTCCCCCACCAGGGCGGAGCCGCGGATGAAGGCACAGTGGCGAACCTCGGTACCCGGGCCGATGATGCAGGGCGCCCCCAGGTAAGCGGTAGGCGCAATCACGGCGGTCTTGTGTACCCAAACGTTGGGGGACACTTCCGTATAGTCCTCCCCCAGTTCCGGCCCCAGGGCGGTAATCAGCTCCTTGATCCCTCCCAATGCCTGCCAGGGGTATTCAAAGCCGGACAAATAGGCTCCGGCCAGGGTGTGGGTCAGGTCATACAGCTGGGCGGTGGTGTACATATGGTTCCTCCCTTTGGCGATTCGCCGAAAAAATCAACGCCATTACTATACACCTCCCACGGCCATTTGTCAACGGCGAAAGGTAAAATCGTATCGTTTTCGACTTTCAGTTTCACATTTTCAACAAAAACAGACAAAAAAAAGAGCCGCATGTGGCAGCTCCGAAAAAATCAAATGTTTTTTTGTGCGACCAGTTCCGCAATCCGTTCCAACTGTTCCTTCGTAATATCATCCCGGCGCAGCAGCGCTTCTATCAGACCGACAAAATCCGGCTTCCGGCGATGACAGAAGATCGTGGAGGCAAAGTATTCTTCCCTGGTCATGGTGGGTGCGAACAATCGTCCGTAGGTCTTGCTTCGCTTGACCATACCGGCTTCCTGGATGGCGCCCTTTTGCAGCAGTCCGTTGAGCAGGATATGCACGGAGCTGTCCTTCCAGGTCTTTTGCTCCGATTTTTCCAGCAAATCCGCCCGGGACATCGGCTGGCCGCCGTCCCAGAGGACGTCCATTATCTCCATTTCGCTTCTTGTAAGTTCCATCTGCACACCTCCTGAGCGATTACCCTAGGCTATTATAGCGGAATTTCCAGTTTTTGTCAATTAAGATATGAAAGAATTCTCTGGAAATGTATTCCATTTTTGGTAAAAACAGAAAAACATGTTCATCATTTCCGCTGCCATTTTAACACCGTTGCCAAGAAGACTACTCCAGGCAGTTTCCGCAGGGCGTGTACCCCGCCGCCAGTGCCTGATCGTAATCGTCAAAGGTTACCCGGTTCTTTTCGCCGGGCAGATTGGCGCACCGGGGATCGTGGAAGATCTTGGAGCGCTTATTGCCGATAAACCCGTCTGCCGACGGCTCCGGAGATCCCGTGGGCGCTGTCCGCGCACCGGTGTTTTCCCAGGTGATGGTGACCTGCTCGCCGTCGGAGACCGCCAGAATATGGCCCAGCTGATCCGTGCGCAGCACCTGGGCCTCCGCCTGGGCCAGCCGGGAAAGCGGCTCCTCGTGGGGATGGCCGTAGGCGTTGTCCGCGCCTACGCTGATCACCGCGTACTGCGGGGATACCTCCCGCAGGAAGCGATAGCCGGTGGAGGTATCGGAGCCGTGATGGCCCACCTTCAGCACATCCGCGCGCCAGTTCCATTCCTCCCCCCAATAATCCAGCATGTCTCCTTCCGCGGTGGTTTCCATATCCCCGGTGAACAGAAAGGCGGTTTCCCCATACTCCGCCCGCAGAACGATGGAGGTATCGTTTGTCTCAGCATAGCTGTGCACCGGCCCCAGCACAGTCAGGGTCGCATCCCCCAGGGAGATGGTGTCCCCCGGAGCCGGGATAGTGACGGAAAGTCCCTGCTGGTCGGTATAGTACAGAAAATCGTCAAAGACGTTGGAGGAATAGGTGCTGGTAGGCGCGTACACGGCTTGCGTTGGATACACCGCCAGCACTCCGGGCAGGCCTCCCACATGATCCTCATGGGCGTGGGTGCAGACCACCGCCGCCAGTTCCTCCACCCCCTGCCCCTCCAGGTAGGAGATCACCAGCTGAGAATCCTCCCGGTTCCCTCCGTCAATGAGCAGAAATTCCCCCCGGTTTTCCAGCAGAGCGCAGTCCGCCTGGCCCACGTCGATGAAGTGCACCGTCAGGGTATCCGGGGCGGCGGCTTCGGTGGGCTCCAAGGCCCGGGAGGGGCTGGCGCAGCCCAGCAGCAGCGCCGCCAGCATCAGCGGCGCCAGCAGCTTACAGGCAAGGCTCCTTCTTCTTGTATTCATATTGCTTCTCCTTTCCCCCGGCGGGCGGCCTCCAGCAGAGCCGGGCGGGTGTTGGGCAGCTGTTCGTCCAGCACCAGCTCCAGCAGCCGCTCCAGGCACCGGCCCAGGGCCGGGCCTTCATAGCCCAGAGCCATCAAATCGTGTCCGTTGATGTCCAAATCTTTGACCTTCAGGCAGGCGTCCTCCCGGCGCAGCTGCTCCAGCAGCGCCCGCAGCGTGGGGAACGGATCCGTCTGTCCCGGCTCCAGCACCCCTTTGCCCTTCATGTCCGCCTCCTGCAGCGATATCAGATCCTCCAGTCCCTCCCAGCCCAGGCGGCTGAGCTGCCGGCGCAGGGCCTTCTTCTCCGGCTCCAGCCGGGTCATATGGTTGGCAATGAGAGCGCAGACCCGTTGCCGCAGCGCCGCGGGCGCCTTCAGCCTCCCCAGAGCCTGATCCGCGATCCGGGCGCTCAGCGCCGCATGGCCGTAAAAATGTCCCCGTCCGGTAAGATCCCGGGTAAAGCTGGGAACCTTGCCGGTGTCGTGGAGCAGCGCCGCCCAGCGGACCTCCGGGGTGGGAGCAACCCCCTCCACCACATGGGCCGTGTGGGTATATACGTCGTAGGCATGGTGGGGCGAGTGCTGGTCAAAGCCCACCATGGGCTTCAGCTCCGGAACCGCCGCCGTGAGCACCGGGGCAAAGCGAAGCATGTCCGCCGTCGTCAGCAGCGGCAGCAGCTTGCTCAGCTCGGCAAAGACCCGCTCCCTTGCCAGATCCTCCAGCAGGCAGGCTTGGGCGGTCATCGCTTCCAGCGTCGCCGGCTCCGGCGTCAGACCGTAGGCAGCGGCAAAGCGCACTCCCCGAAGGATCCGCAGGGCATCCTCCCGGAACCGCCGCTCCGGATCTCCCACCGCCCGCAGAACCTTTCTGTGCAGATCCTGCCGTCCGCCGAAGGGATCGGCAAAGCCCCGGTGGGGAGAATAGGCCATGGCGTTGATGGTGAAATCCCGTCGGGCCAGATCTCCCTCCACCTCCGGAACGAACCGCACCCAGTCCGGATGCCGATGATCCCGGTAGCCTCCCTCAGTGCGGAAGGTGGTGATCTCCACCACACCTCCCTGTGTAACAACACCCACCGTTCCGTGCTTCTGGCCGGCCAGCACCAGCCGCTCCCCGGCAAAGACCCGGCATATCTGCTCCGGCAGCGCGGCGGTGCACAGATCAAAATCCTTCGGCTCCAGTCCCAGGCAGGTATCCCGGACACAACCGCCCACCGCGTAGGCGGCAAAGCCGGCCGTCTCCAGGGCGTCCAGACAGGAGCGGGCATAGTCCGGCAGCTTCATAGCGTCTCACCAGAGTCCCCGCTCCGGGCGGCGGGGAGCAGCCCCGTAAGCACCCACAGGGCTCCGCCCAGATACAGCCCGGGATACTGGGGATCTCCCAGCTGCACCAGGCTGAAATACAGGCCCGCCAGTCCCATGCCCATCCGAACCCGGGGGTTGGCGCTGTCCACCTCCGCGGCGGCGGTGTAAAATCCGTAGAACATCAGCCCCATGGCCCCCAGCAGGGCGAACAGATAGTCCTGAAGCTGTGGATCGCTGCTCCAGCATCGATAGTTGGCCACGATATGCACGGCCAGGAAGACGCAGGACGCCACATTGGCCGGAAACAGGAGCCTGCGCCCGGCAAAAGCGCCGGCAAGAAGCAGGCAGGCGGCGGTCAGGCCCAGAATCTTCCAGGCCGTCCCCAAGCGTCCGGAGGCGGGGCTTTGGCACAGCAGCACCGTGGCCCCGATCCCCAGCCCAAACAGCCCCTGGCCCAGGGCGGAAATCCGGTGAAACGAGGCCTTCCGGGTCACTGACGGCGTCTGATGCCGGGCTGTCCAAAGAACCAGCGCTGCCGCCAAAGCAGTCACCATCCATAAAATCACCGCCAGCGGGTGCCAGGTGATGAGCAGCCCCCGCTGATCCAAAGCAAAGTCATACATCAGCCGCCTGAGAACCAGCGCCGCCAGGCCCAGCGCCGCGGTCAGCCACACCGGTGCGAAATCCTTCTTGAAACCATCCGTCATGGTTCGTCCCTCCTGTGGGAAAAATCACAAATGTACTTTTTTATTATACCAGTCTATTCCCCCAATTTCCAGCCTTTTGAGAAAAAACTCTTTGGTCAGTATTTCGCCTTGTTTCCCCGGAAAAAACGGAGTATAATAGCAATTATGGAATCTCATACGAAAGCGGCAACGCGGATGCCGAAAGCCTCCGGCACAGCCGAAGACGCAAAAAATGGGAAGAATCCTGTATGGATTTCCCGTTTTTTCATCCGCAGCCCATTGCCGGGGAGATTCCAGGAGAATCGTTTTGGGAGGAGAGCTATGCTGCTGAAAGGAATCGCCCTGCTGGCGGCGGCCCTGGGCGCCGCGCTGTGCGCGGGGACGGAGCTGGCCTGGTGGGCCTTCCCGGGTCTGTTCGCGGCCTTTGCCCTGGGCCTGCTGGCCCTGACCTTCGGCTTTTTGTGCCTGATCTGCGCCCTGGTGGATATGGACAAGCCCCAGGAGCGGGACAGCAAATTCTACCGTGCCGTGATGTACCCCTATATTGAAGCTCTGATTACCCTGGTGGGCGTCCGGCTCCGCACCCAGGGACTGGAGAAGACTCCCCAGGAGGGCCGGTTTTTGCTGGTGTGCAACCATCTGTTTGTGGCCGACCCCGGGATCCTGCTCCACTGCTTCCGCAAAAGCCAGCTGGCCTTCATCACCAAGCAGGAAAACGAGTCCATGTTCATCGTGGGCAAAATCATGCACAAGATCCTGTGCCAGAGCCTGGATCGGAACAACGACCGGCAGGCATTGCAGGTGATTCTCAAATGCATCAAGCTGCTGAAGGAGGATCAGGTTTCCATCGGCGTTTTCCCGGAGGGCTATACCAGCCGGGACAACAAGCTCCACCACTTCCGCAGCGGCGTGTTCAAAATCGCCCAGAAAGCGCAGGTGCCCATTGTGATCTGCACCATCCGCAATACCCGGCAAATTTTCAGGAACCTGAAGCAGCTGCGCCGCACCGACGTAGACCTGCACCTGGTGGAGGTGCTCCGGCCGGAGGATTTCGCTGGGCTGACCACCGTGGAGCTGGGGAACCTGGTGTACGAGAAAATGCTGGCGGATCTGGGGGAGGAGTATCGCCCAGAGGTGCCGGAAGAAACGCCTTGATTTCCCCGGGATATGGGGTATCATGATACTTTATGAAAACCAACCAGTTTTGGAGGACAGAGCATGAAAAACAGCGAAAAGACACTGGATATGATCGTCAACCTCTGCAAAAACCGCGGCTTCGTCTACGCCGGCTCCGAGATCTACGGCGGCCTTGCCAACTCCTGGGACTACGGCCCTCTGGGCGTGGAGTTCAAGAACAACGTCAAGAAGGCCTGGCTGAAGAAGTTCGTTCAGGAGTCTGACTACAACGTGGGCCTGGACGCCGCCATTTTGATGAATCCCACCACCTGGGTCACCACCGGACACGTGGGCTCCTTCTCCGATCCGCTGGTGGACTGCAAGGGCTGCGGCTCCCGGGAGCGGGCGGACAAGCTCATTGAGGCCGCTCCCTCGGGCCAGGGGGTCAACGTGGACGCCATGAGCTTTGAGGAAATGGACGCCTTCATTTCCGATCATGAGGATGTGGTCTGCCCCCAGTGCGGCAAGCACCACTTCACCGCCATCCGCAAGTTCAATCTGATGTTCAAGACCCAGATCGGCGTCACCGAGGACACCGCCTCCACCTGCTACCTGCGTCCGGAGACAGCCCAGGGCATCTTCGTCAACTTCGCCAACATCCAGCGCACCACCCGCAAGAAGCTGCCCTTCGGCGTCTGCCAGGTGGGCAAAGCCTTCCGCAATGAGATTACGCCGGGCAACTTCACCTTCCGCACCCGGGAATTTGAACAGATGGAGTGCGAATTCTTCTGCCAGCCCGGCACGGATCTGGAGTGGTTCGCTTACTGGAAGGACTTCTGCAAGAACTGGCTGCTGTCTCTGGGCATCCGGGAGGAATCCCTGCGGCTGCGGGATCATGCGCCTGCCGAGCTGGCCTTCTACTCCCGGGCTACCACCGACATCGAGTATCAGTTCCCCTTCGGCAGCGGCTGGGGCGAGCTGTGGGGCATTGCCGACCGAACCGACTACGACCTGGGCCGTCACCAGGAGGCCAGCGGCAAGAGCCTGGAATACTACGACCAGGAGAAGAACGAGCACTACATCCCCTACGTCATTGAGCCAAGCCTGGGCTGCGACCGGGTGGCCCTGGCCTTCCTGTGCGAGGCCTATGACGAGGAAGTGGTGGGCACCGACAAGAAGGGGAACCCCGACGTCCGCACCGTGCTGCGGCTGCACCCGTACCTCGCCCCCTTCAAGGCGGCTGTGCTGCCCCTGAGCAAGAAGCTCTCCCCCAAGGCCGAGGAGGTTTACAAGATGCTGAAGAAGGACTTCATGGTGGACTTCGACGACGCCGGTTCCATCGGCAAACGCTACCGCCGGGAGGACGAAATCGGCACTCCCCTGTGCATCACCGTGGACTTCCAGACCGTAGGCGACGAGAACACCCCCGCCGACAACTGCGTCACCGTCCGGGATCGGGACACCATGGAGCAGGTGCGCATCCCCATCAGCCAGCTGAAGGACTACATCGCCGCCAAGTGCGATTTCTGATCCATTCTCATCAAACGCGCGGAGAACCGTTAGGTTCTCCGCGCGTTTGCCTATGAAAGCTCCGCATTCATAGGAAAATGATTCATAAATGCCGGCATCTCACCCCTTATGGGGCAACCGATGGGGATGCCTATCCATACCCATGGGCCGAAGTCCTTCCTGAATGGCGGCGCGCCGCGAACGCTTAATCAATGTCTGCTGAATATGTCGTGATAACGACTTATTCACACACCGAAGGTGTGTAATTCCATAAAAGCGGCGCTTTTTAACCGCTTTTATGGAATGCAGACAGCAATCAATGGGTATCTTATCCGGCATGGCGCACCATGCCGGATAAGCAGGTGCAAGGTTTTTGCTCGTTTTAGAGCAAAAACCTTGCACCCGAATAATACAAAAGGAAGCGGAAAGCCTTGGCTTTCAAGCTTTTTTGTGTTATTCAGTACCCATTAATCAGTAAAACAGCAGGGATATCCAGGTCACCACATTGGCCCCGTACTGAAATTCGATCCCCATCTTCTCCAGCACCGGCAGGACGTTGATCCCGTGGCTCTCTACACACGGATGCATCTTCTGCGGATGGCGACAGGGCAGGCCGTCCAGGCAGGCGCACCGCCGGCAGATCTGGCAGGCCTCGGTGGACAGGATATACGGCTCCACACCCTGATCGCGCAGCAGCTGCCCTACCTGGTTGGTCAGTTCCTCATGCTCCGGCCGGGTGGCCAGCGTCTGGCTGATGTCCGAAATATCCTCCACCTCGGTGACGGTGGCGATCATCAGGCAGTTTTCATAGCTCAGGCACTTGTCCCGGCAGCTTTCCACACTGCCCACCCCAGGCGGACAGGCCCAGCTCTTTGCGTACATGGGACATTCCTGCCGGCAGACCCAGCGCACCCGCTGGGTAAACTCCAGCTCCCCAGGGGACAGATATCCGAAGGTGTACAGGGGCAGCTGGGCCAGCTGCTCCTCCAAAACCGCTTTGTTCATAGAAACTCCTCCAGGATCCTGCGGCAGCCTTCCTCAATATCCGACCAGGCGGCGCCGAAGTCCCCGGTATACCAGGGATCCGCCACATCCCGCTCCAACAGAGGCCGGATCTTCCTTTCATCCCGGGGCAGCATTCGGCTCAGATACCGGCGGTTACTCTCGTCCATGTAATAGATCCGGTCAAACCGGTCAAAGTCCTCCCGGGTCACCTGCCGCGCCCTATGCCCGTCGCAGCGGATCCCATGCCTGGCCAGCTCCCGCCGCGCCGGCGGATACACCGGACTGCCGATTTCCTCCCGGCTCACCGCCGCCGAGGCAATATCGAACCGCCCCGAAACCCCGGCCCTGGCCACCATATCCTTCAAAATATACTCCCCCATGGGACTGCGGCAAATATTGCCGTGGCAAATAAACAGTATTTTTATCATCATCTCATATCTCCGTATAAGTCTTGTATTTCTTCTCAAATGCCCAATATTACAGGGATTTTCGGCATTTTCGTGTTTCTATGTTTACCGGGGTATCTTCTCAAATCTTCCCGTATTTTCTCATGCTTTTCCCTGCAATATTGGTAAATCCGTTGGTAAAAAACTGCTCTGTACCAACAGAGTGTTTTAGGCTTCCGCTACTCGGAGCAGCTCTGCCTGTGCGTCCTCGAACTGCACACGGGTGTAAACATTCAGCGTCACGCTGATGTCCGAATGACCCATGATATACTGCAATGTCTTTGGATTCATTCCGGATTTCGCCATATTGGAACAGAAGGTGTGTCTGCATACATGAGGGGTTACTTTGGGCATCTGGATGCGGTAGATTTTGTTGTACTTCTCGACAATGTGCTGCAAGTATTTCTCCCAATGCAGTGCGACCATCGGCCTGTCATTCTTGTCCAGAAACAGGAACCCAGCGTGTCCGTCCACCATCGGCTCTACTTTCGGAGCTGCACGATTGGCAATGATGCGACGGAAACCTGCCACCACTTCCTCGCTCATCGGCACATAGCGGATACCGCTTTCCGTCTTGGGGTCTTGAATCACATGCTGCATCTGGGATGTCCTCTGTAGCTGATGGTCAACCTTGATACGCCTTTGATCGAACTCAATATCAGAAATGGTCAGCCCACAGAATTCTGAGATTCGCAGTCCCGTGTTAAAGAGGATGTAGATTGCATCGTAGTATCGGCAGAAATGTTTATCTTCTTTGATAAATTTCAGAAGTTCTCGCTCCTGCTTCCGGGTAATTGCTTCTCTGGTGACAGAATCGTTCACGATCACCGATGCCAGTTCAAACCCAAAGGGATTCTTACGAATCAGGTCTCATCCACCGCCAGCTGAAAAGCCGGTCTCAGAACATCTCTGATGGAGTGAATGGAGCTGTATCCTCTGCCGTCCACCTGCTGAAGCTTAATCAGCCACGCTTTCGCATCTGACAGGCGAACCTTGTCAATGCGCTGCTTTCCGAAAGCTTCTTTTTTCAGGACATTGATCACCGTCTTGCATCCTGCACGGGTGTTGTGGCTCACGCCGGTTTTCAAAGACACATACTTTTCTACCAACTCAATTACCGTATAATTCCCGCCATTGGTAACGATATGGTCAAACAGGTCTGCCTGAATCTGTTTTTCCTTCTCCCGCAGCGAAAGCTCCCGCTTCTTGCCCTTGGGTGTGGAATCGTTCTTGTCCAACCGCCAACTGTATACATTCTTCTCCTTACCATCCTCGTCAATATATCGGTACCGATACCTCCCATCTGTACGCTGGTATTCGCCTTCACGCAAAATCCGGTTACAGTTGTCTCGTCTTTTTTCGCTCATGGAATCTCTCCTTTCAAGAAAGGAGAGCCAGACTTGCGATAACATCATATCACAAATTTGGCTCTCCGTATAGTTGTATCATTGGAAAACGGCAGCTTTGCCGTTTTATTTTTTTGCGGTTTACACAGCAGTAGCCTGATCCAGATACCGTTCAAACTTCTCCCGCTTGATCAGCGCCCGGTTCCCGTTCATCATGTAGAAATCCTCGTGGGGGTTCTGATCAATCAGCATTCGCAGTTTTCCTTCACCGATGTGATAATACCCGGCAGCTTCTTCAATGGTCAGTGTGTATCTGCGCCATACCGGAATATCAAAACAGTTCTTCTCATTTGCATTGCTCTTGCTATTTGCCATAGGCATTTACCTCCATAAATCAATTCATTGCACAGGGACAGAGCATCCGAAACCCTGTATTTTTCTGTGTTGTGTTTATTTCGATACCTCCTGAAGTCGGACAGGGAAGGAACCGGAAACAGGAATCGGCAACATACTCCTAAAAACCAGATTTCCCCTTTCGGCAGTTGTCCTTTCTATTTTTGCTTTTCTTCTTTTTCTTTGTTGCTTTCGTTTCCAAAGGAGAAAAAGCCTTGCAAATCAGGCATTTCTCCGGAAACATAACTGGCAACAAGCAGGACATCAACATGGCAACACAGCGCCTTAATCAAAGAGCAATTCCATCTGACTGAGTTCTTCTTCGGTCAGTTCCCGAAACTCAGCAAGGGGATTGCCGTCTGTTTCCGCTGGTTCGTTTCCACGCATCCAACCTCGCTGCTTACCATACTTCTTGTAGCTTCTGGGGTCGGGATAGGGAATCCAGCCGCTCACAGACTGATTCATGATTTCGTTGATCTCCCGAATCTCCCAGCTTTTTGGCTCATCGAATCGTCCCAGGGCTTCGTGATATAACAGCTTGGAACAGACCATATCTCCATCAAAGTCATCCAGAAACATCTAAATTGTATGCGTCAAGATAACGCGCCCCTAATAATCGAGTGGATACACAAAAACACATTGTGAAATAACAGATTTTTGATATAATAGTCGCAACGCGGCGTTGGTGGTTGCTGAGTGAAAACCATACGCGCAAAAAATAAGGAGAGAGTAGGCAGTGCGATACGATCATATGACCCAGGGGATCTTTCTGTCCCGGCCCAACCGGTTTCTTGCCCGGGTGGAGCTGGAAGGCGCGGCGCAAACGGTGCATGTAAAGAACACCGGCCGGTGCCGGGAGCTGCTGCGCCCCGGCGCCGCCGTCTGGTGCCAGCGCTGCCCCAAGGAGGGCAGGAAGACCCTGTTCGATCTGATCGCCGTGGACAAAGGCGGCAGATTGATCAATATGGATTCCCAGGCCCCTAACCGGGCTGCGGAAGAATGGCTGGCCGGAGGCGGCCTGGGGCCGGTGGAGGCCCTGCGCCGGGAGACGGTCTTCGGAGATTCCCGGTTTGACTTTGCCTTTCACCAGGCGGGCAGGCCCTGCTTCCTGGAGGTCAAAGGGGTGACGCTGGAGCAGGACGGCGTCTGCGCCTTCCCCGACGCCCCTACCCTGCGGGGAGCCAAGCATCTGCGGGAGCTGATCCGGGCGGCAGAGGAGGGCTATGGGGCCTATGTGCTGTTCGTGATCCAAATGGCGGACGTGGCGTATCTGCGCCCCAACGACGCCACGGATCCGGCCTTTGCCCTGGCCCTGCGGGAGGCAGCCGCCGCCGGGGTGGAGGTGCTGGCCATGGACTGCCGCGTCACAGCGGAGGAAATGGTCATCCGCCGGCCTGTGCCGGTGCGGCTGTAAGCTCTTGCAAAAGGAAGTCCCTTGTGCTAAACTGGCATCAGATACAGGATGTAAGGAGGATCCCCAAATGGATCACAGAGAATTGGCGGGAGAATTGTTTGTAAACGGCAGCAACTGCGCCCAGGCGGTGGTGGTGGCCTTCTGCGACGTGACCGGACTGGAGCCAGAATTCGCCGCCCGGATGTGCTCCTCCTTCGGCGGCGGCATGGGCCGGATGCGGGAGGTCTGCGGCGCGGTCAGCGGCATGCTGATGGTTGCCGGTCTGCTCTACGGCTACAGCGACCCCGGCCCCGGAGACGTGAACAAAAAGGCCCACTACCGGCTGGTTCAGGATCTGGCGGCGCGGTTCCGGGAGCGGGCCGGGAGCATCGTCTGCCGGGAGATCCTGAAGGATCCCCCCTCGGATCCCGCCCCCACCCCCCGGACGGCGGAATTCTACAAAGTCCGGCCCTGCACCCGGATGGTAATGACCGCGGCGGAGATCCTGGACGCCTACATTCGGGAGCATCCCCCGGAGCGCGCCCATGGCTGAGCTGATTCACAACCAGCGCCGGATCCCCAAGGAGCAGTACCGCTACGGTCTGCGCTCCTCCGCCGCCACCGGCTGCGGCTGGATCGCCATTGTCAACGCCCTGGCCCTGCTTGGCTATACCACCCGGCGGGAAGCGCTGATTCGCTACCTGACCTGGCAGCTGCCCCTGATCCACGGGAATCTGGGCACCTCCTTCTGGGCGCCTGTGGTGTGTCTGCGCAAATGGGGCTTCCCGGTGAAGACGGTTTATCGGCCCAGGCATTATGACGCCGAAGCCAAAGCGGCGGACGCCTGCATCCTGTTCTACCACTGGCGGCAGAAGGGCCGCTGCGGCGCCCATTTCGTGGCCCTGCACCATACCCCCAAGGGCTTTGTGGGCTATAACACCTACCGCGATTCAGACGGCCCGGATCTGTACGGCGAGAGCTTGGAGGAATTTCTTAGGAAAAAGGGATATTTCGCCACCGTTCTCATCACCATCCGCAAACCAACCGCCTCCCCTTAAGAAGCGTTACAGGCACGGATCGTCGGATCCGTGCCTGTAACGCTTTTGAAAGAGCAGTCCGTTCTGCCCAGCTGCTGAGGCAGCGGTAGCCCGATTGCCCCTCTCAGTCAAAAATCAAAGATTTTTAACAGCTGCCCGGCGGCGGCTCTGACGCCCCACTTATGGTGTCATTCACTCCCGCCACTGCGCTTCGCTTACCCCTTGTACCGATACAGCAGAAAATCCTCACCAACCGGTTCGTTCACGGCGAATGTTCGGCCGCGAAGCCATACTTCTATGGTGCTGTCTGCGCAGTCCACTTCTTCGGCGAATAGATGGAACGATTGGTTTTGTGCCATAATCGTTTGTGTTTTGACGGAATAACTGGTCATAAAGACTAGCCGGGCGTCGTCATTCTTTACAAAGAGGCAGGCAATGAGGTCATTCTCCGTTTTGTAAAAGGTTCTCAGCAGTGTATTTTGAGAAGCCGCCGACGGAGCAAAGAAGGAATTTACCTCGCCTAGCCGGCCCTCCTGTATCTCAGACAGATTTAGAAACCCGTCTCTTTCCAAATCTCCATCCGTTGTGGTGTCGGGCAAAGCAATCAGTTCACTGATTGCCCTGCCGGCATCGTTGCTTATACGGGAATACCCAAGGTATACACATATAGCTACAGCAACCAGAAGCACCAGTGTCAACGCAATAAGTAAATTTCTTTTCCTCATACTCTCTCCTCCTATATCACTACTCGATAGAGAATGTATAAGTTACATAGTCATTTTTGTCCATATTTGTTAAGTCCTTGATCGGTATCGGTTGCTCTTTATTCCGGTCAAAAGCGAACATGATGGGGAAAACAGCTACTAGTATCACCAAAAGAATAGTGATCGCTCCTATATAAATCACCCTGTGATATTTGCGCTTTAACTTGCTGTTCTGCGCAGTTAGAACAGTACTCTGCGTATCAAAATCTTGGTTAATCATATCTGTATTATCATTCAGTAAAGAATCAACAGATACCCCATATAGATTACTTAACATTTTTAGGTTTTCAGTGCCCGGAACCGCAGCGCCAACTTCCCATCTGGAGATTGCTTGCCGTGTTACGTTTAGCCTCTCTGCCAGTTCCATTTGTGTCAGGCCCTTTTGCTTTCTAAGGGTTACCAGCTTTGTCGCTAAATTCATTCCTTGCCTCCTATTATTGTCCAAAGCTTTATAAATGTAAACCGTTTTTGGTTTGCATTAGGGCAATTCTAGATTGCTTTTTTAGATTTTAGGGAACCTCTGATTCAATCGGCAAGGACTGACGCCGAGAGATTTTGGCGCAGCCGAAAGTTTCAAAAGCGGAGGAATTCTGTATGTATTTCCCGCATTTGGAACTGCGCGGATGGAGCAAAAGATCCGGCATTCCGCCGAAGACGATTTACTATGAAAGCTCCGCATTCATAGTAAAATTTTTAATAAATGCCAGCATCTCGCCCCTTGCGGGGCAACCGATGCCGATGCATATCAATACCCATGCGCCGAAGCCTTTCATGAATGGTGGCGCACTGCGAAAGCGCATGGGTATTTATTCAGAGGTTCCCTAGGTTATTTCTTTTCTTCCGGGGTGAAGTCCAGAGTGATGGCGCGCAGATCGGTTTGCAGCTGGATATATTTGACTCCGGCGGAATCCATCATCCGTTTGGAGGCCTTGGTGGCCGGGGAGTCGGCGTACTTATCGGACAGGTAGTAAACCTCCTTCACTCCGCTTTGGATAATGGCCTTGGCGCACTCGTTGCAGGGGAACAGGGCCACATACAGCTTGCTTCCCCGCAGATCCCGGCCGTTGGCGTTGAGCACGGCGTTCAGCTCCGCGTGTACCACGTAGGGGTACTTGGTCTGCTCCCCCTCCCGCTCCCAGGGGTACTCGTCGTCGGAGCAGCCCTTGGGCATACCGTTGTAGCCGGTGGAGATGATAATGTTGTCCGGAGATACGATGCAAGCCCCCACCTGGGTATTGGGATCCTTGCTGCGCCGGGCCGCCAGCATGGCGATGCCCATGAAATACTCGTCCCAGCTGATGTAGTCTGACCGCTTCATATTCGCGCCTCCTTGGCTTTTTTCCCATTATACATAAAATCCGCAGGAAGCACAAGCCTTCCTGCGGATATTTTCTCTGGGATCAGTCGAACAGATCCTTCACCAGATCCGAGAACCGTTTGCGCTTAGGGGTCTCCTGGGTGGTTCCTTCCAGCTGGCGCAGCAGATCCTTCTGCTCCTTGGTCAGGTGGGTGGGCGTCTCCACCACTACGGAGAAGCGGTGATTGCCCCGGCGGCGAGGATTGCCCACCTCGGGGATGCCCTTATCCCGCAGAACGAACTCCCGTCCGGTCTGGGTGCCCTCGGGGATCTCGAACTCCACCTTGCCGTCCAGAGTCGGTACCTGGATCCTTGCGCCCAGGGCCGCCTGGGTGAAGGTAATGGGCACCTCGCACAATACGTCGTAGTTGTCCCGGGTGAAGATGGGGTGGCGCTTGATGAATACCTCAACCAGCAGATCGCCGCTGGGGCCGCCGTTGCTGCCTACGCAGCCCTCGCCCCGAACCCGGACGCTCTGGCCCTGATCCACACCGGCGGGGATCTTCACTTTGACCCGGTTGGTCTTACGCACCTTGCCCTTGCCCTTGCAGACGCCGCAGGGTGTTTTGATTACCTTGCCCCGGCCGCCGCAGCTGGGACAGGTGGTGGTGGACTGCATCTGCATGCCCATGAAATTCTGAACCGACCGCACCTGGCCGGTGCCCCGGCATTGGCCGCAGGTCTCGATGACCCCATCGGCGGAGCCGCTGCCGTTACAGGCGGAGCAATTCTCAATCCGCTGGGCGGCGACCTCCTTCTCGCAGCCGAAGGCCGCTTCCTCAAAGCTCAGCTCCAGCCGGGTCATCACGTTCTCGCCCCGGCGGGGAACGTTCTGCTGACCGCCGCGGCTCCTGCCGCCGCCGAAGAACTCCCCGAAAATGTCTCCCAGGTCGCCGAAGTCCCCGAAGCCGCCAAAGCCGCTGCCGCCGTAGCCGCCGGCCCCGGCACCGAAGTTGGGATCCACACCGGCAAAGCCGTACTGGTCGTACCGGGCCCTCTTATCCGGATCGGATAGCACCTCGTAGGCCTCGCCCACCTCTTTGAACTTTTCCTCGGCAGCCTTATCCCCGGGGTTGCGGTCGGGGTGGTACTTCATGGCACTTTTTCGGTAGGCCCTTTTGATATCATCGGTGCTGGCGTCCTTGGAGACTCCCAGCACCTCATAGTAGTCCCGTTTGTTTTCTGCCATTATGATTCACCTCAAATCCACGGCCCAGGCTTACGGGCCGCATACACCAATAAGGGGCGGCCGGGCCGCCCCTATGGGAACTGAACATCAGTCTACGGTTTCGTAGTCGGCGTCCACCACGCCGTCGTCGCCGGGCTTCTGGTAGCCGCCCTGAGCGCCGCCCTGGGAACCCGTCTGCTGGTACAGCTTCTCGCTGACCTTGTAGAAGGCCTGCTGGACTTCCTCGGTGGCAGCCTTGATGGCGGCAATGTCGGAGCCCTTGTTGACTTCCTTCAGCTTATCCACCGCGGCCTGGATGGAGGACTTTTCCTCGGCGCTGATCTTGTCGCCCAGCTCGCCCAAGGTCTTCTCCGTCTGGTAGACGGTCTGATCGGCCATGTTGTGGGTGTCCACTTCTTCCTTCCGGGCCTTATCCTCGGCGGCGTACTGCTCAGCCTCCCGGACAGCCTTGTCGATGTCCTCCTGGCTCAGGTTGGTGGAAGCGGTGATGGAGATCTGCTGCTCCTTGCCGGTGCCCAGATCCTTGGCGGAAACCTTCACGATGCCGTTGGCGTCGATGTCAAAGGTGACCTCAATCTGAGGCACGCCCCGGGGCGCCGGGGCGATGCCGCCCAGCTGGAACCGGCCCAGGGTCTTGTTATAGGCAGCCATTTCCCGCTCGCCCTGGAGGACGTGCACCTCAACGCTGGTCTGTCCGTCCGCGGCGGTGGAGAAGATCTGGCTCTTGTGGGTGGGGATGGTGGTGTTGCGGTCGATGAGCCGGGTGAACACGCCGCCCATGGTCTCAATGCCCAGGGACAGAGGGGTCACGTCCAGCAGCAGGATGTCCTGCACGTCGCCGGCCAGCACGCCGCCCTGGATGGCGGCGCCCACGGCCACGCACTCGTCGGGGTTGATGCCCTTGAAGCCGTCCTTGCCGGTGATGGTCTTCACCGCTTCCTGCACGGCGGGGATCCGGGTGGAGCCGCCTACCAGCAGCACCTTGTGCAGATCGGAGGCGCTGAGGCCCGCGTCGGACATGGCCTGACGCACAGGCTTCATGGTCCGCTCCACCAGATCGGCGGTGAGCTCGTTGAACTTGGCCCGGCTCAGGGTCACATCCAGGTGCTTGGGGCCGGTGGCGTCGGCGGTAATATAGGGCAGATTGATGTTGGTGGTGGTGACGCCGGACAGCTCGATCTTGGCCTTCTCGGCGGCCTCCTTCAGGCGCTGCATGGCAACCTTGTCGGCAGCCAGGTTGATCCCCTCGGTCTTCTTGAACTCGGCCACCAGGTAGTCCATGATCCGCTGGTCGAAGTCGTCGCCGCCCAGGCGGGTGTCGCCGGAGGTGGCCAGCACCTCTATCACGCCGTCGCCGATGTCCAGGATGGACACGTCGAAGGTGCCGCCGCCCAAGTCATAGACCATGATTTTCTGCTCGCTCTCCTTGTCCAGGCCGTAGGCCAGGGCAGCGGCAGTGGGCTCGTTGATGATCCGCTTGACATCCAGGCCGGCGATCTTGCCGGCGTCCTTGGTGGCCTGACGCTGGGCGTCGGAGAAGTAAGCGGGGACGGTGATCACCGCCTCGGTGACGGTCTGGCCCAGGTAGCTCTCGGCGTCCGCCTTCAGCTTCTGCAGGATCATGGCGCTGATCTCCTGGGGGGTGTAGCCCTTGCCGTCGATGGTGACGTGGTAGTTCTCGCCCATGTGGCGCTTGATGGAAGACACCGTGCGCTCAGCGTTGGTCACAGCCTGACGCTTTGCCACCTGACCCACCATACGCTCGCCGGTCTTGGAGAAGGCCACCACAGAAGGGGTGGTACGGGTGCCTTCGGCGTTGGCGATGACAACGGGTTCGCCGCCTTCCAGAACGGCTACACAGGAATTGGTTGTACCAAGGTCGATACCGATAATCTTACTCATAAGTCATTTCCTCCTATAATAGATCCAAATTATTTATATGGTTATGAACCGGCAGATACCTGCCGCGGGGTAAACTTGTTTAGTTGGCCACCTGTACCATGGCGAAGCGGACAACCTTCTGGCCGATCTTGAAGCCCTTTTGGAAGACCTGAACGATGGTGTTTTCCTCTTCCTCGTCGCTTTCCGTGTGCATCACAGCGTTGTGCAGATTGGGATCGAAGGGATCCCCCGGCTGGCCGTAGATCTCCACACCCATGCCGGTGAGGATCTTGGTCAGCTCGGTCATGGTCATTTCCACGCCCTTTTTAAAGGCGGCGTCTTCCGTGGGCTGGTTCAGGGCCCGCTCCAAATTGTCGTACACAGGCAGGATCTTGGCCAGGGCGTCGGCTTTGCCGTTGCCGTAGGAAGCCTCCTTCTCCTTCACCGTGCGCTTGCGGAAATTGTCAAACTCCGCGGCCACACGCAGGTGGGCGTCCCGCTCGGCGTTGTATTTCTCCTCCCAGGGATCGGCCTGGGGCGCTTCCGGAGCCTGTTCGGCTTCCTCCGGCTGAGGCGCCGCCTCCTGCTCCCGGAGCTGCTCCAGCTCCTCCTGGGCTTTGTTCTGATCGTCTTTTTTTGCCACGTTATGTGCCTCCTGTCATTGGCGATTCATTGGGTTCTTCCCCCGGCGGCTGAGGCAGCTGGGGAGTCTCCGGTTTGGCGAACATTTTTGAAAGGCTCTCGGCGAAATAGCTCAGCCGGGCGGTGACCTTGGCGTAGTCCATCCGGGTGGGGCCAACCACACCGATCATGCCCTGAAGGCCGTCGCCGATGTCGAACTTGGTCATTACCACCGAGGTGTCCTTCAGCTCGTCGGCTATGTTCTCCGGGCCGACGATCACCTTGGTGCCGTTGGCGTCCTGCATCACAGCGGGCAGATTGCTGAAGGCCTCCTCATCAATGGAGGACAGCACCCGCTGAGCTTTGTCCACATCCCGGTATTCCGGCAGGCCCAGAAGCCTTGCCCGACCGGCGATGGCCATATTTGTGGAGGTTTGCGCCTTCAATGTCTCCTGGGTGAAGTCCAGGATCACCGGAACCAGGGATGCGGCGGCTCCCGCCGAACGCATCACCTTCTCCAGCAGTTCCCCGGTGAAGCTCTCCATAGGGATATCCGTCATGGAGGCGTTGAGCACCGCGGACAGCAGCTTCAGATCCGTATCGCTGACCTCCACCGGCAGCTTGATCAGCTTGTTCACCACCTGGTCATTGGGGAGCATCAGCACCAGAATGATGCTGCCCTGGCCTGCCAGGATCAGATCAAACCGCTTCACACAGGGGCAACCCTGGCGAGAGGCCGCGGAAATGGCCGGCAAATCCGTGGCCTGGGAGACCAGCTTGGCGACCTTTTCCACCAGGCGATCCACCCGCTGCATTTTTTCTTCAATGGCTAAGTTGATGGAACGGGTCTCGTCAATGCTCAGGCGATAATCCTGCATCAGCTCGTCCACGTACATCCGGTAGCCGGCAGCGGAGGGGATCCGTCCGGCGCTGGTGTGGGGCTGCTCCAGGTATCCCAGAGACGTCAGCTCGGCCATTTCATTGCGAATGGTGGCGGAGGAGTATTTCATATCCGGCAGTTCCGCAATGGCCTTGGAGCCAACCGGCTCGGCGGTGCGGATATACAGGTCTACCACACTGCGCAGAACCTTCTTCTTCCGCTCGGACAGTTCCATGAAATCCCTCCTCTATATTAGCACTCAGTTTCCTCGAGTGCTAAGCACACTATACCAGAGAGTGCTAAAAAAGTCAATGGGTGCTTTTTGAAATATTTTTGAACTTTTTGGCAAGAGTTATTCATAAATTCCACAGGCCGTTCCCAAACTACCAAAAGCAGAGCCGTCCCGGAGGGCGAAAGCGGAGGGGGAGGATTTTTCCCGGAAACAGAAAAAAAGGATTGCCAAAACCGAAAACCCATGATATAATACCCCGTGTGTCCGATCAAAAGGGGCCGCTCCACATTGGGATGTCGCCAAGCGGTAAGGCACCAGACTTTGACTCTGGCATTCGTAGGTTCGAATCCTGCCATCCCAGCCATATCTGATCCGCTAGCTCAGTCGGTAGAGCAACTGCCTTTTAAGCAGTGGGTCCGGAGTTCGAATCTCCGGCGGGTCACCAAAAATCCCTTAGAGCCGC
>CALWXQ010000013.1 GCA_944385545.1 uncultured Oscillospiraceae bacterium | reverse complement strand
GCACCACCATTGCTTTGATGGTGTTATTATACCATATCTGGAACCTCTATGGTAGTGCGAATTAAATCAGAGGTTCCTTAGGTGTTATTGTGGCAGCATTTTACGGTCTGCGAAGAAGCGAAGTTGTGGGACTGAAATGGGATGCCATCGACTTTGTGAAAAAGACGGTGACTATCCGCCATACGGTTACACAGATGTGTCTGGACGGAAAAAGTACAGTAATCCAAAAGGACCGAACAAAAACGAAGTCCAGTTATCGAACCCTGCCGCTGGTGGAACCATTTGAAGAACTTCTGCTCCGACTGAAGGAACAGCAGATCCAAAACCGCAAACTCTGCGGTAAAAGCTACAATAACAAGTATTCCGAATATATCTATGTGGATCAAATGGGCGAACTGGTCAAGCCAGGATACCTTACTCAGCATTTCCCGTTGGTGTTGGAAAAGCATGGATTGCGCAAGATACGCTTTCATGACCTTCGGCATAGTTGTGCCAGTCTACTCCATGCAAACGGTGTCAGCATGAAGGATATCCAAGTGTGGCTAGGACACAGCGATATTTCCACCACCATGAACATCTACACGCATCTTGATGTAGATTCCAAGGTTGCTTCTGCAAATGCCATTATCGGTATTTTCCCGGGCGAGAGAAAATGTCCCTCCGATGATGTCCCTGTGGAGGAGGACCATTCTGACGAAAGTGCAGCAAAAAAGAGAAAAAGAAAGTCTGCATAAAATCAAAAAAGAACCCGCAAATATAGGAAAACCTACATTTGCGAGTTCTGAAAATTGGTGCCGGTGACCGGACTCGAACCGGTACGCTGTCGCCAGCGGTGGATTTTGAGTCCACTACGTCTACCATTCCATCACACCGGCAGTTATATTTCCAATGGTCATCCAAAAGAGGGACGCTGAGAAATCGGAGGTCCATCCCGGAGGTCCATCAAAAAACTGCTTGATATTCAATTCCAGAAAAGTGTTGCGATGCAATCACTTTCGCTTACAGCCGCCGAGAGTGACGAACTAGATTTTGAGTCCACTACGTCTACCATTCCATCACACCGGCGTAGTTCATTTAGTATAGTATACTTTTTCCCAAAAAGCAAGCATTAATTTTCCCGGGTCAAACAGGTGACGGGCAAGGGTTTTTATGCTACAATGGTGATATCTGACAGCACACAAGGAGGCGGCGCACATGGAGCGGAGGCGTTGGTATAAGGATATGGTATTTTACCAGGTATGGCCCCGGTCGTTTAAAGACGGGAACGGGGACGGCATGGGTGACCTTTGGGGCGTTTTGGAGAAGCTGGATCACATTCAAAGCCTGGGCTGTGACGGCATTTGGTTTTCGCCCATTTACCCCTCCCCGGGAGCGGACTGCGGCTACGACATCTCGGACTATCTGGACATCGCCCCGGAGTTTGGCGGGATGGATGCCTTCCGAGCCTTGCTGGACGCCGCGCACAGCCGGAATATGAAGATCGTTATGGATTTGGTGGTGAACCACACCAGCGACGAGCATGAATGGTTCCGCAAAAGCCGGCGCCGGATCGAACCATACACCGATTACTACATCTGGCGCCCGGCGGGGCCTGGCGGAAAGCTGCCAAACAACTGGGACAGCAACTTTGAGGGCAAGGCCTGGACCTTCGACCCGGTGCGGGGGGAATACTACCTGCACCTGTTTGCCGTGAAGCAGCCGGATCTGAATATGGACAATCCCCTGGTTCGGGAGGAAGTAAAGAAGATCCTGCGCTTCTGGCTGGATCTGGGGGTGGACGGCTTCCGGGAGGATGTGATTACCTACATCTCCAAAAAGGACGGCCTGCCCAACGACCATATTTTCCCCATTTACAAGGGTATGCGCCACTATAACCACGGCCCCCGGGTGCACCAGTATCTGGCGGAGTTCAAGCAGGAGGTGCTGGATCACTACGACTGCTTCACCGTGGCGGAAGCGCCTCTGGTATGGCCGCGGCAGGCCCTTCGCTACATCCGGGAGGAGGGCGGCCAGATCGACATGATGATCCAGTTCCAGTGTCAGTGCGCCGACTGCCTGTTCACCGACTATTTGCCCACAAAATTCTCCCTGCGCAAGCTCAAGCGGGCCTACTCCTCCTGGCAGAACAGGCTCCGGGGAAAAGCCTGGAACGCCCTGTATCTGGAAAATCACGACCATCCCCGGATCGTCTCCCGGTACGGAAGCGAGGAATACTGGGCCGAAAGCGCCAAAACCCTGGCGGCAGCCTATCTGTTCCAGCAGGGCACCCCCTTCATCTACCAGGGCCAGGAGATCGGCATGATCAACTGGCGGCCGGAAAGCCCCGAGCTGTATGAGGACGTCCAGACCCGGTACAACTATACCCACAGCCACACAAAGGAACCGGCCCAAAAGCGGTTGGAACGGCTGTGGCGATCCTCCCGGGACTCCGCCCGGACGCCTATGCAGTGGGACGGCACGGAAAACGCCGGATTCACCACCGGCAAGCCTTGGTTTTCTGTCAATGACAGCTTCCGGCGGATTAACGTAGCCGCCCAGGAAGCCGACCCGGACTCCATTTTGAATTTCTACCGCAAGGCGGTAGCGCTGCGAAAGCGCCTTTCCTGCGTCCGCCACGGCGTCTACCGGGAGCATTTCCGCCTCAGCGGCAGGCTCTACGCCTATTCCATGACCGGTCAGAAGGAGCGGATCCTGGTGCTGTGCTCCTTCTCCTCCCGGCCCATGGCCTGCCCCTTCCCCCGGGGCTTTGACCGCAAGACCGCCCGGCTGCTTCTGGGCAACTACACCGCAGGCGCCCCGGAAATTCTCCGGCCCTGGGAATGCCGGGTCTATGGCTGGGATTTGTCATAAATCCGCCGGAAATTGTTTACATTTCGTTTACAGCGGATCCTCCTGTTTTTCAGACTCTTTTCAGAGAAACGTGGTATGGTTTTATTACAAACGATATCGCGGTGAAAAGCACCGTACATGAGGAGGATCTTGATTATGAGCGAATACAGCGAATACAACCACTACACCCCATACAACCAGGACAGTCAACCCCAGGAGCCGGGAAGTGGATTCCCGGAATACCATCCGCAGCACCAGCGCAAGAAAAACGGCCGGGCCGGTAAGCTGGTGGCCCTGGCCCTGTGCTGCTCCTTTGCCGGCGGCATTCTGGGCGCCGGCGGCGCGCTGCTGCTGCAAGACCGGGAGGAGCCTGCCTCTCAGGAATCCCTGTCCATTCTGGTGGAAAGCGCCCGGGAAAACGCCCAGCTGGAGATCGTCCAGGTGGACGGGAATGAGGAAATGACCCCCGCCCAGGTCTACGCCGCCAATGTCCAGTCTACCGTGGGCATCACCACCTCCATCACCACCAACTTCTTCGGCTTCCAGACCACCTCTGCCGCCTCCGGCTCCGGATTCATCATCACCACTGACGGCTATATCCTGACCAACTACCATGTGATTGAGGATTCTGATGCCATCACCGTATCCATGTACGACGGTAGCACCTATGACGCAGCTCTCATCGGCTATGACAAGAACAACGACATTGCCGTGCTGAAGATCGAGGCGGAGAATCTGTCCCCGGTGGTTCTGGGGGACTCCGACACCCTGAACGTAGGCGACAGCGTCGTTGCCATCGGCAATCCCCTGGGGGAACTGACCTTCTCCCTCACCGCCGGTCTGGTCAGCGCCAAGGACCGTCAGGTCACCTTCTCTGACAACGTGACCATGAACCTGATTCAGACCGACGCGGCCATCAACTCCGGCAACTCCGGCGGCGCCCTGTTCAACATGTACGGAGAAGTGGTGGGCGTGACCAACGCCAAGTACTCCAGCTCCTCCTCCGGGGAGGCATCCATTGACAACATCGGCTTTGCCATTCCCATCAACTCCATCCGCTCCATTGTGCAGAGCATCATTGAAACGGGCTACATCTCCAAGCCTTACATGGGCGTTACCGTGACCGACGTGGGCTCTGAGGCCCAGTTGTACGGTCTTCCCCAGGGCGCTTCCATCCGGGAGGTCACCGAGGGCGGCCCCGCGGACAAGGCCGGTCTGGAATCCGGAGACATTGTCACCAAAGCAAACGATACCGATATCACCTGCGGCAATGACCTGGTGCAGTTCGTGGGAGATCTGAGCGCGGGAGACAATGTGACGCTCAGCGTCTACCGCCAGGGTCAGACTCTGGAGCTGACGGTGGTGATCGAGGAGCAAACCCAGTCCGCCCTGCCGGAGGAAGAATCCCAGGCCCAGCAGAGCAGCCAGCAATTCTATCCTTGGGGCTTCGGCGGCAGGCCCTGACCCTTTCCCCATAACAAAACCCCGGTGTCTGAAGACATCGGGGTTTTTGCGCGGTCATTCCATAATCGTTCCGTCGGGGTGGAACAGGGGCAGCTTTTCCAGGTAAATCAGATCCTCCCGCTCCTGGGCGTCGCCCTCGGCCAGGATGGCCATCCGGCCGCAGATGACGCCGCCGGCCTTTTCTACCAGCGCCTCTAGGGCCTTCAGGCTCTCGCCGGTGGAGATCACGTCGTCCACCACCAGGATCCGCTTGCCCCGCATCAGCTCCGCGTCGGCCCCGTCTAAGTACAGGGTCTGCTCCTTGGCGGTGGTGATGGAGCGGACGGTAACGCTGAACACATCCTTCATGTACAGCTTAGGAGCCTTCCGGGCCAGGATATACCTGCCGTTCCCGGCCTGGCGGGCCATTTCGTGGGCCAGGGGGATGCCCTTGGCTTCGGCAGTGATGATGTAGTCGTATTCCGGCGCTTTGGCCAGCAGCTCCCGGGCGCAGGCCACAGTCAGCTCCGGATCTCCGAAGATCACAAAGCCGGCAATATACAGCGTGTCGTTCACCGGACAAATGGGCAGATCCCGCTGAAGACCGGCAACCTTCATGGTATAGTACATGGGGACTCTCTCCTTCATGGTTGATATATCGTTATTATACTCTGCCGCCGGAGAATGTCAAGGGACGGGCCGGGTTTCCCGGAAAATGACACGCCACGGAAAAACCCGGTATCTGTCACCAGATACCGGGTTTCCCGCGAAAGAGTTTGGAAAGAAGAGAGGTAGAAAAGAGGATCTACGGAGTTCGAAAGGAGGCGGCTCACGGCTTCCGCAACCTTTCTGTTATTAAGATACTTTCCGGTTTTGAACATCGAATAACGGAATTGAAAACAAAATACGACAAATTTATGAATTCCCTTTCAGCGGATCTTCCGTCCGTCCAGCACCGCTTCCGCCAGGCGCTCCCCTTCATAGCGCAGGGTCAGCAGGAAAAAGGGCGCCTGCCGCCACATCAGCTCCAGAAAGATCCGGTCGCCTTCCCACTTGGGCAGGCTGTCCAAAAAGTCCCGGCTGACCCATTCCAGGGTTCCCTCGTCGCAGTCCTTCACCTGGCCTGTAAAGCCGTCGGCGGTGAACAGGTACATGTACTCCCCCTCCCACCGGTCGCTGAGGAAGGTCACCACCCCGCAGCAGCGCCAGGCGGTGAGGGTCAGCCCCGTCTCCTCCCGCACCTCCCGCAGCAGGCACTGATCCGGGCTTTCCTCCGGCAGGAATTTGCCGCCTACGCCCACCCATTTGCCTTGGTTGAGGTCGTTTTTCTTCTTGACCCGATGGAGCATCAGCACCTGATCTCCCCGGGTGATATAGCACAGGGTGGTATTAAGCACGATCCTGCCTCCTCTGCATCAGCCGGACGGCCCGGTACAGGTTCTCCACCTCCACCTCGGCGTGGCCGTCCTCCCGTTCTCCGTCCAGGGTCCAGGGCATGTTGGGATCCGCCTGGATGCGAATGCGCCGGCCGCTGCGGAAGGTGATCATTTCACAGCTGTACTTCTGGCTCTGCACCGCCTGGACGCATTCGCTCAGCTCCGCCAAGCTCCGGGGGGAGCGCACCAGCAGAATCTCGAACAGGCCGTCCCCCATATCCACCTGCTTAGGATCCAGGCTCAGGATGCCGCCGATGGAGGTGGAATTGCAGATGGCGCCGAACAGGAAATCGTCCTCCACCGGCTGGCCGTCGATCTCCATGCGGATATGCTCCTTGCGGATCTGGGAGATCTCGGAAATACCCCCCAGGACGTAGGCCGTATGGCCCAGGGCGTTTTTGACATTCTGGGGCACCACGTAGCTGGACTTGGTAAAGGCCCCGAAGGAGGCCACATAGGAAAAATACCGGCTGCCGAACCGGCCCACGTCATAGGGCACCGGCTCTCCCTGCAAAATATCCCGGGTTGCCTGGATCACGTTGCCGGACAGATTCAAGCTGGCGGCGAAATCATTGGTGGTTCCCGCCGGGATATAGCCCACGGGAATATCCAGGCCGGAGGACAGCAGGCCGGTAATGGTTTCGTTCAGGGTTCCGTCACCGCCGCAGCAGACCACCAGCTCCGCCTGTCCGCCCCAGCGCTTCACCGCCTCGGCGGCGTCCCCGGTTCCTGTGGTCATATGGGTCTGCACCTGGCAGCCTGCCTGGGAGAACTCCAGCAAAATATCTGCCAAACGTCGGTTGGCCCGCCGCTGTCCGGCGTAGGGATTCATAATAAAGAGTACCTTTTTCACAGTCCAAGTTCCTCCTGACGCTCCGGGTTCAGGTCTTCTTCCCGGCCCCGGGTGTACTGCGGATATTACATACCAGTATCCATTTATTATACCAGCTTGCGGCATATCCGCAAGCCGTTTTTTCCCTCCTGGAAAAAATTTACCCTTTCGTAACAATCCCGGCGGTCTGGATCCTCCCGCCGGGGCATAGGCTGTGACGAGGTGATTGTATGGTGCCTACCGATCTGCCGATGACTTCGGCGCTGTGCGAAAATACCATCCGGGAACTGGCCGGGACCTATCCCTTTCTGGAGGTTCAGGCCATCACCACCACCGCCTACGGCCGTCCGGTGCTGTCCCTGCGGTTGGGCCAGGGGGAGCGGCGGGTTCTCTACTCTGCCGCACACCACGCCAACGAATGGATCACCACCACGCTGCTGCTGCAATTTGTCCAGGATTTGGCCCAGGCCTACCAGCAGGAGGGAGCGCTGTACGGGGTTCCGGCCCGGAACATCCTGAACGCCGCCACCATTTATCTGGTGCCCATGGTGAATCCCGACGGAGTGGATTTGGTCACCGGGGCCGTGGAACTGGGCACCCTGGAATACGAGGCCGCCCGGCGTCTGGCGGACAACTATCCTCAGATCCCCTTTCCAGACGGCTGGAAGGCCAATCTGCTGGGGGTGGATCTGAATCTGCAATACCCGGCCGGATGGCTGGAGGCCCGGGAGATCAAATTCTCCCAGGGCTTTACCCACCCCGGCCCCAGGGATTATGTGGGCCGGGCGCCCCGGAACCAGCGGGAATCCATTGCCCTGTCCAGCTTCACCCAGGCGGTGGATCCGGCCCTGGTGCTGGCCTATCACACCCAGGGCCAGGTGATCTACTGGCAGTTCCGGGACTACGAAGTCCCCGGCGCCCTGGAATTGGCCCAGGAGTTTGCCCGGCTCAGCGGCTACGCCCTGGAGCAGCCCGCTTACGCCTCCAGCCTGGCCGGGTATAAGGACTGGTTTATCCAGAGCTTCCTCCGGCCGGGCTACACCATTGAGGCAGGCCTGGGAACCAATCCCCTGCCCTTAAGTCAGTTCGACCAGATCTATGGGGACAATCTGGGGATCCTGGTCACCGCCGCCTTAGGCCTGCCGGAATAGCAATATCCGCCGCCTCCTCTCGGAGGCGGCGGATGCGCATTCTGATTTACGTTCGCTCCAGGGCGGCGAGCTTTTCCAGCCGGCGGCGGTGCCGTTCACCGCCGGAGAATTCCGTCTCCAGCCACACGTCTGCAATGCGCAGAGCCAGTCCCTCGCCCACCACATTGGCCCCCAGGGCCATCATGTTGGTGTCGTTGTGCAACCGGGTCATCTCCGCCGACCAGGGGTCGCTGAGCAGGGCGCAGCGGATACCGGGGATCTTATTGGCGGCAATGGACACGCCAATGCCGGTGGTGCACAGCACAATGCCCCGCTGGCACTCCCCGGCGGCAACCGCCCGGGCCGCCGCGGCAGCATAGTCGGGATAATCGCAGCTGTCCGGGGTATAGGTGCCGAAGTCCACGGTCTCATACCCCTTTTTTCTCAGATGCTCGATCAAAGCAGCCTTCAGAGCCAGCGCTCCGTGGTCGCAGCCAATGGCGATCTTCATAAGCTTCTCCTTTATTTTATATCACCAGGCCGCCGTTGACCGGCAGCACTTGACCGGTGATGAATTCCGCCTCTGCCAGATAGGCGATGGCCTGAGCCACGTCCTCCGGACTGCCGTTGCGGCACAGGGGCGACTCCTGGGCCAGCGCCTCCAGCACCGCCGGATCCACTCCGGCGCACATATCCGTCAGGATCACCCCGGGAGCCACACAGTTGACCCGGATGCCGCTGGGGCCAAGCTCCTTGGCCAGGGCTTTGGTCAAGGCGATCACCGCCCCCTTGGCCGCGGAGTAGGCCGCCTCGCAGGAGGCCCCCACCTGCCCCCACATGCTGGAGACGGTGACGATGCTGCCCCGGTGGCTGCGCAGGAAGGCGGGCATGGCGGCGTTGACGCAGTGGTAGACGCCCTTGACGTTCACGGCAAAAATCCGATCCCAGGTGTCCTCCTCCACCGACGACATCAGACCGTAGTGGGCAATCCCGGCGCCGCACACCAGCACGTCCACCTCCGCTATCCGGGCGAAGGCTGCCTTCACCGCCTCCGCATCAGCCACATCGCAGCAAATGGCCGTGGCGCCGGTTTCCGCCGCCACGGCTCCGGCGGCGGCGTGGTTCTTTTCGTATAAGAAATGCACCCGATCGCCCCGGGCCGCGAACAGCCGCACCGCTGCCGCGCCGATGCCCCGGGAGCCACCGGTGATCACCACCGTTTGCATAAATTGTTCCTCCGGCAGTTCCGGCTTATCCCCGTCTTCTGCTTCTGCCGCGGTGCTCGGAATAGGCCTTAAGAGAGGAAAGCTTGCTGTCTGACTCGGTCATGAAGGCTTTCAGCTTTTCCTCAAACAGCTGGTCGGCGGTTTTGGGAGCCGCGGGAGGCACGGGCGCGCGGGGCGCTCTGGGCTGGCTCTGATCCTTCCCCTGAAAGCTGCCTTCCCGGCGCTGAGGCGCACCGGTGCGGGGAGCGGGTCTTCCGGCTTTGTTGTCCCGCTGGGGTCTTGGCTCCAGACGCTTCATGGAAAGGTTGATCTTGCCGTTGTCCGTGCCGATGACCATAACCTTTACATCCTGGCCTTCCGTCAGGTGCTGGCGGATATCGCTGACGTAGGCGTTGGCTACCTCAGAAATATGTACCATGCCGGTCTTGTTCTCCGGCAGGGAGATGAACGCGCCGAAATTGGTGATCGACTTTACCTTGCCCTCCAGGACGGTTCCTACGGTTAACTCCATATATGCTTTGTTTCCTCCATATTTTTTGGCAATGGGATTGCCGGAATGACAATGTTGGGAAGCTCTGAAGCCATAGGCAAACGCCCGCCTCCGCCGCGGACGATTTGCTCAGAAATTCCTCAGCCCGGATCAATGAGCACCATGTTGGGATCTACCAGCCCCAGCTCCTCCTGGGCGATGTCCTGAATGCCCTGGACGGAGCCGACTTTTTTCTGCTTTTCCTCCAGCTGGCTGTTGGCGTACTCCAGCGCCGCGGCCTGATCCAGCAGATCCCTGGTCTGGGCCTGAATGCCGCAGTGAACCCACCGCAGAGCCACCAGGGCCATGATAAAGAATACGATAAGAAGGCTCACCACAATCTTCAGAGCCAGAGGCCCGGAGCGCAGCACCACCTTCACAGTCCGTTTCGGTCGATTGTTTTCCATGAACGATACCTCGGTGTTTTTGCCTATGTTGATTCCATCTTATTGTAACCCATTTTTCCCCAGATGCAAACAAAATTTTTGTAAAAAGGCAAATTTTTTTTGCGGGCAGCCCCAGGAACCGGGTGGTAATTTCCAATTTTCCCCAAAACCAGAAAAAAACCGGCTCCAGCAGCCTTCCAAAGCTCCTGTGCCAGGCCACGGCTCCGGCGATCAGCGCCGCCAGATACCCCGTCCGCAGATCTCCGCCGCAGACGCCGAAGCCCAGATACACCACCGCCCAGGCGGCACCCAGGAGGAAGATCCCGTCCGCCCAGGCGCAGGCCCGGCGGCGGACAGGCCCCAAAAAGCCGTAGCACAGTCCCACCGCCGCCCCCAGCGCTCCGGCGCACAATAGCCGGTAGGCAGCCACGCCGGGGCTCATCCGAACAACCGCCGCCGCCAGGAACCGGTCTGCCGGGGCTCCTCGTAGATCAAGGCGCTGATGCTCCCCTCCACCGCCACATTGCCCCCCTCTAAGGACAGGTTCTTCAGCTGCAATTCCCGGCCCTGGACGATCAAGGTTCCCAGGGAGGTTTGCAGTACCACCGCCGTCTCCTCGAAGCTGACCACCTCCGTCACGCCGTTCATGGTCAGCTTCCTGCGCTGCTCCATTTGCAGCTTATGGGGCAGCCGCTCCTCCGCTTCCATACCCATGTCCATCCCTCCTTGCATGAAACAGTCTATGCCTGCCCCGGAAGTCCTATGCCTCAGGGACTTCCACAATTTAAGGGCCGCGGAAAGCTTTCCGCGGCCCTTGGGGTCATTCCAGTTCGAAGGCGCCTGTATAGAGCTGATAGTAGGTTCCCTTCTGGGCGATGAGATCGTCGTGGGTTCCCCGCTCGATGATCCGCCCGTGATCCAGAACCATGATGCAGTTGGAATTGCGCACGGTGCTTAAGCGGTGGGCGATGACGAACACCGTCCGGCCCTTCATCAGCGCGTCCATGCCGTCCTGAACCAGCTTCTCCGTACGGGTGTCGATGGAGGAGGTGGCCTCGTCCAGGATCATGACCGGAGGATCCGCCACCGCCGCCCGGGCAATGGCGATCAGCTGCCTCTGGCCCTGGGAGAGCCTGCCGCCGTTGCCGGTGAGCACGGTGTTGTAGCCCTGGGGCAGGCGGGTGATAAAGTCGTGGGCGTTGGCCAGCTTGGCGGCGTGGATGCATTCTTCATCGGTGGCGTCCAGCTTGCCGTAGCGAATGTTGTCCATCACCGTGCCGGTAAACAAATTGGTGTCCTGAAGTACCATCCCCAGGGAGCGGCGCAGATCGGGCTTGCAAATCTTGTTGATGTTGATGTTGTCGTAGCGGATCTTGCCGTCGGCAATGTCGTAGAACCGGTTGATCAGGTTGGTGATGGTGGTCTTGCCCGCGCCGGTAGCGCCGACGAAGGCGATCTTCTGGCCGGGTTTGGCGTAGAGGGTCACGTCGTGGAGCACCGTCTTCTCCGGTACATAGCCGAAATCCACGTTGAACATGGTAATGTCGCCCTTCAGCTCGGTGTAGGTGACGGTGCCCTGGGCCTTGTGGGGGTGCTTCCAGGCCCAGCGACCGGTGCGATGGTCAGACTCGGTAATGTTTCCGTTCTCGTCGATCTCGGCATTGACCAGCCTCACATAGCCGTGGTCTTCCTCCGGCTCCTCGTCCAGCAGCTCAAAGATCCGCTCCGCGCCTGCCAGAGCCATGACGATGGAGTTGATCTGGTTGCTCAGCTGGGAGATGGGCTGGTTGAAGGTTCTCGACAGGATCAGGAAGGAGATCAGCTTGCCCAGGGTCAGCAGCTGGCCGTCGGAGGAGATGGCCAGCAGACCGCCCACAATGGCCAAAATTGCATACTGAATATAGCCCAGGTTGTTGTTCACCGGCCCCATGACGTTGGCATAGGCCCCGGCCTGGAAGGCATTTTTTCGCAGATCTTCATTGATCTGGTCAAACTCGGCCTTGCAGACGTCCTCCCGGCAGAAAACCTTGACCACCCGCTGACCGCTGATCATTTCCTCCACATAGCCGTTCACCACGCCCAGGGTCTTCTGCTGGCCTATGAAGTACCGGGCGGAGCGGCCGGCAACCACTTTGGTGACAAAGAGGATGGCCGTCACCGTCAGCAGCAGCACCACAGTGAGGATAGGAGAAGTAATCACCATGGTGATGAACACCACAATCAGGATGGCCGCGGAGGAAATGCACTGCGGCACAGACTGGGACAGCATCTGCCGCAGGGTATCGATGTCGCTGGTATAGCGGCTCATAATATCCCCGGCGGGATGGGTGTCGAAATAGCGGATGGGCAGGGTCTGCATATGGGTGAACATGTCATCGCGGATGGCCTTCTGGGTGCCCTGCCCCACCCGCACCATGAGGAAGTTGTATAGGAAGGAGGATACCATACCCACCAGATAGATGCAGACCAGCATCATCAGGAACCGCACCAGGGGGCCGAAGTCCGGCTCCGCCTGAGCCAGCATAGGGGTGATATAGTCATCCACCAGAGTTCCCAGAGAGGAAGAACTGACAGCCTGGGCAATGGCGCTGAGAACGATGCAGATCGCCACCACCACCATGGTCAGCTTATACCGGGCCACGTAGGACAGCAGCCGGGAAATGGTCTTTTTGGGATTTTGGGCCTTTTGGCCTTTCTTAGATACCGGGGGCATTATTCTTCCCCTCCTTTCACCTGAGACTGATAGACCTCCTGATAGATGGGACAGCTTTCCAGCAGCTGCCCATGGGTGCCCTGCCCCACGATCCGGCCGCCGTCCAACACCAAGATCAGATCCGCGTCTTCCACGGAAGACACCCGCTGGGCAATGATGATCTTGGTGGTGCCGGGGATTTCCTCCCGGAAGGCCTTGCGGATCATGGCGTCGGTGTGGGTGTCCACCGCGGAGGTGGAGTCGTCCAGGATCAGGATCCTGGGCTTTTTCAGCAGGGCCCGGGCGATGCACAGCCGCTGCTTCTGACCGCCGGAGACGTTGGTGCCGCCCTGCTCGATATAGGTATCATACCCATCCGGGAAGCTGCGGATAAACTCGTCGGCACAGGCAAGCTCGCAGGCGTGGATCAGCTCCTGATCGGTGGCGTCGGGGTCGCCCCAGCGCAGATTTTCGCGAATGGTGCCGGAGAACAACACGTTCTTTTGCAGCACCATGGACACCTGGTTGCGCAGAGTCTCCACGTCGTAGTCCCGGACGTCGATGCCGCCCACCCGGACGGTGCCTTCGGTGGCGTCGTAGAGCCGGGGGATCAGCTGCACCAGGGTAGATTTGCTGGAGCCGGTGCCGCCCAGAATGCCCACGGTCATACCGGAGCGGATGTGCAGGTCGATATGCTCCAGGGCGTTGCGGTCGGCCTTCTGGGAGTAGCGGAAGCTGACGCCCTCAAAGTCAATGGAGCCGTCGGGAACTTCCGTCACCGGCACGGCGGGGTTGGTCAGGTGGGGCTGCTCCGCCAGGATCTCCGTGGTGCGCCGGACAGGGGCCCGGGTCATGGTGACCATGACAAACACCATGGACAGCATCATCAGGGAAGTGAGAATCTGGGTGGTGTAGGTGAACATGGAGGTCAGCTGGCCGGTGGTCAGACCCGCGGCGGCGTCGTTGCCCGAGGCCACCACCATGGCAGCGCCCATATAGGAAATGACGATGATGCAGGTGTATACCGCCAGCTGCATCAGGGGGTTGTTGAAGGAAATAATCCGCTCCGCCTTGCAGAAATCCCGGTAGATCTCGTCGGAGACGGCGGAGAACTTCTCATTCTCCCTCTGCTCCCGGACGAAGGACTTCACCACCCGGATGCCGTGAACGTTCTCCTGCACCACATTGTTCAGCTTGTCGTAGGTCTTGAATACCCGGTCGAAAATGGGGTGGACGCTGCGCATAAGGATCATCAGCCCCATAAACAGCAGCGGCAGCACAATGCAGTAGATCCCGCACAGCTCCGGGCTGATGGAGTAAGCGTTCACCGTGGCCAAAATCAGCATCATGGGGCAGCGGATGGCCATGCGGATCATGATCTGGAAGGCCATCTGGATGGTAGCCACATCCGAGGTCAGCCGGGTAACAATGCTGGAGGTGGAGAACTTATCAATGTTGCCGAAATCGAAGGTCTGTACCTTATAATACATGTCGTGGCGCAGATTCCGGGAAAAGCCGGTGGCGGCATAGGAGGCGAAAAACGCCGAGGCTACGCCGAAGACCAGAGAAATCATGGCATACAGCGCCAGGATCAGGCCGTATTTCACTACCGCTCCCATATCTCCCGCCTGAACGCCCTTGTCCACCACATTGGACAGCACCAGGGGGATCAGGGTCTCCATATAAACCTCGCCGATCATGCAGACGGGGCTTAAAATGGCGGCCCATTTGTACTCCCGGATACACCGGGCAAGTCTTGCGATCATTCCGATTGTTCCTCCTTTGGAATTGTCTGGGATTCCCGGGCCATATTTTGGATGGCCCGTTCCAGGAAGTCCAGGAACCGCGCCTGTTCTTCCCCGGAAAAACCCGCCACCAGGCGGGCTTCTGTTTCATCTATGGTTTGCTGCATCCGCTGGTGAACCTGTTGGCCCTTGGGCAGCAGATATACCCGCTTACACCGGCGATCCTGACGATCGGCATCCAGCCGCAGGAACCCCTTCTTCTCCAAGCGGGTCAGGATCCCGGACACCGTGGGGTGGCTCAGGTGGAAGGCCTCCTCAATATCCCGGGGACAGGGCGGCCGCGGACACTGGGACAGATACCCCAGGGTATGGCCCTGGGAAGCGGTCAGCCCCCATTCTTCCAGAGCGATGGAAATGGCCTGACTGGTGCTGGCATGCAGGCAGCGGATCAGCGGGCCGTAATGCTTTTGCAGAGCAAACACCTCCTATTCGGTAGCACGCTACTCAATAAAATACCATATCCTAATCCAATATGCAACAGTTTCACAAAGAATTTACAATTGTCTTCTCTGAATGGCCGCCAACCAACCGGCATATACTACTGCCGAGGTGAGAACCGTTGAAAAAAGAAGAAAAAAAGCCACCCGTCTGGGAGGCGGCGGATCCCAAGCCCCCGGTGATCCACTCCGGCCATATGGAAAACAGGATCCGCAACGCCCAGTCCTGACAGCCCAAAGCCAAGGGATCCGCTGACGCAATCAGCGCTTGCCGATTGTATCAGCGGATCCCTATCTGTTTACCTGTATTTCACCAAACTCTTGTCATCTCAGGTCTTGGAGGTCAGTCGTTTCTCGTGGGCGAAGCGCTCCAGCTGGGGCACCAGGATCAGGCAGATCAGGGCCGCGGTGAAGCCGCCGTTGTACAGGCAGAAGCCGCCGTGGAGGTTGGGCACCGAGGTCACCAGCAGATAATGCATGACGCCCGCCAGTATGCCGAAGGGCCATCCGTACTTATCGCAGATGGGGCTTAAGCCGTTGGCATAGCAAAGCCCCACGCAGATGGCCTGGGCGTTGATGGCGCCGGCAAAGCTGCCCCCCACCAGGCCGGACAGCCATGCGCAGACCACCGAGGCCAGATAGTATCCCGCCATAATGGGCCAGACGTTCCCCGGATGGGAGCCGGAATTGCAGGTGGCCAGCATACAGAACAGGATACCGAAGGTCACGCCGTTGAAGGTGGCGCCGATGAGGTTATAGTATCCCAGGATGAACAGGCCGAATACGCCCAGGTTCATCAGGAACACAGCGTTGCCGTAGGTGGAGGAGAAGTTGGTCACCAGGGCCGGATCCGTCAGCAGCCGCCAATAGTCCCTGGGGCGGCAGCCCAAGACCAGGGCCAGCAAGATACACACTCCGAACAGGACGCAGCAGAACACATTGGTGGTCATCCGGGAGGCCACCGCCAGCGTCTCCGCCCCCGGGGCTGCCGGGAGGGCCACGCCCAGGGTCTTGTATAATACCGCGTTTAAGAAGAATGCGGTCATGCCGATGGGCAGGGCGGCGCTGTACAGGTCGAAGCCCTTATGTACCTTAGGCGAGAAGGCCAGCCCCGCAGGCAGGAAGAAGCCGATGGCCAGGCCTACCGCCAGGGCCAGCAGCACCCCGGGCAGATTGAAGCCCACGGTCTCCGCATTGGGGTAGCGCACCATCAGATCGGTGATCAAAGGGGCGATGCCGGTGGAGAACAGCATGGCATTGACAAGGGAGCCGGGCTTTTCCTTCTTCACCAGCGCGTACAGCAACACACCCAGAATGGTAGGCCAGATGTTCAGCACATGGATGCCCCAGGAGGCGAAGCCCGTGGTCAGCAGTACAGCCAGGGTAGAGACGTTGCTGGGGGTTCCCCGGAACACCAGGAACAGCCCCAGACAGATGGCGCACACCAGCCCCATATTCAGCAGCGTAGCGGCATAGCCCCCCAGGGCAAAGTAGTTGGTGGAGATCTTGCCAGGCTGGCTGAGGATCCGCCACAGGCCGCTGAACATATCGGCCCGGTCGGGCATACACACCGCCGCCGCCAGGAAGGCCAGGGCAAACAGCCCGAATACCAGCTTCAAAAAGCTGCCCTCTGATAATTGTCTGATCTTCTTCATAAATCCGCCCCCTTAATTGCTGTGCCGGCGAAAAAAGGGCAATCCAGCCCATAAGCTGAATTGCCCAGACGGTCGGCATTACAGCTCCCGCACTCCCCCGAGGGAACCCTCGATCATCCGTCAGTCATGCAGGAGGATAGTTCTATTGTAAGAAAATTCCGGGGATTTGTCAACCAGAAAATTCCCGGGGACGCCCAGGCGGCCCCGGGTAAACTCAATTGTTTTTGGCGGGTTTGTTTTCCTTTCTGGAGCTGACCCGGCCTTCGGGGCGGATCTCTCCGGCAGCCAGCAGGGAACGCTTGGTCAGGTTGGGGCCTACCAGCTCATACACCAGCACCGAGAACAGCACCACATTGCGAACCAGCTCCCCGTCGGGCAGAGAAGCGGCAGTCAGGGCCATGCCCAAAGCCACGCCTGCCTGGGGCAGCAGGGTGATGCCCAGATGGTCGGTGATCTTCTTGTCCTGACGGGTCAGGCGGCAGCTGCCGTAGGCGCCGAAATACTTACCCGCGGACCGGGAGAGAATATAGATTACCCCCACCAGCAGCGTTACCGGCTGGGACAGCACGTTCAGATCCAGCTCCGCGCCGGAAAGCACGAAGAACAGCACGTTCAGGGGCATGACCCAGCCATCCACCCGATCCATCAGTTCCTCCGACGTGGAGCAGAAGTTGCAGAAAATGGTGCCGGTCATCATGCATACCAGCAGCAGCGAGAAGGAGCAGTGGACGCCGCCTATGTCAAACTCCAGCATGGACAGGCCGGTAGCCAGCAGTACAAAAGCTACGGAGATGGTCAGACGCTTGCTCCGGGAGTGGAAGAACTGCTCCACCAGGTTCAGCAGCCAGCCAATGGCCGCGCCCAGGGCCAGAGAACCCAGGATCTCCACAATCGGCTCCACCACCACGGCAGTAACGTTCACCTGGCCGCTGGACAGGGCGGTGGCAATGCCGAAGGAAGCGGAAAACAGCACCAGGCCCACGGCATCGTCAATGGCCACCACCAGCATCAGCAGCCGGGTCAAAGGGCCGTCGGCCTTGTATTGACGCACCACCATCAGCGTGGCGGCAGGGGCAGTGGCGGAGGCAATGGCGCCCAGGGTGATGGCGCTGGAGACGGAGATCACATTGGGCATGCAGAAATGCAAGCAGATTAGTACAATGTCCACCAGCACGGTGGTGATCACCGCCTGCAGGATGCCGATGGTGATGGCCTTGGCGCCGGTGGCCTTCAGCTGGCTCAGCCGGAACTCATTGCCGATGGTGAAGGCGATGAAGCCCAGGGCCGTCTGGGTGATGATGCTCATCAGCTCCACCTGCTCCAGGGAGTTAAAGCCCAGACCGGGAACCTTCAGCGCCCCCAGTCCGAAGGGGCCCAGGAGCAGTCCCGCCACCAGGTAGGCAGTCACGGCGGGCAGATTCAGCAGCTTGGTGACCCGGGACATGAGCAATCCGCCTACCAGGGCGGCCGCCAGGCTGATCAAATACAGTTCCATAGAATATTCGCTTCCCTCTACTCAATATTTCCGATGGTTATGATACCATTCTGCCCAAGGCGCCGCAAGGGCAATACCCGCCAAACTTTTTCCGTTGCTTCCAAGATCTTTGTGCATTTTATAAAATTCCTGGAGTAATAATTGTATAAAACAACCAATTTCTCTCCACTGCGCCGCTTTGGATCGCCAGCGGCAGCGGAAGCGCCGGAAATCCAAATCCCCCTTGATTTCTGAAGGCCGAACTGCTATCATGATCGCGGAATCTCCGGGAGCCCTTGCCCGCCCGGGAAACCAGCGATCCCATATTTATATAGATACGGAGGAAACTCTATGCGTGCATTCCCCAAGGATTTTGTCTGGGGCGTAGCCTGCGCCTCTTATCAGTGTGAAGGCGCCTGGAACGAAGACGGCAAAGGCCCCAATATCTGGGACGATTTCTGCCACGACCCCACCGCCCGGCACATCCGGGACGGCAGCAGCGGCGACGTGGCCTGCGACAGCTACCACCGCTGCCGGGAGGACGTGGCGCTGATGAAGGAGCACGGCGTCAAAGCCTACCGCTTCTCCATCAGCTGGGCCAGAGTGATCCCCGACGGGGACGGCCCTGTGAACGAAAAAGGCTTTGCCTACTATGACGGGCTGGTCAACCAATTGCTGGAAGCCGGCATCCAGCCCATGGTCACCCTGTACCACTGGGATCTGCCCAGCGCCCTGCACCACAAAGGCGGCTGGCTGAACCGGCAGATCGTGGAAGCCTTCGGCCGCTACGCCCGGATCGTTGCCCGGCACTTTGCCGGACGGGTGAAGACCTACATGACCATCAACGAGCCGCAGTGCGTCACCAGCCTGGGCTACGGCTCCGGCGAACACGCCCCCGGCCTGAAGCTGAGCCAGCGAGAGCTGGCCCGGATCTACCACATCCTGTGTCTGGCCCATTCCGAGGCCCAACGCCAGATCAAGGCGGTGGATCCCCAGGCCCTGGTGGGCATCGTCCCCTGCGGGCGGCTGTGCTATCCCCGGCAGGACACCCCGGAAAACCGGGAGGCCGCCTACCGGGCCACCTTCGACCTGTCCCGGGATTGGGTCTTTACCCACAACATCGTCCTGGACAGCCTGATCCGGAAGGGCTATGATCCCTCCATCCCGGCGGTGCTGCGGCAGTTTGCCGATACCATCGACCCGGCGGACTGGACCCAGATGGAAACTCCGGATTTCATCGGCATCAACGTCTACAACGGCGTCATGGTGGATCAGACCGGCAGCGCCGTGGAAAATTACCCGGGCTTCCCCCTTACGGGCTGCAAGTGGCCCGTCACCCCGGAGGTGATGCGCTACGCCCCCCAGAACATCTACCGCCGCTACGGACTGCCCATCTACATCACCGAGAACGGTCTGAGCTGCAACGACCGTGTGCATCTGGACGGCCAGGTTCATGACCCGGATCGAATTGACTTCCTCCATCGCTATCTTCTGGAACTGAAGAAGGGCATGGACGAGGGCGCTCCGGTGAAGGGCTATCTGCAATGGAGCTTCCTGGACAATTTTGAGTGGTCCTTGGGCTATACCGAGCGCTTCGGCGTGGTCTATGTGGACTACCCCACCGGCCGGCGGATCCCCAAGGATTCCGCCCGGTGGTATGCCCAGGTCATGAATACCAACGGCGAATGCCTGTAATAGGCCTCATTCGCGGCGGGCTGCCATGTTCTGTGGCAGCCCGCCGTTATACTAACCTACAGAACCGGCGGCAGACGGGCCGGCGCTTTTGTGGAATATGCGTATATATACAAATTTGAGCGAATATATATCCAATTATCTGTTGACAGAACGGGGCGGCGGGAGTATAATCACCCCATAAAAGACAAGTGTCAACCACACAAGGAAGGAGGCGTCCTCCCGGCTTGGGACGGGCGCGGGAAAGGCTATGACCCAGGTATTTATTGACGGAAGCGCCGGCACCACCGGCCTGCGGATCTATGAGCGGCTGGAGCAGCGGCAGGACATTTCCCTGATCCGATTGCCGGAGGAACTGCGCAAGGATCCCAAGGCCAGAGAGGAGGCCCTGAACAGCGCCGATATCGCCTTTTTGTGCCTGCCGGATTCGGCAGCCCGGGAGGCGGTGGAGCTGGTTCACGGCAGCACCGTGATCATCGACACCTCCACCGCCCACCGCACCGCCCCGGGGTGGGAATACGGCTTTCCGGAGCTGGCGGGACGGCGGCAGCGGATCGCCGGATCCCGGCGGATTGCCAACCCCGGCTGTCACGCCAGCGGCTTCATTGCGCTGGTGGAGCCGTTGATCCGGGCGGGGCTGCTGGATAAGGACGTTTCCCTGAGCTGCTTCTCCCTGACGGGGTATTCCGGCGGCGGCAAAAAAATGATCGCCCAGTATGAAGCTCCGACCCGGCCCGCGGCCCTCCTGGCCCCCCGGCAGTACGGCCTGGAGCAGCGGCACAAGCATTTGCGGGAAATGGCCGTGATCTGCGGCCTGGAGCATTCTCCCATATTCTGTCCCATCGTGGCCGATTTCTACAGCGGCATGGAGGTAACGGTTCCGGTGTTTGCCCGGGATCTGCGGGGCAGTGCGGAGGACGTGACCCGGGTCTATGCCCATTGCTACCGCACCGGCCTGGTGCGCTTCGCGCCGGCCCCGGCGGAGGACGGCATGCTCTCTGCCAACGCCATGGCAGGCCGGGACGATATGATCGTCAGCGTATCCGGAAACGAAGATCGAATCCTGCTCACCGCCTGCTTCGACAACCTAGGCAAAGGGGCTTCCGGCGCGGCCATTGAAAATATGAACATCGTCCTGGGGGTGGAGGATACCCGGGGACTGCATGGATAACACGGGAGGAAAACAGACATGAAAATCGTTTCCGGCGGCGTATGCGCCGCCAAGGGCTTTCTGGCCGCGGGGATGCACTGCGGCATCCGGAAGAACAAAAGCAAGAAGGACCTGGCCCTGATCTACAGCCAGTGTCCCGCCAACGCCGCGGCGGTGTACACCACCAACCTGGTCAAAGGCGCGCCTCTGGGGGTGACCAAGGCCAATCTTTCCGACGGCAAGGCCCAGGCGGTGATCTGCAACAGCGGCAACGCCAACACCTGCAACGCCGACGGCGTTGCCGTGGCCCGGGAAATGTGCGCCCTGGCAGCCCAGGCGCTGAACATCTCTCCCCAGGATGTGGTGGTGGCCTCCACCGGCGTCATCGGCCTGCCCCTGTCCCCGGAGCCCATCGCGCAAAGCATCGGTGCCCTGGCGGAGCAGCTGTCCCCCGCCGGCAGCACCGCCGCCTGCGAGGCCATTATGACCACGGACACCTATCCCAAGGAGTTCGCGCTGGCGTTCTCCCTGGGCGGCAAAACCTGCCACATCGGCGGCATTGCCAAGGGCAGCGGCATGATCCACCCCAACATGGCTACCATGCTGGTCTTCCTCACCACCGACGTGGCCATCTCAACGGCTATGCTCCAGAAAGCCCTGTCCGGGGATATTCAGAATACCTTCAACATGCTCAGTGTGGACGGGGACACCTCCACCAACGATATGGCGGTGCTCCTGGCCAACGGCATGGCCGGCAACCCGGAGATCACCCAAGAGGGGGAGGACTTTACCGCCTTTATGAAGGCCCTGAACACCGTCAACGTCCACCTGTGCCGCTCGCTGGCAGGGGACGGCGAGGGAGCCACCAAGCTGCTCGAGTGCGCCGTCACCGGCGCGGCGGACCCGGCAACGGCAAAAACCGTGGCCAAAAGCGTCATCTGCTCCAGCCTGACCAAGGCCGCCATGTTCGGCGCCGACGCCAACTGGGGCCGGGTGCTCTGCGCCATCGGCTACAGCGGGGCGGCTGTGGACGTGGACAGGATCTCCGTGTCCTTCCGCTCCGCGGCGGGCGTCATCCCCGTATGTGAAAACGGGGCGGGGATCCCCTTCTCCGAGGAGCTGGCCAAGCAGATCCTTCTGGAAAAGGAGATCGAGATCCTGGTGGATCTGGGCAGCGGGGAAGCCGCCGCCACAGCCTGGGGCTGCGACCTTACTTATGACTACGTGAAGATCAACGGAGATTACCGCACATGAAAGAACGTGAATTTTCCAATGCCCAGCGGGCTCAGGTGCTCACCCAGGCCCTGCCCTATATCCAGCAGTATAACGGAAAAATCGTGGTGGTGAAATACGGCGGCAACGCCATGGTCTGCGAGGATCTGAAGCGCCAAGTGATGGAGGACGTGGTTCTGCTGTGGCTGGTGGGCGTGAAGGTGGTGCTGGTTCACGGCGGCGGCCCGGAGATCTCCCAGCTCATGGATCGGCTGGGGAAGAAGCCGGAATTCGTAGACGGCCTGCGGGTCACCGATCAGCAGACCATGGACATCGTCCAGATGGTTCTGGCCGGGAAGATCAACAAAACCCTTGTCAGCCTTCTGGAGCGCCACGGCGGCCAGGCCATGGGGATCTCCGGCGTGGACGGCGGCCTGATCCGGGCCGTACCCAAGGATCCCCGGCTGGGCTATGTGGGCCGGATCACCCAGGTCAATATCCAGCCGGTCATGGATCTTTTGGAGAAGGGGTACATCCCGGTGATCTCCACCGTAGGCTGTGACGAAGACGGCAACGTCTATAATATCAACGGCGACACCGCCGCCGCCTTCATTGCCGGGGCCTTGGGCGCCCACCGGCTGTGCATGATGACGGACATCGCCGGAATCCTCCGGGACAAGGACGATCCGTCCACCCTGATCCCGCACCTGACGCTGTCCCAGGCCAGGGAGCTGTTTGACCAGCATGTGATCTCCGGCGGCATGATCCCCAAGGTGGACTGCTGCGTGGAGGCCATCCGCCGGGGCGTTGGCAGCGTGACCATTCTGGACGGCCGGGTGCCCCATGCCATTTTGATGGAGATCCTCACCGACGAAGGCGCCGGTACCATGGTAACAGGAGATGAAGCACATGATTGATCTGATGGAACAAGACCAGACCTATGTGGCCAACACCTACGCCCGGTTTCCCCTGACCCTGACCCGAGGCGAGGGGGCTGTGGCCTATGACGACACCGGCAAGGCCTACATCGATATGGGCAGCGGCATCGGCGTCACCGCCTTCGGCTACCGCGACCGGGAATGGACTGACGCGGTGAAAGCCCAGCTGGAGCTGCTCCAGCACGCCTCCAACCTGTATTATACCCAGCCCTGCGCCCAGCTGGCGCAGATGCTCTGCCAGCGCACCGGGATGAAAAAGGTGTTCTTCTCCAACTCCGGCGCCGAGGCCAACGAGTGCGCCATCAAAACCGCCAGAAAGTGGGCCGCGGAGAAAAAGGGGCCGGACTGCCAGACCATCATTACCCTGGTCAACAGCTTCCACGGCCGCACCATCACCGCCCTGGCCGCCACCGGCCAGGACGCTTACCACCGGCACTTCCAGCCTCTGACCCCCGGCTTCCTCCACACCCCGGCAGGAGACTTCGCCGCGCTGGAGCAGCTGGTGAAGGAACATCAGGTGGCAGGCATCCTGCTGGAATGCGTTCAGGGCGAGGGGGGCGTCATGGCCCTGGATCCGGACTTCCTCCGCCGGACGGCGGCGCTGTGCCGGCAGGAGGATATCCTGTTGATGATCGACGAAGTGCAGACCGGCAACGGCCGCACCGGCAAGCTCTATTCCTACATGCACTACGGCGTTCAGCCGGACATCGTATCCACCGCCAAGGGCCTGGGAGGCGGTCTGCCTTTGGGGGCTACCCTGCTGGGAGAAAAAGTGGAGCACACTCTGGGCCGGGGAGATCACGGCTCCACCTTCGGTGGCAATCCGGTCTGCTGCGCCGGGGCCGTGAACATCCTGAGCCGTCTGGACGACGCCTTCCTGGAGCAGGTGGCGGCAAAGGGGCGGCGGATCCGGGAGGTTCTGGAACAAGCGGAGGGCGTGGAGGCCGTCACCGGCCTCGGCCTGATGGTGGGCGTGAAGACCACCAAGCCTGTGGCGCAGGTCATTGCCCGCTGCCGGGAGCAGGGCGTGCTGTGCCTGTCCGCCAAGGACAAGCTGCGGCTGCTTCCGCCGCTGAGCATCCCCGAGCCTCTGCTGGAGCAGGCCTTGGAGGTTATCCGGGAGGCCTGTCGGATGACATAGGCAAAAAAATCGGCAAGCCCAAGTCGGGCTTGCCGATTTTTCAGCTTCGGGGCGCGCCCCGGCCGCCAAAAAAGATCCGGGGGATCCAATGGATCCCCCGGATCGCAGAGTGTCGAAAAAGCTTCGCAGAATTTGCCGCCGCAGCGGCAAAAAAAGTTTTAATCATTTTCTGCCGGGGCGCACCCCAGGGTGGTCTCTCTTGCCCCTTCGGGGCAATTCACCTTCTGTACCTGGCAGAAAATACATCTCAGGCTGCTTTTTGTGCGAGTTGTGCGCCGTAGGCGCACAAGGAGTGCGCGCAGCAGACTGCAACTCCTTTGTTGAAAAGCCCGAAGGGGTTTTCAACAGCCTGAGATCCGGGGGATCCATTGGATCCCCCGGAACGGCGGTTGGAAATCGATCTTAGTACATGCCGCCGCCCTGAGCCGCAGCAGCCGCCATGGCGGCGTCGGCCTGGGGATCGGGCTTGTCCACCACCAGAGACTCGGTGGTCAGCACGCAGCCGGCAATGGAGGCAGCGTTCTCCAGGCTGGAGCGGGTGACCTTGGTGGGGTCAACGATGCCCGCGGGGATCATGTCCACATATTCCTCGGTGTAGGCGTTGTAGCCGTAGCCGATCTTGCCGGAGTTGCGGATCTTCTCGTAGACCACGGAGCCGTCCACACCGGCGTTCTCCGCGATCTGACGGATGGGAGACTGCAAAGCCGCGGCGATGATCCGGGCGCCGGTCTTCTCGTCGCCGTGCAGGGTGCCGATCAGTTCTTCCACAGCGGCAATGGCGTTGACCTGGGCGGTACCGCCGCCGGCCACGATGCCTTCTTCCACAGCGGCCCGGGCAGCGTTCAGGGCGTCCTCCACCCGCATCTTCCGCTCCTTCATGGCCACTTCGGTCTGAGCGCCCACCTTGATCACAGCCACGCCGCCGGAGAGCTTGGCCAGACGCTCCTGGAGCTTCTCACGGTCGTAGTCGGAGGTGGTGGTGGCGATGGAGGAACGGATCATATGAGCACGGGACTTGATGGCGTCGGGATCGCCGTCGCCGTCGACGATGGTGGTGGCGTCCTTGGTGACAACCACCTGACGGCAGTGGCCCAGGTCGGTCATCTGGGCATCGCTGAGCTCCATGTTCAGCTCGCTGGAAATCACAGTACCGCCGGTGAGAACGGCGATATCCTGGAGCATCTCCTTACGACGGTCGCCAAAGCCGGGGGCCTTGACGCAGACGATGTTGAAGCGGCCCTGGAGACGGTTCAGCAGCAGGGTGGCCAGCGCGTCGCCTTCCACATCCTCGGCAATGATCATCAGCTTCCGGCCGGCCTTGACAATGGGCTCCAGAATCGGCAGAATCTCCTGGATGGAGGCGATCTTCTTATCGGTGATGAGAATGTAGGCGTCGTCCAGGACGGCCTCCATCTTATCGGTGTCCGTAACCATATAGGGGGAGATATAGCCCCGGTCGAACTGCATGCCTTCCACCACTTCCAGGCCGGTTTCGGCGGTCTTGCTCTCCTCGATGGTAATGACGCCTTCGGTGCCTACCTTCTCCATAGCCTCGGCAATGAGCTTGCCGATGGCCTCGTCGCCGGAGGAGACAGCGCCTACCCGGGCGATGGCGGCGGAGTCGGACACGGGAACGGAGTTGGCCTTGATGGCCTCCACAGCAGTCTGGACGGCCTTGTCAATGCCCTTGCGCATGACCATGGGGTTGGCGCCGGCGGACAGGTTCTTCAGACCCTCCCGGGTGATGGCCTGGGCCAGAACCGTAGCGGTGGTGGTGCCGTCGCCGGCCACGTCGTTGGTCTTGGTGGCGACTTCCCGGATCAGCTGAGCGCCCATGTTCTCAAAGGCGTCCTCCAGCTCCACTTCCTTGGCAATGGTCACGCCGTCGTTGGTGACCAGGGGCGCGCCGTACTTCTTGCCCAGAACCACGTTGCGGCCCTTGGGGCCCAGGGTCACTTTCACGGTATTGGCCAGCTGGTCAATGCCGGACTGCAGCTTCTTTCTGGCTTCTTCGCCGTAAACGATCATCTTTGCCATAAATCAATTCCTCCTTAGTCGGTTACCACAGCCAGGATATCATCCTGCTTGACAAACTTGTATTCTTCCTTGTCCAGGGTCACGTCGGTGCCCACGAACTTGCCCACCACAACCTTATCGCCGGTCTTGACGGTCATGGTCACGTCCTTGGTGCCGGGGCCCACGGATACCACCTGGTAGATGGCGGGCTTTTCCTTGCTGGTGGTCGCCAGGATGATGCCGGAAGCGGTGGTCTGCTGGGCCTCATAGGCCTTGAGCAGGACATTGTCTGCCATTGGTTTCAGTTTCATTGATGATTCCTCCATACAAAGGTATTTAGACTGCGGCAAAGCCGCAAATATCTACGTTTTTAGCACTCTTGATACCTGAGTGCTAATACATAATACTCCACTCTCCGAAAAAAAGCAAGAGGGAAAATTGAAAAATCCGTAAATAAATTATTAAGGAAACGGACGCGGCGCTTCCATCCCCTTCTCCTCCCCGGAGCCGGAGGGCAGGTCACCCTTTGACAGCATTTTCTCCCCGGCTGTGGTATACTCACAGGGCGTGAAAAAATCCTTTCCATTTTTCCGGTTTTCCGGTATGATGTAGGAAAGGAGGCATGGTACATGGACGACCGGTATTATATGGAACAGGCTCTGGCCCTGGCCAGGGAGGCCTTTGACGCCGGGGAGGTGCCTGTGGGCTGCGTCATCGTCCGCAGGGACGAGATCGTCGGCCGGGGGCGCAACCGGCGGGAGACAGACAAATCCGCCCTGGCCCACGCGGAGCTGGAGGCCATCGATCAGGCCTGCCGCGCCCTAGGCGGCTGGCGGTTGTGGGAGTGCACCCTGTACGTGACTCTGGAGCCTTGCCCTATGTGCGCCGGGGCCATTGTCAACGCCCGAATCCGGCGGGTGGTCTACGGCGCGGCAGATCAAAAGGCCGGAGCGGTGGATTCGGTATGCCGCATGTTCGACATAGCCTTTAACCACCGCCCTCAGGTGGAGCGGGGGATCTTGGAGGAGGACTGCGCCGAATTGCTCCGGGCCTTTTTCGCCCGGCTGCGGCTCCAGCTGCGCGACCGGCCCAAGTGGCGGCCCCAGGAGCCGTGATCGTTGCGTCCCCGGCGATGAAGCCGGGGCAGGATGTGGGGAGGCATGGCATTGAACCAAAGACGTCGCGCCCGACGTGTGGGCGTATGCGCCATTTTGTGCGCCCTGGTATTCCGGCTGTGGGCAGCGGGTCTGCCTCAAGCGCTGTTCCGGCGGCTCACCGAACCGAATACCGCCGCCTTCCTGACATATTTAGAAACCGGACGTGACGTCCGGTTTTCGCCGTCTTTGGAGGCGTTCTCGCCGGATTTCGTGGAATCTCCCCCGGCGGTTCCCGCCCCCACGGAGACGTTACCCTCCTTTTCCGACGCCGCCGCGGTACAACTGTACTATGCCCTTGCGGTGGAGCCGGATGTAGAGGAATTGCTGGCCCGGCCGCTGACCTGGCAGCTGCGGGGAGAGGATCCCACCGTTTTGATCCTTCACACCCACACCACAGAAAGCTACACCAAAAACGGGGAGGATTACCAGGAAAGCGCCTCCTGGCGCACCCTGGATCCGCAATACAACATGCTCTCCATCGGCCAGGAGGTGGCCAGGCTGCTCCAGGAGGCGGGGATCGGCGTTATCCAGGATCGGGAGCTGAACGACTACCCTTCCTACAACGGCTCCTACAGCCGCGCCCGGGAAACCATACAGACCTATCTGGAGGAATACCCCTCCATCCGGCTGGTGCTGGATCTGCACCGGGACGCCTCCGGCGGCACCCAGGGTCAGCTGCGCACTCTGGCCCAGGCGAACGGGGAGACCTGCGCCCAGCTGATGCTGGTGCTGGGGGCCAAGCACGAGGCCTATGAGGACAACCTGAGCCTTGCCCTGAAGCTCCACGCCCAGCTGGAGGCCCAAAGCCCCGGGATCATGCGCCCTCTGCAGCTCCGGGCCGCCCGGTTCAACCAGGATCTGTTCCCCGGCGCTCTGTTGGTGGAGGTCGGCGCGGCGGGGAACACCCACCAGGAGGCCCTGCTGGCCGCCCGGCAGCTGGCCCTGGCTATCATCGCCCTGGCAGAGGGTACCGCCTCAGACTAGATTGCGCCAGGTAAGGGCATGGGCCTGGCCCACCGCCTCCACCTGCCGGGCCAGCTGGGCGCACAGGGCGGCGAAGGCGGTTTTCTCCCCGGCGGCGGCGAAGACCTCCAGCTGAGAAAAACCGGCCTCCACCGCCTCCAAGGGGGCGTGATCGGCAAAGCAGCTGTAAAGCCAGAGCCAGCGATCCCATTGGCTTCTGGCCTCCTGGGCCTGATCCACAGCCTGAATCCAGTCTTCCTCCAGCGTCCACGCCGCCGCCTGATCCAGATCCTGGGAAATGGGGGCCTGGGTTCTGACCATGGCCCAGCTGGAGAGCAGGGACGCCCCCAGCAGCAGCAACAGCAGGGCAGCGCCCAGCCAGCTTCGCTTCATGAGCGGCCCTCCTTTCCCAGCCAGACCACCCGGTCAGAGGCGTCCACGGTGAGCAGGAAGGTATCCGCCGCCTCGCTCCCCCGCTCCCGGAGCACCTTCTCCAGCCAGAGGCTGTCCTTCCCCGCCTGCTTCAGATTCTCCCTGGACACATAGCCGTCTTCGATGATGGTGATGGGCAGGTATTGTCCCTTGGCACGGATCCCCGCGTCCTTGGCGCTGGCAGGCCGTTCCTTGGGAAAGGGGAACACCGACAGGTTTCCGTCCGTCTCCAAAATGGCGTACTGCACCGCCGAAATATCCAGCACATCCTTCTCCCGCAAATGGCCGGTCAGTTCGTCCAGGGTCACCCGGGTGCGGCGGAGATTTTCCTGACGGATCTTGCCGTTGTCAATGAGGATCACCGGCTTGCCGCATAAAAACCGCCGAAACAGCACGCTGTGCAGGATCAGTCCCGACAGGCTCAGCTCCATACCCAGCACCGTCACAATGGGCAAAAGCCCTGTGTACAGCGGGATGCCCCCATCCTGCATGGGGATGGACGCCAGATTTGCCAGAAGCATGGTCACCACAAATTCCGCCGGCTCCATCTGGCCGATCTGCCGCTTGCCCATAAGCCGCACAGAGAAGATCAGCACCAGATACAGCCCCACGGTGCGCAAATAGGATAAGATCACACCGTCACCTCCCTGGCCCTAGCATCCCCCGGAATGGCAGAATTATACAGCGCTGTCAGCGCCATCCTTGGGCCGGGATCGCTCCTACCGCTGTATGAAAAGCGGAATTTGCCCCTTCCCGTTCAAATTCCTCTCCAGGGTAAGAAGTTGTCTGTTTTCCCCCAACCGGGGGGAATTGCGCCGCTGCCGCATCCGGGCAGCGGCGTTTTTTGGGATTTTCCGGAAACGCGTCGGCGGCCGGAAGCGCCGGCGGCTGCGTTTGCCTCTTGACAAAAAGAGCAATGTGTGTCAAAATATTGTGGCAGCTGAAAAATGAAGCCACAATATGTTGTGTTTCTTCCCGCTGCCATGGTGATATCCTTACAGCTAAAGAGAGGAAATGCTTATGATCCACAGTATTATCAAACGAGACGGCCGGATCGTTCTGTATGACCAGAATAAAATTGCCGCCGCCATCCTCCGGGCCCTGGAGGCCGCGTCCGAGGGGGATGCCGCCGACGCCGCCCGGGTGGCCAACGCAGTGCAAAGCGCCCTCCAGGCCCAGTTCCGGGAAACCCCTCCCAACATTGAGGATATCCAGGATCAGGTGGAGAAGCAGCTGATGAACCACGGCTTTAACAATGCCGCCAAGGCCTACATCCTCTACCGGGCCAACCGTACCCGGGCCAGAGAGGCCAACACCAGCCTGATGAAAACCATCGACGAGATTACCAACATTGACGCCCGGGCCAGCGATATGAAGCGGGACAACGCCAACATCGACGGCAACACCGCCATGGGCTCCATGCTTCAGATCGGCTCCGCCGGGGCGAAGGCCTATAACGAGATGTACCTGCTGCGGCCGGAGCACGCCCAGGCCTATCGGGAGGGCGACATCCACATCCACGACTTCGACTTCTATTCCCTGACCACCACCTGCTGCCAGATCGACATTCTCAAGCTGTTCCACGGCGGCTTCTCCACCGGCCACGGGTATCTCAGGGAGCCGAAGTCCATTCAGAGCTATGCCGCTCTGGCGGCCATCGCCATCCAGTCCAACCAAAACGACCAGCACGGCGGCCAATCCATCCCCAATTTTGATTACGCCATGGCCGAGGGCGTGGCAAAAACCTACCGCAAGGCCTTCGCCCGAACCCTGGCCAACGCGGTGGAGGACTTCCTGGATCAGGAGGATCTGGCCGAGCGGGTGCGCAAGATTGTGGTTCAGGCAGAAACCGAGGCCGGAGAAGGCCCCAAGCTGGAAAACTACACCCAGTTCGACCCCGCTATGAACGCCAACCTCTGCCGGGCCCTTTGCCTGACGGAGTCCGACGCCGCCCGGCTCATTGCCAGGGCCAGACGCCGGGCCTGGCGGATCACCGAAGCGGACACCTTCCAGGCCATGGAGGGCTTCGTCCACAATCTGAACACCATGCACTCCCGGGCCGGAGCCCAGACCCCGTTCTCCTCCATCAACTACGGCACCGACGCCTCTGCCGAAGGACGGATGGTGATCCGGAACATCCTGCTGGCCCTGGACGCCGGCCTGGGCCACGGAGAAACCTGCATCTTCCCCATCCACATTTTCAAGGTCAAGGAAGGGGTCAACTATAACGCGGAGGATCCCAACTACGACCTGTTCCGCTTAAGCTGCAAGGTCAGCGCCCGGCGGCTGTTCCCCAACTATGTGTTCCTGGACGCCCCGTACAATCTGCAATACTACGTCCCCGGCCGTCCGGAGACGGAGGTGGCCACCATGGGCTGCCGCACCCGGGTCATGGGTAACGTTTACGACCCCACCCGGCAGATCGCCTACTCCCGGGGCAACCTGTCCTTCACCTCCATCAACCTGCCCCGGCTGGCCTTGGAGTCCCAAGGAGACGAGAAGGTCTTCTATGAAAAGCTGGAGAACATGCTCAATCTGGTGGCCCAGCAGCTGCTGGACCGGTTCGAGATCCAGGCGGGCAAGCATGTTTACAACTTCCCCTTCCTCATGGGCCAGAACGTATGGCTGGACGCGGACAAGCTGACGGTTCAAGACGATCTGCGGGAAGTGCTGAAGCACGGAACGCTGTCCATCGGCTTCATCGGCCTGGCGGAAACCCTCACCGCCCTCTACGGCGCCCACCACGGGGAAAGCGCCGCCATGCAGGAAAAGGGTCTGGCCATCGTTTCCTTCATGCGCAAGTTCTGCGACCAGATCTCCCAGGCCCACAAAATGAACTTCACCCTTCTGGCCACTCCCGCCGAGGGTCTTGCCGGCCGGTTCATCCGCATGGATCAGAAGCGCTACGGCAAGATGCCCGGCATCACCGACCGGGAATACTACACCAACAGCTTCCACATTCCTGTGTGGTACCCCATTTCCGCCTATGACAAAATCCGTCTGGAGGCCCCCTATCACGCCCTGTGCAACGCCGGGCACATCAGCTATGTGGAGCTGGACGGCGATACCGCCAAAAACGTGGAGGCCTTCGAGGCTGTGGTGCGGTGGATGCACGACGCGGGGGTGGGCTACGGCAGCATCAACCACCCCGTTGACCGGGATCCGGTGTGCGGCTATGTGGGCGTCATCGGCGACGTTTGCCCCCGGTGCGGCCGGCGGGAGGGAGATCGGATCCCCGCGGATCGGATCGACGAGCTGAGGAAACTGTATCCGGAAATGCCTGCCTTCCAGGGTATCCAATAACAACACAGTACCAACGAAAAGGAGAATGCATATGACTATGAAACAGGCAAACGAAAAGCTGGGCCAGGGCGTGGGCTTTGAGCGGATCCGCCGGATCACCGGCTATTTGGTGGGCACCATGGACAAGTGGAACGACGCCAAACGGGCGGAGGAGCGGGACCGTGTGAAGCACGGACTGAAGTAACATGCTGTATCTGGCGGGTATCACCGAGGACAGCATCGTAGACGGCCCGGGGATCCGCACCACCTTCTATGCCCAGGGCTGTCCCCACCACTGTCCGGGCTGCCACAATCCGGAGACCTGGCCCTTGGAGGGCGGCACCCCCATGGAGGAGGCGCGGCTGGCAAACATCGCCATGTCCAACCCGCTTTCCAAAGGCGTCACCTTCTCCGGCGGCGAGCCCTTCGCCCAGGCGGCGGGTTTCGCGGAGTTGGGGCGGCTGCTGAAGGAAGCGGGCTACGAGGTGGCCTCCTACTCCGGCTACACCTTTGAACAGCTCCTGGCCGGAACGCCGGAGCAGCGGCAGCTGCTGCAAACCCTGGACGTGCTCATCGACGGGCCGTTTGTGCTGGCGGAAAAGAGCCTGGAGCTGAACTTCCGGGGCAGCCGAAACCAGCGGGTGTTGAACGTCCCCAAAAGCCTGGCCGCCGGGGAAGCGGTGGCGGAAACCTCCGGCCGCTGGCTGGGAGAATACTGAAACTACCGGTGCGGGCCAAGGAAATACTGGCCCGCACCGGTCTGCCGTTTTGCGTTTCCCGAGGAAATGGCCGCCGCGGAAACAAAACCCTTAACAAGTTGAGATTCTTATGGTATACTGCCTTTGGGGATCCGTGGAGCGGGGATGCTGCCGGTTTTCACGGATCCGTGAACAGGCTCGAGGATTTGGAGGCTTTTTCTTATGAACAAGGTAAAAAGGTATGCCGGAAATCTGGCGCATAACTGGTATTTTCCGGTATGCGCGGCGGCGTTTTTCTGCGCGATGGTGCAGTGGTATTCTGTGGGCAGCATGATTCCCGCGGGGTTGGGGTTGGCTGTTCTTCTGTGCGGAATTTTCGCTGCGGCCCATTCTTCCATTGCCTCCCGGGTATCCGCCATGTGCTGGCAGGTGAAGGCCCTTGCGGCAATGACCGCTCTGGGGATCTTCTGGGATCCGGCCGTGGTTCCCGTGGGCGGGGTCAGCTTTTCCACGGAATCGGAATATCTGAACAGCCTGGTGGCAGGATCCTATCTTCCCGGACTTTTCGGCGATCTTGCCACTGCCGCAGCCTGGGTCTTTGCCTTTGTCTGTGTCGCGATGCTGTTTGACGAAATGCGGAAAATTCTCCGGGATACCGGCCTGCTTCAGGGGATCCGGCTTTGGGAGTGGGCGGCTTACGGACTGCTGGTGATGCTTTCGGCCCTGGCAATCCTTGCGGCATTTTCCACATCCAAAGCGTTTTATGGCTACGATATCCCCGGCGCTGCGATCTATACCGGTGACAGTAACCTGATCGTGCCCACATCCGCGTATGTGAGCTTGTTCCATAGCGAAAATGATATCCGCCAGCCCCTATTCGCGGTGTTTGCCGCGCCGCTGACAGGCATGGCTTATTTTCTGGGAGCATGGGTATACCGGTGGCCGACGCTGCAAATGCTGCTGCTGGGCTGCTCACAAATGCTGCTGATTTTCTGCGGGGGATTCCTGCTGGCAAAAACTCTGGAGCTGACCCCGGGAAAACGGGTCTGCTTTATGCTGCTGTTCTGCTGCAGCCACATCTATCTGCTGTTTATCGTCATGATGGAGCAGTATGCGGTGGCCTTTTTCTGGCTGACAGTTTGCCTGTACCTGATTTCCCGGGGCAGGCCCCGGCCCCTTGCTGTGATGGCTGCGGGGGGGACGCTGATCACCAGCCTGGCTGTAATTCCCCTTGCCCAAAACCAGGATCCCCGAAGGGATTTTTGGAGCTGGTTCCGGGGCTGCGTGAAGCAGGGGCTTGCCTATGTGGTGTTGATCTTCGCTTTCTGCCGCTTGGACGTTATTCTCAAGCTGCCGGCCAGAGCGAAGATGCTGAGCACATTTACAGGAAAAGAGCTGACCTTTGGGGATAAGGTTCTGCAATTTCTGGCATTTGTTCGCAACTGCCTGCTGGCGCCGGATACAATCACCTATGTGGACAGACTGGGAAGCGATGAAACTGTCCAGTGGATGGTCAGATCTCAGGCGCCGGTGACAGGTGTAAGTCTTGCCGGGGTTCTCCTGTTGGTCTTCGTGCTGGCGGGTCTGTGGCTGAATCGCAGGCACAAGGGCAGCATCCTGTGCGGCTACTGGGTAGGCTTTTCCGCGGCGGTGCTTGTGCTCCTGGGCTGGGGCACCGCCGAAAACGGCTTAATGCTGTACGGCCTGTATTTTGGCTGGGCATATTTGGCGCTGCTGTTCCAACTGGTAAACTGGGCGGCGGAAAAATGGCGCAAGCCCTGGCTCCTGCCGGTGTTTACGGTGATCGCCGCGGCGGTGATGCTGACGGTCAATGTGCCGGAATTTCAGTCTTTGCTTGCGTTTGCCCAGACGTATTATCTGAAATAAGGAAGAAGTGAAGGCCCGGATCCTGTTCGCGGCCAGTACGTATTAGGGAACCCCGTGGAGCGATGTCACCGGCAAAGCAGGCATCGCTCCACGGGGTACGTTCATCTGCGGGCGACGGAACCCGCCAAAGCTGCCAGACCTCCGGCCAAAGCCGGATCCCAGGCAGGATCATTCCTGGGGCTTCCATTCCCGGAGCCTTCCCTTTTCCACCAAATACGCCCGGTGGGCAATGCTTGCCAGCGGCAAATCGGAACGGGAATCTGAGTAAAAGCCATGGATATGGGTAATCTGATATTCGTCCTTCAGTCGGCGCACCTTTTCCCCGCCGCGACAGTTTTCGCCGGAAAACGCTCCGGTTTTGGGATTGACCTTGGAGGCAATCAGCCGGCGGATCCCCAGCCGTTGGCAGATCGGCGCCAAAAGGAACTCCGCAGACGCGGAAATGATGATGTCGTCAGGCTGCCGCTGCCGTAAATACCAGCGATAGATCCGATCCTGGTTTTGATCCCAGAAAAGCTCCGCCAATTCTACGGCATTGATCCCGGACAAAAAGCAGAAGAAATATTCCTTCAACTCCGTTTTACCGATCCGTTTGGCTCCATACAGAGCGAAACCCCAAAGCTGCTTTGGGACGTAGCGAATCAGCGCCGGTTTTCGCCCCAGGGCGTACAAGAAAAAATCAACGGTACTGTCCCCATTGTAAATCGTTCCGTCAAAATCGTAAACGTTCATAGCAAGCACACTTTCATAATAAGTACAGAAGAACAAACATAACCGCCAAGTACACCACGCACAGGGCAAGCAGAACTTTGTCATGAAGGAGCACTTCCACAGGATCTCCGTCGGATTCCCCTTCAATCACCAGACTGTACTTCATGGTGATCAGAAGCACCATGGGCACTGTGAAGATCAGATAGTTATTGCTGTAAAACGCCATGGTTTTTTCATCTGTGCTCCACAGCGCATAGAAAACATTTGCCAGCGTCAAACACATCCCCATGTTTTTGTCCAGGAAATTGACGGAATAGACGCTCAGCACCTGGCGTGTTTCTCCGTTGCCGGTCTGCATCAATTCATTCCGGCGTTTGCCGAAGGCAAAATAAAAGGCAAAGGCGACGACGGTCAAATAGAGCCAGTTGGAAATGGTGATCTCCGTAACGATCGCGCCGTAAAGAATGCGGAGCAGGAAACCGGCAACCAGGATGGTGACGTCAACAATGGGCATATTCTTTAAGCCAAAACTGTATGCCAGATTCAAAATAAAATAGAGTACCAGCAGCAAAGTAGACGCCGCGCGGAATACCAGGGCATTACAAATGGCGGCGACCAGGAGCAGAAGCACAGCCAGTACGGACGCGCGTCTGACGGAAATGATCCCCGCCGCAATGGGGCGCCTGCATTTCTTCGGATGCTTGCGATCCTTCTCTTTATCGCGGATGTCGTTGATGATATAAACCGCCGAGGACACCATGCAGAACGCGATAAACGCGGAAAAGCCCATTGCCAGCTTTTCCAAATGGAACAGCTGGCCGCCGCAAGCCAATGCGGCAAAAACGAGCAGATTCTTAATATAGTGGTGCACACGCATCAATTTCAGATAATGCTTCATATGCTTTGCCTCCTTAAACCGGGAAATCGGGGATCGTAAGGTTCACCGTTTCCGTTTCATATGAGACCGGAATATCTAAGACGGTTCCATAACGAAAGGATCCATTCTCAATACTGTTATCCAGTATATCATTTTATCCGGGGAAAAACAATATGAAGATCCCGCAAAAGACGCCGGCCGCTGTGCCGCACCATACCGGCAGTGCCGGAGCCTAGGATCCTGAATTCTGCTGAAATCCAGGATAAATCTGCATTTTTCAAACATTGTTCCTATAGAAAACGCAACTTTCTATTTATGGTCCAGTATATCGAAACATTGTTAATAATTTATTCATCTTAAAGCTGTATAGAAAATTATCCCATACTCTCTTAAGAATTCAGCTGGATTTGTTCTGATTTTCTTGAATATTGTTGAATTCTCATTAAGTTTTAAGTGGCCGATTGTAAAATGAAGTTGGACAACTGAAAAAAGAATCCATAGTGGTTCCTTTTATGGTAGAATATAGTTCCC
>CALWXQ010000012.1 GCA_944385545.1 uncultured Oscillospiraceae bacterium | reverse complement strand
CTTAAGTTTCCCGCCGCCGGGTTGCGCCGAGGCCGGAACGGTGGTATGCTGTAGGAAATCCAAGGAGGGGAGGGAAACACCGGTGAAAATACGGTTTTTCCTGGTGTGTCTTCTGGCGCTGTTGCTGACGGCCTGCGGCGGCGGAAATGTGGATCAGGTGGAAGTGGCAGCCTGGGAGGACTCAGCGCTGTACAGCGACGAGGACATTACCGACGCCATGGATGTGGTGATCGCCTTCTTTCGCAAGGAATACCGGGGCTGTACCCTGACCCAGATCAGCTACCCGGGGGACAATACCCCGGAGGACTTCGGCGAATGCGCGCGGGATTGGGGTCTGGATGAGGTCATCATCCTGTACACCTCCTTTACAGTGGGGGAAGACGCCGCGGACGGCGCCTGGGCACCCGGTGACACCTATACCCGCTGGAAGTGGTATCTGGGACGCAGCACCGGCGGACGGTGGGAGATCAAAAACAGCGGATACGGCTAAAAAATAATACGCAGCCGGCATGACGTACTCATGCCGGCTGCGTCAGACCGTCGATAAACCCCAGTTTTGCGTTAAGCGAAACTGGGGTTTATCGACGATCTGTGAATACGTTGCAATGGTTCATTCAGGGATATTCGTTGGTAGACGCCCTTGAATTTCACGCAGAGAGGGCGCGTTCCGGACAGGGGCAAAGATTTCCTATGGCTTCCTTACAGAAAGTGATTGACAATTGCTGGAAATCATGGTATCATGTCCACGAAAATCAACCGGAAAGGAGGAAGTGCATATGTTGATGAACATCTTTGGGTTCGTTCTTGAGAATGTTTACAGCGGAAGACTTGCTCCTGGAGGTACTGTGCGATAGAGGGTCATGCTATCGGACAGGCGTTTGTGTGCGGCGCGAGCTTCGGCTTGGGCCGCTTTTTTGCGTTTTTGAGAGAGGTATTGAGAGGTATTGTATGAAACAAATGATTCCCTATTTGAAGCCCTATCGGAAGGGAATTCTCATAGCCATGGCGGCTGTGGCCGGATCCACGGTCTGCGATCTGCTGCTGCCTACCATTATGAGCCAGATTCTGAACAACGGGATTTACGGTGAGGACTTTGGCTACATCGTCAGATGCTGCGCGCTGATGCTCCTTATCTGCTTGACCGGTTTGGTTACCCTGTTGATCGGGGTGTGGAATTCCAACAAGGTGGTGGCTTGCTTCTGCCGGGATTTGCGCGGCGCGATTTTCCGCAAGGTCAACGACATGAGCTTCGAGGAATTCGGCAACCTGGGCACCGCTGCCCTGGTGACCCGTGCCACCCATGATGTGCAGACCGTTTCCTGGGTGGCTTCCGAGTTGTCCGGAACGGTGGTCACCATTCCGGTGCTGTTTTTCGGCGGGGTGCTCCTGGCTATGCGCAAGGATGTGCTGCTCTCCCTGCTGATGCTGGCCTTCGTGCCGGTGATCCTGGCGGTGGTGCTCTACGCCAGCCGGAATATCGACGCTCTTTGGAAGCAGTCCGACGCGTACGTGGACAAGCAGAGCGATATTATGCGGGAACGGCTACGGGGGATACGGGTGATCCGGGCCTTTGACGCGGAGGAAAAGGAGCACCGGCGGGTAGCCGAGGCCGTCCACACGATGGCAAAGCACATCATCCAGGCCAATGTGACCATGGGCATGATCACGCCCCTGGCTACCTTCCTGCTGAATCTGGCGGCGGTGCTGATCGTCTACGCAGGCGCCTGGCGGCTGGAAGCCGGCAGCGGCCTTACCGGCGGCGATATTTTTGCCGTTGTCCAGTACATATCCCTGGTGAGCGGCGGCGTGATCATGGGCGCGTTTTCCATCATCCTGTTTCCCCACGCCAACGTAGCCGCCGGCCGCATCGGCCAGGTTCTGGAGGCCGAGGGCATGGCGGATCCGGTGGAGCACCGGGAGCTGACCCTGGAAGGGGATATCCGGTTCGATCATGTGACCTTCCGGTACGCCGGGGCGGCGGAGCCTGCTCTCCGGGACATTCATCTGCACATTCCCAAGGGTCGGACGGCCGCCATTATCGGCGGTACCGGCGCCGGAAAAAGCACCCTGGTCAGCATGCTTCTGGGCTTCCGGATGCCTACGGAAGGCGAGGTTCTGCTGGACGGGATCCCCACCACAAAGCTTTCCCGCCGCACCATGCGGCAGAATATGCGCTGCGCCCTGCAAAATGCCGCCGTATTTTCCGGCACCATCCGGGAAAACGTGGCCATGGGAGATCTTTCTGCCGGGGACGAGGCCATTTGGAAGGCGCTGGAAATTGCCCAGGCGAAGGAATTCGTCAGCGCCTGCCAGGATGGCATCCACCATGTGCTCAAGCAGTCCGGCAAGAACCTGTCCGGCGGACAGCGGCAGCGGATCAGCATTGCCCGGGCAGTGGTGAAACCCGCGTCCATCTATATTTTTGACGACAGCTTTTCCGCGCTGGATTTTCTGACCGAGGCCAACCTGAGAAAGGCCCTGGCTGGAGCCATTGCCGGCAAGACCCGGATCATCGTCACCCAACGGGTGACCACCGCCATGCACTGTGACTGTATTTACGTGATGGATCAGGGCCGGCTGGTGGATCACGGAACCCACCAGGATCTTCTGGGCCGGTGCCAGGTGTATCAGGAGATCTACGCTTCCCAAACCGGAGGTGACTATGAAGCGAGATAATGTTATGCTTCGCCTGGCGGCCCTGGCCAAGCCCATTGCGCCCTGGCTGCTGCTGGGCGGGGTGCTGGACGTGCTGGCGGTGATTGCCGCCGTCCTGGCGCCGGAGCTGCTGGGAGATCTGACCCAGACTCTGTATGATTTCTGGGAGGGGGGATGCGTTGGAAGCATCCGCCAAACCGTTACCTCGGGACTGATCCTGCTGGCGGTGGTATATGGGGCCAACAGCTTGTTCAGCTACTGGAACATGCTGGTGATGAACCGGACGGTGACCCGGTTTTTTACCAGCGGCATCCGCATAAAGATTTCCGAGAAAATCAAATTGTTACCGGTGTCCTACGTGGATCAGACCCCGGTAGGGGACGTCATCCAGCGGATGACTGAGGATGTTTCCATCCTGGGAAACTCCGTTCACAACATTTTCAACGTGCTGGTGAAGGGCTTTTTTCAGATTCTGCTGATCTGCGTAGCCATGTTCCGGGAGGACTGGCGGCTGGCCGGCGCGCTGGTGCTGCTGACCCCGGCTTCCATCTGGCTCAGCACCAGGATCGCCGGGCGCAGCGAGAAGAATTACGACAGCATGTTCCGGACTGCCGGGCAGCTGACGGAGCTGGTGGAAGAAACCTTTACCAACTATGCCACCACCAAGGCATACAACCTGGAGGCCTATGCCGCCGAAAAGCATGCCGCGGTGAACGAACAGCTGACGGACGCGACCATCAAGGCCCGATTCCTGGATTCCGCCGTGCAGCCGGTGATCCGACTGTCCAATTCCATCGCCTATATTCTCATCAACCTGATCGGCGGGTATCTGGCAGTGGAGCGGGGCGTCAGCGTGGGAACGGTTGTGACCGTTGTTCTCTTTTCCAGGCAGCTGGCGTCCCCTCTGGAGCAGCTGAGCTACAGCTTCAGCCAGATGAGCCGGGTGCGATCCGCTGCCCGCCGGGTCTTTGCCATCTTGGATATGGAGGAAGAAAAACGGCCCCGGGAAGATCTGGCGACGCAGACCCGGGGCGAGGTGGTGTTTACCAATGTGGACTTTTCCTATGACCCCCGGCAGCCGCTGATCCGGGATCTGAACATGCAAGTGGCCCCGGGCCGGAAGGTGGCCATCGTAGGCCCCACGGGTGCCGGAAAGACCACCATTGTCAATCTGCTGATGCGGTTTTATGACGTCCGTAACGGTACCATCACCCTGGACGGCCAGGACACCGCGGACTTCCGCAGGGAGGACGTTCGCAGCCGGTTTGCCATGGTGCTACAGGATACATGGCTGTTCCGGGGAACCATCCGGGAAAATGTGGCCTACGGCAAGCCGGAGGCCACCCAGGAGGAAATTGAGGAAGCCTGCAAAAAGGCCTATTGCGACCATTTCATCCGCACCATGCCCCAGGGGTACGACACCGTGATTGGGGAGGATACCACCAATCTGTCCGGCGGCCAGAGGCAGCTGTTGACCATTGCCCAGGCGCTGCTGGCGGACAAGCCCCTGCTGATCCTGGACGAGGCCACCTCCAATGTGGACACCCGCACGGAGCTGCTGATCCAAGAGGCCATGGACAAGCTCATGGAGGGGCGAACCTGCTTCATCATCGCCCACCGGCTGAGCACCATTGTGAACGCGGACTGGATCCTGGTGCTGGATCATGGCGCCATTGTGGAGCAGGGCACCCATCAGGAGCTGCTGAACCGGCAGGGCTTTTACCATAAGCTCTATACCAGCCAGTACGCCGGGTAGGGAAGGGATGGTATGGATCAGCGGGGATTCCGCCCTGCAAACAGCGGTGGGGGTCGGCAACGGCTCCCACCAAACGGAAAGAGGATGAAACATGCTTGACCTATACATACCAAAGCAAGAAGAACTGTGGTTCTCACAAAAAATGATGTCTGATCCGGATACCATGTCTTATAATGCCAATTGGGATGTAAACTACCATGGCTACCACAAGGATACCGGCTGCATTGATTTTCCGGAATCTGCATGGGGTGATTGGTACAGCCATTGGATCGGCAACGAACCGGAGCGGTTTTATGCCTACATTCGCCGGAAATCCGATGGCGTATGGATTGGAGATGTGAATTTCCATTATACGCCTGATAAAGACTGGTGGGATATGGGCATCGTGATCTATGCTCCCTACCGGGGCAACGGATACGCCGTCCCAGCTCTGAAACAAATGCTTGACCATGCTTTTCGGGTTTGTAAAGTCAGCAGGATTCATAATGATTTTGAACTTGCCAGAAACGAAGTATCCGCATGGCAAGCCCACATGTCCGCTGGCTTCCGGGAAATCAGCCGTGACAATGGTTGGCTGGAAGTAATGATCACAAGAGAACAATGGGAAAGCGCGAAGTAGACTTTGTCCTTGAAAACCGGAGGAAACACAAGAGCTATCTGAACTGCGTTTCCTTCAGACCGCTATCCACGGGGGATCAGTCCCAGAGAAGCTTTTTTTCCAGATCCCTTCTCCAGCGTTTCTGGCCGCGCAGTACGCAGTAGACCATATACCCCAGGGACAGTACCAGCAATCCTGCCCAGGTGGGGATGGTGATGGCCTGATAGAGCGTTTCATTGCTGACGATCTCCCTCCAGATTCCGGCGAAGGCCAGGCACAGGGCCAGGGAAAAGGCCTGTTGGACGCCCCGGGGCGTATACAGGCAGGTCAGGCAGATGCAGCAGGTCATATTCACCGGCAGCACAAATTGGGTCAGAAGATCCCAGAATGTCAAGGACAGAGAGACTGTGGTGCCCAGGCAAAAGACGCTCAGCAGAAGCAGATCCACTCCGGCAAACAGAGTCAACCGGGCGGAATAGAGCTGCTGAAGGGTGTACATGGTGGCAGATTCAATGTCCATAGCGTTGCTGCTCTGGTTTTTCCACAGCTCCGGGATCACCAGAATGATGAACAGGGGAGCGCCGACGCCCAGGGTTCTCCGGATCAGCACCGGATCCTGATATGTTCGAATGTGGCTGTACAGCCATAGCAGAAGCAGCGCCTGTAAAAGCCACCAGTGCTTTTTCACATACCGGCTCTGGCAGTAGAGGAACTCCCAGATATTCATAGACTCCCGGGTTTGGGCTTCCAGGAAGCTGCCCATGGACGCGGCGACGGTCTGCCGTATTTTTTCTTCCCGGGCGGGCAGCTCCGGCTCCGGGAAACGGTCTTTGGGGAATGGCGTTTTCTTGTTCGGGAATCGCATTATTCTTCCTCCTTTCCAAGCAGAATACGAAGCTGCTGTGTGGCCCGCTTCAGGCGGCGGCGAACCAGGGTGGGACTGATGCCCAGAATGGCAGCGATTTCTTTCTGACTGCGCTGCCGAAAGTAATATAATATCGTGACTTCCCGCAGATCCATGGAAAGCTGTTCCAGGGCGGCGGAAATGTCCAGCCTTATCTCCACCTCCGGGATGGACTCGGCGGACTGCTCCGGCAGATCCTCCAGCGGGAGATCTCTGATCTTCTTGTAATGATCCCGGCAGAGGTTTGCCGCGATGGTATACAGGTAGTTCTTTGTTTTTCCGCGGTATTCATATCGGCCCAGGGAAGCGAAAAATCGCACGAAGGTCTCTTGCGTCAGATCTTCCGCGTCATCCCGGCAGGAAACATGCAGATAGCAGTAACGAAGGATCTCCGGGTAGTATTTTCGGATCAGCCGTTCTCCCGCTTGCCTGTCGCCGTTTTTAATTTGACTGATGGTGAGAAAGTCGAAGTCCATAATTCACTCCATTGCGCCGGCAGGCGAACACAGAAATCGCCCCTGTGGCATCCACATGGGATAACCCTATTGTAATCTGAAAAAGGGCATTGTGCAATAGCGCTGCCGTAAGTGGGTGAAAATCCGCTGTAACTGGGAGAAATGATTTTCGCAGCCAAAGGGGATCAGCCTGCTTTCCCGACACCCGGGAAAGCAGGCTTTTCTGTGGAAAAAGGTTTGCTGCTAAGCGATCTGCTTACGCCGGTACTCGTGATAGCACAGGAACACCAGCGCAACGGTCAGGCAGGGGTATATGGCGAGCACAATGGGTACCGCGCTCATGATATTGTCCCCAATGGTATACAGGTACAGGTATTCGATCGCTTGACCGATATCCAGCAGTTTGTCCGGGAGCAGCCCGATGATCCGGCGCATGGTGGGGCCTTTAAAACCTCTGAGATACTCCGGAAGCAGGATCAGCAGAGACGGAATCAGCACGGCCAGTACCGGAGATTTGGTTTTCGCGGAAATCCACATAATGAGAAAGCCGATAAACAGATATCCCAGATATCCCGAAAAAACAGTCAGTAAGTACTTCTGCTGGAAGGTCATGTTTTCTCGGATGCTCCAATACCCGCTATGGGACTGAATGCCGCAGTGAGCGCCGTCTGTCCCTAAACTCCCCAGCACGATCAAAGTGAAGGCTCCAACACAAAGCAAGTAGAGCACCGTAATGATTAACAATCCGATTACCACCTTCACCGCGGTAGCTTTTGTACGGCCATGGAGGGAGTTGTAGTAGATCGCGTCGGTTTTCAGCGAAAATTCATCGGAGAAGATACCCGCCAGGATAAAACTCAGAAGAATGATGCCGTACTTTAATAAAGTGGGAAGCTGATCAGTGGCTTGTACCCAACCCTCGTGATAACGCATTTCTAAGGGCGTATTCAGAGATTTAAATTTGCTGAGGATATACTGCTTCTCGCTTTCAGAATAGTTGTGGCGTGGCCAGGCGTTATCATCTTCATAGAGCATGATCCGCCGGGTTTCTATACGGTTTTCGTAGAACCGGGAAAGATCCTCCGGTTGAAGCCCTGCCACCAATTCTTCGAAAGTGCTGTATTCATATCTATACGCCCATGCGAGAAGATCCGCGATCTCCTGGACGCCCTGGAGTTTGCTCCGCAGAAGCCAGTTGCTTTCCTGGGATTGGGCGTCAATTTCGATAGAACTGTAGATCTCCTTCAATTCTGCCAGGGCTTTCTCCAGCAGCTCCTGATCCAAGATGCCGGACCATTCCTGATCCGCCTCCCGGAGCTTAACCGCGGCGGCATGGCCGGTTACGTAATTTCCTTGGTCGTCTATCCATTCCACTTTTCGCAGAGCGCTCCTGGAAGCATAGACGGTGAGAATGGCAAGCAGAATCAAAATGATCTGATTTGCCCGTTTGGTAAAAACCTTTTGCAGCTCATAACGCATCAGCATGGTTCCACCGCCTCCTTTCTCAGCGGATCTGCTTGCGCCGGTAAACCCGGTAGCAGACAGCAAACATCAGGATCGTAAGGCTGGAAAACAGAACCCGCTGGATGAAAGCGGGGGTCACCACATTGCCAAGGATGGTATAGAGGATGAGGGTTCGATTCGCATAAATACTCGTCATTCTATGGGGGAAAAGGGTGAGCAGGGATAACGCTTTCTCAAAATCGACTTTGCGCTCCAACATATCGGGAACCATAATCAGCACAGAAGGAACGCAGACGGAAATGCTCACAGACCTGGAGGCTGCCGCCACCAGCATCACCAGAGCGGAGATGAACATCCACAGCACATAGCCGTCTGCCAGCTGCAGCAGGCTTAGCTGAAAGAAGGTGATGTGATGGATGCTGTTCCAATAGTGAAACGTTGCCTGCACCGGGCAATTTCCGCCGTCGAAGCCCAGAAAGATCAGAATGAACAGGTTTACCGCCAGCAGGACGCTCCAATACACCACTGTGGTAAACAGGAAGCCTGCGGTCAGCTTTGCCGCGGAGCCTTCCTTTCTTCCCAGCTCCGTGCTGAAGTAGACGGAGTCTGCCTTCCACCGGAATTCATTGGCGAACACCCCGGAGATCAGGAACGCGATGAGAATGGTGCCGTACAGGATGGTGTAATAGCTGGCGCTGAAGGCCTGTTCCCAGCCGGCGGTATACCCCACCTGAAAGGGCGTCTCCAGGGTTTCATAGTTACGGATCAAATACTGCTTTTCTGTTTCTGAAAACCGGGTATATCCGGTGCTGTCCTCGTCATAGAGCCACTCTTTCAGATGCTGAATACGGTTCTCATAGAAATGTGGGAGCTGCTCCGGCTCCACCTTCTCCGCTACAAAGTAGGAACCATACTGCCACTCATACCCGCCTTTGAAGGAGAGGTTGAGCAACGTTCGGATGGGCATCAGCTTTTGTTTCTGGCTGAATTTGATGTTGCTCTGGGTCACCTCATCCAGGGAGGGATCATCCGGGGCGCTGTCAATGCGCTTCAGCTCCGCCAGGGCCTTTTCCAGCAGCTCCTGATCCAGCGTGCCGGACCATTCCCTCTGGGCATTGCGCAGCTTCCGGGCGGCTGCGCAGCCGGTTTCCGTCTGTCCAAGCTCATTGGTCCAGCTCACGCCTTCCGACCCGTACAGCACCCGGTAGCAGGACTGCCCGGCCAGAACCAGCAGGATCAGCAGGGCGATCTGACAGCTTGGCCGCAACAGGATCTTTTTGATCTCATACCATACCATTGCCATCTTCACCACCTGATTTCTCGCCAAAGTAGGACAGGAACACATCTTCCAGGGAGGTCTCCTCCTGGACAGCATCGGACATGGGCGCTTCCGGGGACAGGATCCGAAGCTCCGCCCCGGAGGACAGGGTTTTCACATTGGATACCCGATAGGTTTGATGGCAGTACAGCACCTGCTCCTTGGGTACCTTGCAGATCCATACCCGGTCAGGGCAGGAGGCGATGATCTCGTCGGACGTGCCGGTGACCAGGAATTCCCCGTCCTTCATCAGGATGATCTGCCCCGCCGCGGATTCCACATCGGAGACGATGTGGGTGGACAGCAGCACGATCCGATCCGCCGCCAGTTCGCTGATCAAATTGCGGAACCGGATCCGCTCGCTGGGGTCAAGACCGGCTGTCGGTTCGTCCAGGATCAGGATCTTGGGATCGTTCAGCACCGCCTGGGCGATGCCCGCCCGGCGCTTCATGCCGCCGGAGAGAGCTTTCATTTTCTTGCCCTTGAACTGGGTCATGCCGGTAAGGTGGAGCATCTCCTCCACCCGGGTCTTGGCCACCGCCGGCTTGATGCCTTTTAAGGTGGCGATGTACATCAGATAGTCCTGGACAGTGAAATCCGGGTAGACCCCGAAGTCCTGGGGAAGATACCCCAGCAGACGGCGGTAGTCCTTGTCCATTTGAAAGACGTCCTGCCCATCCCAGATAACGGCGCCGGATGTGGGATTCAGCAGCGTGGTAAGCATCCGCATCAGGGTGGTCTTTCCCGCACCGTTGACCCCCAGAAGGCCGTATACGCCGCTGTGGAAGGTGTAGTTTACCCGATTCACCGCCCGGGTTTTGCGGAAGTCCTTGGTTAGATCGGTTATTTTCAATTCCATAAGCAAAGTACCTCATTTCAATCAGGATTGCAGCTTGCGGTAAATACTGCCGGGGAAATGGCTAAGAGCCACCGTAACATGCCTGCGTGTTGCTTCCTATAACACCTTCAGGGCGGTGACCTGCCTTAATTCGACCAGGCAAATTCCGCTTTGTTCAGCTCCGGCTTGATATCCGCGGCGGAAAGACTGTCCACGATGCCCCTACCGCCGTCTCCCCACCAAGCCTCATCGATCCAAAAATCATAGCAGTATTCTTCTCCTACATAGATGTGGTGCCGGTACTGACCCCATAAACCGTCCTTTTCCGTGGTTTTGATAGAAATATGCAGATAATGACCGCTGTCTTTGATATGCCCACCGCCCCACAGGCAGGCTTCCTCGGGATAAATTTCCGGCATGACCTGTTTGGCCACATGGTCGGACAGAACTTCAAAATCCTCCTTGGTTTCGGCGGCCTTTTTCAGCATCTCCTCCGGAATGTCCACCAGCAGGAAGCCGCCCACCTGGGTCCCGTTTTTGACGAAATCAAACTGGCGGTCAGATACCCGGTGGCGGGTCACATCGTCCGGCAGGGTCATGGTGATGCTGTCCAGCACTTCCGGGGTTGCTTCGATGCTGGGATCGGTCGTGATGTAGGTCTGTGTCCAGGGGTTCGGCCCATAGTCGGGGGTCACAGCTTCCTCCTGAACCGGCGTAGTCTCAGGAGCCTGACTGGCCAGGGTCTGCGCTTCCTCGGTAGGCTCCGGCAGGATGGTCTGCGGGACGCTGGGGGGAGGGGCCTCGGACTTTCCGCATGCGGTAAGCACCGTCAGGGAAATGGCCAGGAGGCAGAACAGAATCAATGGGAATTGGTTTTTCATGGTATGTCCTTTCTGTATCGGTGTTTCTATGGATCCGGCGATGATCTCTGCCGGGCCAGGGTCTGTTCTTAGGAAAGCTCTGATGAAATCGGCAAGAGCGGATGCCGAGAGATTTTGGCTCAGCCGAAAGTTCAAACAGTGGAGGAATCCTGTATGTATTTCCTGCTTTTTGAACTGCACGGATGGGGCAAAAGATCCGGCATTCAGCCGAAGACGATTTACTATGAAAGCTCCGCATTCATAGTAAATTTTTAATAAATGCCAGCATCTCGCCCCTTGCTAGGCAACCGATGCTGATGCATATCCATACCCATGGGCCGAAGCCTTTCATGAATGGTGGCGCACTGCGAAAGCGCATGGGTATTTATTCAGAGATTCCTTAGAACGGGCTTTTGTTCAGCTCGGCTATGATATCCTCAGAGGAAACGGTTGCCAGGATCTGCGAGGCGGCCTCCGTGTCGATCTCATCGTAGGAAAACCAAATATCATATAGGTAGGTTTCTCCCCGGAGCAGATAATGGTAATACCGGATATCCTCGCCTTTCCCGGTGTAGACCTCCATATAGGCATAGACATTTCCGCCTGCCCCGATAAACTCAATTTCATCAGAATCCACGTCTGGCATAAGCTGCTGTCCTATAAGATCAGAGATCTGGAGTAAATATCCGTAGGGCGATTCCAGCATCTCATTGGGAATATCCACAATGACGATCCCACCAACTTGTTTGCCATCCTGAATAAAATCGTGCTGGATATCCGATACGGTTTCCCGGGTCATGTCCTGGGGCAGGGTGATGGATACGCCGTTCAGGGCCTCCGGATCCACCTCCAGAGGCGATGTGGCATTGACCACATTGCCGGAGGAGGCTTCGGACTGTTCCTTGCCGCAGCCGGTGAGCAGTGCTAGACAGACAACCAGCAGACACATGTTTCGCAAAACAGAATGTTTTTTCATACAGTTACACCTCGTTTTTGAAATTTCCTGACAGGGAACGGCACTTCCGGACAGAATGCTCCCAGACGCGGAAGGATCTCCCGTTCCCTATACCTGTAATAACGAATGAGCCGCGGAAAAAACACACCTAAGGGAAAATTTTGACAAAATTTTTTTGGAACATAAAAAAGCGTTGTCTCAAAAGGGAAAAAATGCGCAAAAACTGGACGGGGGCGTGGGCGGACGGCCGGCCATCATGCCCCCCGCGCTTGAATTCCGCCCGCTTTTGAACCACTTACCCAACTTGGCGCGCCAAACCCGGCAAAAAGGGGTTGCCTCGAAACGTTGGTTTTGAGACAACCCCTTGCTTGCGCGCCTGGTAAGCGCGGGTTCTGACAGATGAAGAACCCGAATCCGCCCGGCAATGGGAGAAAGCCAGGGGGTTCGCCTTGAGATGAAATCTGAAAAAGGCGGCGGCAAGCCGCAGGCCTGAAGAATCGTAATCCATGGCGTATTAATGAAAAAAGGTTACCGCATCCGAATGCGGGTTGTCAAGCGCCGTTTTTTCTGATGGCAGGGAACAATGCGCTTTCTACTCTGCCGCATTTTACCAATTGACTTTTGTCAACGAAGATTGTATACTATTGAACGTTCAAAATAGAACTAAATGAGGCGATGCTATGAAGGAATTCCTATTTCCTCTGGATCATTCTGCCATGGATATTGCCCGGCGGGCATATCGAAAGGCGCTGGAACCGGTTTGTCTGGAGTGGGAGCTGACGCAGACGGAACTGGATGTATTGCTGTTTTTACATAATACCCCTCAATTTGACCGGGCGGCGGATGTGGTAGCCCGCAGAGGTCTGCAAAAATCCCATGTTTCCTTATCTGTCAGCGATTTGGTGTGGCGCAGGATGCTGAAAAAGATTCCGGATCCTGCCGACCGCCGCAGCGCGCGTCTGGAGCTTACAGAGCGGGGACGCCTGGCAGCTCAGGATGGACGGGACGCCCAGGAGCGGTTTTACCGGCAGCTGGTTCAGGGGATCCCGGAGGAGGATCTGGCGTGTTTTCGCAACACCATTGAAAGGATCCTGCGAAATATGGAAATGCTAAAGGAGAGAAGCGTCAAATGAGCAATAACCGAACCAATGATATGGGCAGCGGCAGCGTCAAACGCTGGATGGTCAAAATGGCTCTGCCGGCGGTAGTCGGTCAGGTGGTGAATCTTCTGTATAACGTGGTGGATCGGATCTATATCGGCCACATTCCCGAAATCGGCGGAACGGCCCTTACCGGCGTCGGCCTGGTTACGCCGATTATCATGCTGATTACCGCCTTTGCGATGCTGGCAGGCGCCGGCGGCGCTCCCAGAGCGGCCATTGCCATGGGGCAGAGGGATCAGCAGAAGGCGGAAAAGATCCTGGCCAATTGCTTTACGTTGCTGCTGATCCTGTCTGTGGTATTGACCGCTGTGTTCTATTTCACCGCGCCCGCCCTGCTTCGGCTTTTCGGCGCATCCGAAGCGACCTTGCCCTACGGCGTGACCTACGGGCGGATTTATATTCTGGGCAGCGTGTTTGTTCTGATCGTCATGGGTATGAATACCTTCCTGACCACCCAGGGCTTTTCCCAGATGAGCATGCTGACCACCGTGATCGGCGCGGTGATCAACATCGTATTGGATCCCATTTTCATTTTCGCGCTTGATATGGGCGTGGCCGGCGCGGCTTTGGCCACAGTCCTGAGCCAGGCGGTCAGCGCGGTGTGGATCCTGAAATTCCTGACCGGGAAGAAGACCATCCTGAAGCTCAAGGTCAAATACATGCCCTTGGAAAAAAAGATCATTGCTCCTTGCCTGAGCCTTGGGATCTCCAGCTTTGTGATGGTCTCTACTGAGAGCCTTTTGTCCATCAGCTTTACAAGCTCGCTGTCCCGCTATGGCGGAGATGTGGCTGTGGGGGCGATGACGGTGCTGACCTCCGTCAACCAACTGATCACCATGCCGCTGCAGGGCATCTGCCAGGGAGGACAGCCGCTGATCAGCTTTAACTACGGCGCAAGAAAGCTGCATCGGGTGAAGGAGGCGTTTTTTTGCCAGTTTTTCACCTGCGTGGGCTACACCACGGTGTTTTGGCTGCTGCTGATGGCGGTACCGGATTTCTTCGCAGGCATCTTCACCAGTGACGCGGATTTGGTGGCGTACACAGGCTGGGCGTTGCGGATCTTCCTGATGGGGGCGTTCTCCATCGGCTTTCAAATCAGCTGCCAGCAGGCCTTCGTGGCCCTGGGACAGGCCAAAACCAGTCTGGTTATGGCCTGCCTGCGCAAGCTTATTTTGCTGATTCCGCTGATTTTTATCCTGCCTCTGTTCTTTGAGAATAAGGCCTTCGCGGTATTTCTCGCGGAACCGGTGTCGGATATTCTGTCTGCTGCCGTAACCACCACAGCCTTCTTTGTGTTCTTCCGGCGTTTGACGCAAGAGGAAGCGTCGGGACAGAACTGACGGGTACAATCGTTTCAAACGGCGCCGACGGGTAAACGATCCTGCCCCGGGCCTCCATCCGTTTCGATCAAAAAGCGAGAAATACATACAGGATCTTCCGCTTTTTGAACCTTCGGATGCGCCAAACTCAATTTGCGTCAGCGCTTGCCGGTTGAATCAGAGACTTCCAGAAATTGTATTCACAATACCAGGTGACAAAATTCCACACTTGTGGTATATATATTACGATCACCGGAAATCGGATTGCGGATTTAAATACCCATGGGATATGATCGCGCCAAAAACCACGAAAGCAGTTCGCGCATGGGTATGGATATGCATCCGCATCGGTTGCTCCGCAAGGAGCGAGATGCTGGCATTTATGAATCATATTCCTAGGAATGGGGAGCTTTCATAGGAATATTCAGGGGATGGAGATAGCCCAATGAAATATGATTATCTGATCGTTGGCGCCGGATTGTTTGGCGCGTGCTTTGCCCAGCAGATGGCTGCCGCGGGGAAGTCCGTATTGGTTATCGAGAAGCGGAATCACATTGGAGGCAACGTGTATACCGAGGAAATAGAAGGGATCCAGGTACACACCTATGGCGCCCATATCTTCCATACCAACGATAAGACCGTATGGGACTATGTAAACCGCTTCGCGGAGTTCAACCGCTATACCAATTCCCCGGTGGCCAACTATCATGGCGAGCTGTATTCCCTGCCGTTTAATATGTATACGTTTCATAAGATGTGGGGCGTGGTTACCCCCCGGGAGGCTGAAGCGAAAATCGCCCAGCAGCGGGCGGCGGCGGGGATCACGCAGCCGCGGAATCTGGAAGAACAGGCGATTTCCCTGGTGGGCACGGATATCTATGAGCGCCTGATCAAGGGCTATACGGAAAAACAGTGGGGCCGTCCCTGCTCACAGCTGCCCGCGTTTATCATTCAGCGCCTGCCGGTTCGCCTGACGTTCGACAATAACTACTTCACCGCCAAATACCAGGGGATCCCCATTGGCGGATATACCGCCATGGTGGACAAAATGCTTGCCGGCATTGACGTGCGGCTGAAGGTTGACTATCTGGAAAACAAAGCCGACTGGGACGCCATGGCAAAGACCGTGGTCTATACCGGCTCCATTGACAGCTATTTTCAGTTCCGCTATGGGCCGCTAAGCTACCGCTCCGTCCGGTTTGAGACGGAGGTTCTGGATATGCCCAATTTCCAGGGGAACGCAGTGGTGAACTATACCGACGCCCAGACCCCCTATACCCGCATTATTGAGCATAAGTTCTTTGAGTTCGGCACACAGCCGAAAACGGTGATTTCCCGGGAGTATTCTTCTGAGTGGCAGCCCGGGGAGGAGCCGTACTACCCAGTGAATGACGAGGAGAACAATGCCCTGTACCAACGGTACAAGGCGCTGGCCCGGAAGGAAAAGAACACCATCTTCGGGGGCCGTTTGGGAGAATACCGCTATTACGACATGGACGCGGTGCTGCTGTCCGCACGAAAGCTGGCAAGTCAGGAACTGGATTGAGAGAAAGGAAACAACATGAAATTGTTGACGGTTACAGTACCCTGCTATAATTCTCAGGATTACATGAAAAACTGTCTGAACAGCCTGCTGTCCGGAGGCGATCGGGTGGAGATCATTATTATTGACGACGGCTCTAAGGACAATACCGGAAAGATTGCCGACGCCTATGCGGAAAAGTACCCCAATATCTGCCGGGTTATCCATCAGGAAAACGGAGGCCACGGAGAGGGCATCAACCAGGGACTGAAGCATGCCTCCGGCGTCTACTTCAAGGTGGTGGACAGCGATGACACCTTAAGCACGGACTTTCCGGCATTCCTGGACGCTCTGGAGCAGTGCGAACAAGAGGGCGGGGCAGATCTGGTAATCAGCAATTACTACTATGTCCATGCCGACGGCCAGGGTGACCGCTCCATTGATTATTCCTCGGTTTTGCCGGAGGGACGGATTTTCACCTGGCCGGAAACCAAGCCCTTTATGATCCATCAGATGCTTACCATCCACTCCTGCACCTTCCGCACGGCGGCTATGCGCAAGTGGGGAGAGGATCTGCCCAAGCATGTGTTCTATGAAGACAATCTGATGGTCTACAAGACGCTGCCCCATGTTCAAAGAATGTACTATATGAATGCGGATCTGTACCGCTATTGGATCGGACGGCCGGATCAGTCCGTGCAGCAGAATGTGATGACCAAGCGCTACCAACATCAGATTTTGGTAACGGAAAAATGCTTTACCTCCTGCCACCTGGATGATATTACCGAACCGAGACTGAAGCGGTATATGAAGCATGAGCTGTTTATGATGTTTGGCATTTCCATTCTGTTCACCCGGCTGAATAAGTCCAAGGAGACAGACGAGGCTCTGGAAAAAATGTGGGAAAACTGCATCGCCTTTGACGAAAAGTGGGGCAGACATTTTAAAAGCAAAACGCCGCTGTGGCTGATTTGCCGCCCGGGTACTGCCGGTCAGGAGTTTTCCGGCCTGGTGTATAAGATCGCCAATAAGGTCGTCCGGTTTAACTGACCCGAGGCTCGGCGGCCTTTCGGCATGGCCTTCGGCTGCGCTGCTTCCCCGCGGGCTTGACGGCGATGCGATACTTGGGGAACCTCTGTTAGGGAATGACCTTTGTCAATCGGCAGCAGAGGCTCCTTGGGTAACATACTGTGATTGGGAGGATACCTATGACGATCACTTACACCGCATGGGATCTGCTGCTGTATCTGATCATATATGCCTTTTTTGGCTGGGTACTTACTGTTTTCTACGATGCCGTTCGGTACCGGCGGTTTATCAACCGGGGCTTTCTGAATCTGCCCCTGTCTTTGCCCTACGGCATCGCTGCCGCCGTGCTGCTGCCGGTGCTGGCTACCCTGAACCATAACCTTCCGCTGCAATATCTGACCAGTGCGATTGTGTGCTTTCTGGTAATGCGCCTGTCGGATCAGTTTGTCCGGGGAATCAGCAGAAACCCCACCCTGATCCAGGAAAAAGGAACGTGGAGCATCCTGCTCTGCCTTGCGGTGGCGGCCGTATTGCTGACCGGCTATCTGGTGATCCATCCCTGGATCTTTGGCTTGGTTCAGTTGATGCCGGATTGGCTACCGCGATTGGCGGTGATCGCCGGCGCGGTGCTGATCGCGGTGGATTTTGCCAGCGTTGTGCTTACACTGCGAACCAACACCGTTTCCAAACGTGCCCGGGCCAGGCAGGAAGATACCCACCGTCTGGCGGATCGTATCATCACCGCGATCTGGCGGCGTCTGCAAAAGGCGTACCCGGGGATCGAGACGGAGGCTGTGACGGACCATTCCCATCGGCACGTATTCGCCCGGGGAATGTGCTTTGACAAGCTGGTATGGGTTTTCCTGGTGTCCTCATTCCTGGGGGCGCTGATCGAGATGTGCTATTGCCGGATTGCAGGCGGCGTGTGGATGAACCGTTCCAGTGTGCTTTACGGCCCCTTCAGCTTTGTCTGGGGATTTGGCGCGGTGTTGCTTACGGTATCGCTGCAACGCCTTGCCGGAAAGCAGGATCGGTATGTGTTCCTGGCCGGATTTGTCATCGGCGGCGTGTACGAATACCTGTGCAGTGTCTTTACAGAGCTCCTGTTTGGCACGGTATTTTGGGATTACAGTGACATGCCTTTGAACATAGGCGGACGGACAAACGTCCTGTACTGTATTTTTTGGGGGCTGCTGGCGGTGTTCTGGATCAAGGTGATCTATCCTCCCATGTCCGCGGGCATTGAGAAGCTGCCGCCGCTGCTGGGTAAGGTGACAACCTGGGTGGTACTGCTACTGATGCTGTGCAACGGCCTGCTGACCGCCTGCGCAATGATCCGCTGCACTGCCCGGCAGACGGATCCGGCGGCAAGCAATGTGATCGAGGTGTTTTTCGATACCACCTATGACGACGCCTACATGAAAAACCGCTGGCCCAATATGGAGTTTGCCCAATAACAAAGCGCAATCAAAAACGGCTGGATTACCAAAAACAAGGTAATCCAGCCGAGCATATTTTGATATACGTTATCTTGAAACCGCTCTTTTGAGACAGCGCTTTGGGTTATCCGTTTACATTCGGCAGACGCTCCAGACTGGCCTGAAGCTCCGCGTCGCTGGGGGTATAGTCCTGCATTTTGCCGTCATGGAATTTCTCGTAGGCCACCATGTCGAAATATCCGGTTCCGGTCAAACCAAAGACGATGGTTTTCGCTTCACCGGTTTCCCGGCAGCGGATGGCTTCATCCATGGCAACTTTAATGGCGTGGGCGCTTTCCGGCGCCGGAAGGATGCCTTCGACCCGGGCAAAATACTCCGCCGCTTGGAAAACGTCAGTCTGCTTCACAGACACAGCTTCCATCAGACCGTCGTGATACAGCTGAGACAGTGTCGAACTCATGCCGTGATACCGCAGGCCTCCGGCGTGATTGGGCGCGGGGATGAATCCGGAGCCAAGGGTATACATTTTCGCCAGAGGGCAGACCATGCCGGTGTCGCAGAAATCATACGCGTACTTGCCTCGGGTAAAGCTGGGACAGGAGGAAGGCTCCACGGCAATGATCCGGTAGTCCGCCTCTCCCCGCAGCTTCTGGCCCATGAAAGGCGCGATGAGGCCGCCAAGGTTGGAGCCGCCGCCGGCGCAACCGATGATTACATCCGCCTGAATGCCGTATTTATCCAGAGCGGCCTTGGCCTCCAGGCCGATCACGCTTTGATGCAGCAGCACTTGGTTCAGAACGCTGCCCAGTACATAGCGATAGCCGGGGGTGGAGGTAGCGACTTCCACCGCTTCGCTGATGGCGCAGCCGAGGCTTCCGGTGGTGCCGGGGTGCTCGGCCAGGATCTTTCGGCCCACTGCGGTTTCCATAGAAGGCGAGGGGGTGACGGAGGCGCAGTAGGTGCGCATGACCTCCCGGCGGAAGGGCTTCTGTTCGTAGGAGACCTTCACCATATATACCTTGCAGTCCAGGCCCAAATAGGCACAGGCCATGCTCAGAGCGGTGCCCCACTGACCGGCGCCTGTCTCGGTGGTGACGCCCTTCAGTCCCTGCATCTTCGCATAGTATGCCTGGGCGATGGCGGAGTTCAGCTTGTGGGAGCCGGAGGTATTGTTGCCTTCAAACTTGTAGTAGATTTTTGCCGGGGTTTGCAGCTTTTCCTCAAGGCAATATGCCCGCACCAGAGGGGAGGGACGATACATCTTGTAAAAGCTGCGGATCTGCTCAGGAATGGGGAACAGGGCGGTGGTGTCATCCAGTTCCTGGCGGATCAATTCCTCACAAAACACGCCGGAGAGTTCCTGGGCAGTCATGGGCTGCAAGGTGGCCGGATTCAGCAGGGGGAGCGGGCTTGTTTGTCATGTCGGCCCGGAGATTGTACCAGGCGGTGGGCATCTCGTTTTCGTTGAGATAGATCTTGTAGGGAATGGTTTGGCTGGCCATAGTGTGATCTCCTTTCCTTTTTTGGCGGGACGGAGACAACAAAAAATCCCGTCCCATAGCAAATACTCCTTGCTGGGACAGGATGTGATCCTGCGGTGCCACCCGGCTTGACGCGTTCTATGCGTCCACTCTGCGCGTACCAACATACGCCGACCTTTGCTAACGGAGAGCCAATCTCCGGCGCGCATACTCCGATGAAACATCGTTTCTGGTTGCCCTTGGATGTCCATTCGTCCAACGCCTTTGCCACCGCAATTCCACCATCTGCGGCTCTCTGAGGGAAAGATACGAAGGATTACTCACTCATCCTCAACGGTTTATCCCATTATATGCCAGTCCGGCAAAAATGTCAATACTTTAGTTCGATAAATTAAAAAAGTTTTTTCAGAGAATGTTGTATCCCCCGACGGCTGCCGGGGGATACGGGCTGTCAACAATGAGCCAAAGCCTCTTTCAATCGATCCAGATTGTTTCTGCTTATGGTGGTCAGGGGCATCCGGCAATCGCCGCAGTCAAACCCAATGAGCTTCATGGCGGCTTTGACGGGGATGGGGTTTATCTCGCTGAACAGCGCCTGACACAGGGGTAGGAGCCGGATCTGAAGATCCGCCGCGGTGTCGAAATCTCCGTCCAAGGCTGCCTGGACCATGTCCTGGACTTCCCCGGGGACGACATTGGACATGACGGAGATCACGCCTTCACCGCCCAGGGATATGACCGGCGTGGTCATATCGTCGTTTCCGCTCCATACGGAAAAGTCTTTGGGACAAATGGCCTTCAGTCGGGCAATCTTTCGGATGTCTGTGGACGCTTCTTTGATCCCGGCGACGTTGGGCAGCATGGACAGGCACCGGCATACCTCGGCGGAGACTTCCAGGCCGGTACGGGAGGGGACATTGTATACGATCACCGGAATATGTACCCCGCCGGCTACGGCGCTGTAATGGGCGATCAGTCCTTCCTCGTTGGCTTTGTTGTAGTAGGGAGTGACCACCAGCAGCGCGTCAGCCCCGGCTTCTTCGGCGGCCTTGCTCAGGGCCGCCGCGTGTTCCGTGCAGTTTGAGCCGGTTCCGGCAATGATGATGCCGTCGCTGCCTACATACCGCTTGGCCCGCCGAATCATCTCCAGCTTCTCGCAGTCAGTCAGCGTGGCAGACTCGCCGGTGGTTCCGCTGAGGACGATGGCGCGGATACCGGCCTCCAGCTGCCGCCGCAACAGCAGCTCCAGCATGGGATAGTTGATCTTGCCGTCCAGGAATGGTGTGACGAGAGCCGTGCAGGCTCCTGTAAAAAGTGGTTTATTCATAAGCTGATACCTCCATGCCAGTCTATGCGGAGGAGCACCATTTTGTCTGTTGCAAAAAGTAGGGAATTGGGCTATAATTGCTGGCATACAGATGGCGGAGGAAGGAAGATACCGGTCACGCGGAGGATCCCGGATCCACGCCGCCCAGCCCGCGGGAGAAGCATGGGGAATGACGGCGGCGTTACAGCGCCTGCCATCGTCCGCGGAGGCAGGATGCTGCCGACTTTGGGGAACGCGCTTGCCATAAGAAATGAGGAATGTATTTGAAAACCAGCGATTTTTACTACGATCTTCCGGAGGAACTGATTGCCCAGACGCCGCTTCAGCAGCGGGACGCGTCCCGGCTGATGGTTCTGAACCGGCAAACCGGAGAAGTGAGCCATAGACATTTTTTTGACATCCTGGACTATCTGAAGCCTGGGGACTGTCTGGTTATGAACGACTCCCGGGTGCTTCCTGCCCGGCTTTTGGGCCGTCGTCCCACCGGCGGCGCGGTTGAGGTGCTGCTGCTGCGGGACTTGGGCGATCAGTGCTGGGAATGCCTGTGCAAGCCTGGGCGGAAGATGCAGCCGGGCAGTCAAGTGGTATTCGGAGACGGGGAGCTGACAGCCACGGTTACCGAAGTGCGGGAAGACGGGAACCGGATCGTCCGGTTCCACTACCGGGGGATCTTCCTGGAGGTGCTGGAGCGCTTGGGAAAAATGCCCTTGCCCCCTTATATCAAGGCGGAACTGAAGGATCAGGAGCGATATCAGACGGTCTATTCCCGGGAAACCGGCTCAGCCGCCGCTCCCACCGCCGGTCTGCATTTCACCCAAGAGCTGCTGGAGGCGATCCGGGCGAAGGGGGTTAAAACGGCGTTTGTTACCCTCCACGTGGGTCTGGGAACCTTCCGCCCGGTAAAAGCTGAGCAGATCACCGACCATCATATGCATGCCGAACTTTGCATGATCAGCGAGGAAACAGCCGGGATCCTCAACAGCGCCAGGAAAGAAGGCGGGAGGATCATTTGCGTCGGCACCACCTCCTGCCGCACGCTGGAATCTTTGGTCGGCGAAGACGGCAGCTTTGCGGCAAAGTCCAAGTGGACGGATATTTTCATCTATCCGGGCTATACCTTCAAAGCCATGGATGGGCTGATCACCAATTTTCATCTGCCGGAAAGCACCCTGGTGATGCTTGTGTCCGCCTTTGCCGGTCGGGAGCATGTGCTCAACGCCTACAAGGAAGCGGTCGCCCAACGATATCGGTTCTTTAGCTTTGGCGACGCGATGTGCATCTTATAAGGAGGCAGTCTGAGGTACGCGTCTATTTGAGCGCGGCTGCTCTGCAGACCCAACGGAGGATTCTCCGTCCCTGGAACGGGAACGATCCGGAAGACGTTTCCGAATATGCCCGGATGGATGGCGTTGGGCAGATGGCGGTTGGCGCCCTCATGAATCCATGCTCGTGCCCGACGGTGGCTTTGGTTTTTCAAAGAGAGCAAATTCCAAGCACGTTTGGGCACCAAACTGTATATCCCGCAAAATCCGGATAAAGAGAGGTCAGTATGTTTGAACTGAAAAAAACAGAAGGAAAGGCCCGCCGCGGCGAATTTACCTGCGCCCACGGGACGGTGCAGACCCCGGTGTTTATGAATGTGGGCACCCAGGGGGCCATTAAAGGCGCGCTCAGCGCGGAGGATCTGAAAACCATTGGCTGTCAGGTGGAGCTGTCCAATACCTACCACCTGCATCTGCGGCCTACTGACAAGGTGGTACGTCAATTGGGAGGCCTTCATAAATTTATGACCTGGGATGGGCCAATCCTTACGGATTCCGGCGGCTTTCAGGTGTTCAGCCTGTCCTCCTTGCGCAAGATCAAGGAGGAGGGGGTGTATTTTTCTTCCCACATTGACGGGCGGAAGATCTTTATGGGGCCGGAGGAGAGCATGCAGATTCAGTCCAATTTGGGCAGCGACATCTGCATGGCCTTCGACGAGTGCATTGAAAATCCCGCGCCCCGGGACTACGTCCTGAAAAGCGTGGACAGAACCTACCGGTGGCTGGAGCGCTGCAAGGCGGAAAACGCCCGACTCAACGCGCTGCCGGACACGGTGAATCCCCGGCAAATGCTCTGGGGCATCAATCAGGGAGGGACCTATCCGGACATCCGTGTGGATCACATGAAGCGGATCGCGGAGCTGGATCTTCCCGGCTATGCCATCGGCGGCTTGGCGGTAGGGGAGACCGCCCAGGAAATGTACGACATCATCGAGGCGGTAGAACCCCATATGCCCGGGGATAAGACCCGCTACCTCATGGGCGTCGGTACGCCGACCAATATCATCGAGGCTGTGGCCCGGGGGGTGGATTTCTTTGACTGCGTGATGCCCGCCCGGAATGCCCGGCACGCCCGGCTGTTTACATGGGAAGGCGCCATCAATCTGAAAAATGCCAAATATCAGCTAGATGAAAGCCCCATTGATCCCCAATGCGGCTGCCCTGTGTGCCGCCGCTACAGCCGGGCGTATATCCGCCATTTGTTCGTCGCGGAGGAAATGCTTGCCATGCGGCTTTCGGTGATGCACAATCTGTATTTCTATAACGATTTGATGAAACGGATTCGGGATGCCCTGGATGAAGGGCGTTTTGACGCGTTCCGACGGGAATATTCCGAAAAATTGGCGCGCAGGCTGTAATTTGCCCTTGCAATTTGCACAAGGAATGCTATAATATACAAGACATTATACGAGAAGGAGTTTTTCCCAATGCAGAATTTTCTCACCGAAGTCAGCGGTGCTGCCGGCATGGGCAGCACTATGATCATGCTGGTGGTCATGCTGGCCATTTTCTACTTCATGCTGATCCGTCCCGAGAACAAGCGCAAGAAGGAAGCTGAGCAGATGCGCTCCTCTGTGAAAACCGGCGATAAGATCATCACCATCGGCGGCATCGTTGGTACGGTGGTCAACGTCAAGGAAAACCGCATCGTGATTGAAACCGGTGCGGATCAGGTGCGGATCGAAGTGGAGAAGTGGGCCATTTCCTCCAATGAGACCGCTTCCGAGGCCGCCAAGGCGGAAGCCAAGAAGGCCCAGGAGGCCAAGGCCAAGGCCAAAGCTGCCAAGAAGGCGGAAAAAACCAATAAGGATTGAGTTTCCCCCGGGGCTTCGGTAGTTCGAAGCCCCGTTTTTTTTCTGCCGGTTCCGGAACTTGTTATGAGGCTCAAAATGCATGCGCGATTTTTGGGAGATATGGCAGATAGTAAAATCTAGAAAAATTCGGTATAATAAGGAAAATCATTGTGGAGGCGTTAAAATATGAAACTACTGACAAAAGCCAGCTACACCGATGAAGTGACCCAGCGGGAGTTGGACAATCAGGCCGTTGCCTATCGGGCGGCCTGTGAGGCCATGGTTTTGCTGAAAAATGACGGCACCCTGCCCTTTGCCACGAAGAAGATCGCCCTGTACGGCCCCGGCGCCACCCACACCATCAAGGGCGGCACAGGCTCCGGCGAGGTCAACGAGCGCCACTCCGTGACCATCCTGGAGGGGCTGGAAAACCGCGGCTTTGAGGTCACCACCCAAAAGTGGCTGGGGGATTACAGGAAGATCTATTCGCAAGCGGAGGAAGCCTACAAGCAGGAGAAGAAGAAACGGATCAAGCTGTTTCAGCCCTCTTCCATTATGCAGATGCTCCTGGAGAATTTCCGCGCTCCCTGCGGACGCCCCATTACCCGGCAGGACATCCTGGACAGCGATACCGACGCCTGCGTCTACGTCCTGAGCCGTCAGGCAGGGGAGGGCGGCGACCGCCGCGCGGAGAAGGGGGATCTGTTCCTCACCGACGAGGAAATTGCGGCCATTGCCGCTTGCGCGGAAAACTATCAGCACTTTGTGCTGGCGATCAACTGCGGATCTTCCATGGATATGTCCTTCCTGGATCAGATCCCTAAGGTGGGCGCCATGGTGTATCTGTGTCAGCTGGGCAGCCAGGGAGGCAATGCCTTCGCGGATATGCTCAGCGGCGTTGTGACGCCTTCCGGCAAACTGACGGACACCTGGGCCAAGGCCTATGATGACATTCCCTTCGCCCAGGAGTACAGCTATCTGAACGGAAACCTGAAGGAGGAATGCTATAAAGAAGGCATCTATGTGGGCTACCGGTATTTTGACAGCTTTGGCGTAGAGCCTGCATTTCCCTTTGGCTTCGGCTTGAGTTACACCACATTTGAGATCCTGTCCGGAGGCGTTTCCATTGACGCCGGCAAGATCACGGTGAAGGCCGCTGTGGAGAACACCGGGAAAACCTATTCCGGAAAAGAGGTTGTCCAGATCTATGTCTCGGCGCCGGACGGCGAGCTTGACAAGGAGTATCAGTCCCTTGCGGCGTTTGGCAAGACCGGGGAGCTGTCCCCCGGCCAGCGGCAGACCCTGGAACTGACCTTCGACATGCGGCAGCTGGCAAGCTATCGGGAATCGGATAACCGGTATGTTCTGGAGCCGGGAGACTACGTTCTTCGCCTGGGCAATTGCTCCCGGAATACCATTCCGGTGGGCGTTATCCATGTGCCGGCGCTTTTGACGGTTTCGGTTCATGAGGCTGTCTGTACGCCTCGGGAGAGCATCGACGTACTGAAAGCCAACCGCCGGGGGAATGAGGCCATTCCCGCCGGACTGCCCCATTTGGAATTGGAGCCGGCTGCCATGGAAACGGTGACCTACGTCTATCAAACGCCCCGGATCCGGGAGGATCCGGACGTAAGCCGCTTCCTGGAAACATTGTCCCTGGAGGAAATGACCGATATTGTTGTGGGCAAGGGGATGTTCGGCGGGGAAACCCGGTTCAACCTTCCGGGATCTGTGGGAAATACCACTTCGAAATTCTGGGATCGCGGTCTTGCCAATGTGGCCTTGTGCGACGGCCCTGCGGGACTTCGGATCCAGAAGCGGTCTGCTGTGGACAAGAAGGGGAACGTCAAGCCGGTGGAGATGGCCATGTCCTTCTTTGACGCCCTGCCCGGGTTTGTAAAGAAGCTGGTTACCGGCGACCCCGAAAAGGGTACGCTGCTTTATCAGTACACCACGGCGTTCCCGGTGGCCAATGCCTTGGCGCAGACCTGGAACACGGATTTGATGTACGAAATCGGCCGGGCCGTTTATCGGGAAATGAAGGAATATGGATGCACCTTCTGGCTGGCGCCGGCGGTCAACATCCACCGCAATCCCCTGTGCGGACGGAATTTTGAGTACTTCTCCGAGGATCCGAAGCTGACCGGCGCCATGGCTGCCGCCATTACCCGGGGCGTTCAGCAGGAGGAGGGATTCTATGTTACCGTCAAGCACTTTGCCTGCAACAACCAGGAGGATAACCGCAACTATGTCTCCAGCAATCTTACCCAGCGCGCCTTGCGGGAGATCTATCTGCGTGCCTTTGAAATCTGCGTCCGGGAGGGCGGGGCAAAGAGTATTATGACGTCTTACAACCAGGTCAATGGGACGTATACCGCCAACAGCTATGATCTTTGCACCAAGGTTCTGCGCTGTGAGTGGGGATTTGACGGAGTGGTGATGACCGACTGGTTCTCCACAAATAAGGGACAGGGAGACAATGCTTTGGCAATGGCGGCGGGGAACGACCTGATTATGCCAGGCAGCGGCCATTGCAGGAAGGAGATCCTGGAAGGCGTCAAATCCGGGAAGATCCAACAGACTGACGTCCGCCGCTGCTGCGCCAATGTGATCCGCGCCATCCTGGACAGCGCTACCCAGCGGGAGTTCATCGGCTGATGGCGGGCAGATTCTCCTCGTTTCCCAACGGCTGCGCAATTGCGTGAAAAGGCCGCCCTCGATCCGGAGGGCGGCCTTTCTGGCTGTCGAAAATCCCCTTCGGGACTTTCCGACAGATTTTTGCAGTCTGCTGCGCGCACTCCTTGTGCGCCTACGGCGCACAACTCGCACAAAAAGCAGCCTGATAGGTATTTTCCGCCAGGTACACGCCCCAGCGGAAAATGATTCAAATTTGATTTGCCGCTGCAGCGGCAAATTCTGCGAAGCTTTTTCGACGGTCTGAGGCCGCCCTCGATCCGGAGGGCGGCCTTTTGAAATTGGTTTGGGGATCAGATCTTGTCAAGCAGCCATTGGCGCATGGCTTCCCGGCCTTCCTCAGACATGGGAAAGGTCGCTTCACCCTCCATGGCGCTCTTTTCGTAGCAGAACGGGCCGTGCCAGTATTCCACGAAAATGGAGCTTTGCGCAAAGTCCACCTCTTTGGAGGTTGCCATTACCACTTTTGGCTTTGCCCGGAACCGCAGTTTCCCCAGGGAGCCGGTGAAGATGTTGTCCATGGCAAAGGTGTGCAGGGTGGGCAGGAACAGCTCAGCCATGGCTTACTCCTGGGTCAGCGCTTCCATCTCGTCCAGCAGCTGTCCGAACAGGGCAAGGGCTTGCTCCACAGGCTCGGGGCTGGTCATATCCACGCCGGCGCCCTTGAGCAGATCGATGGGGGACTTGGAGCAGCCGCCGGACAGGAAGCCCAGATAGTCCTTCACAGCACTTTCACCTTCGGCCAGGATCTTGCGGGAAAGCGCGATGGCGGCGGAATAGCCGGTGGCGTACTGGAAGACGTAGTAATTGTAGTAGAAGTGGGGGATCCTTGCCCACTCCATGGCAATGTGGTCGTCCACCACCATATCAGGCCCGTAGTATTCCTGGTTCAGACGCCGATACTCCTGGCAAAGAACTTCGGGAGTCAGGGTCTGCCCCTGGGCGGTCATGCGGCCGATATTCCGTTCAAATTCGGCGAACATGGTCTGGCGGTAGATGGTTCCCTTGAACTGATCCAGGAAGTGGTTGATCAGGTAGGCGCGCTCCTTCTTGCCGGTGGTTTTCCCCAGCAGGTATTCCATCAGCAGCGCTTCATTGCAGGTGGAAGCCACCTCCGCCACGAAGATCACATAGTCGGAGTCGATGGGATTCTGATGCTTGTTGGACAGGTAGGAATGCAGCGCATGACCCATTTCATGGGCAAGGGTGAACTGGCTGTCCAGCGTGCCGGTATAATTCAGCAGAACATAGGGGTGAACGGCGGTGCCTGCGGAATAAGCGCCGCTGCGCTTGCCGACATTTTGATATACGTCGATCCAGCGGTTGTCAAATCCGTCCTTCAAAATGGCCCGGTAGGTATCTCCCAAGGGATGCAGCGCGTCGTAAACGGTCTGCTTGGCCTGGTCAAAGGGAATGCGGCGATCCACATCCGGCACCAAGGGCGTATAGATGTCGTAGAAGTGCAGCTCCTCCACGCCCAGCAGCTTTTTGCGCAGGCGGACATAGCGGTGCATCTTATCCAGATTCCGGTGGACTGCCTCGATGAGATTATCATATACGGATACGGGGACATTGGTGGCGTCCAGGGAGGCCTCCAGGGCGCTGGGGTACTTCCGGGCGTCGGCAAAGAATTTCAGCTGTTTGTTCTGAGCGTTCAGAATGGCAGCGGCGGTGTTGCGGTAATGGTCAAAGCCATTATACAGCTTTTCATAGGCACTTTTGCGCAGCACCCGGTCGGTACTTTCCTCCAGGCTGACAAAGGTGCCCTGAGAAACGGGATGGGCATTGCCTTGGGCGTCTACCGCGTCTTCAAACTTCAGATCCGCATCGGCGAAGGAACTGTAGATGGTGTCCGGCGCCTGGGCCATTTCTCCGGCGGCGGCCAGGAGCTTTTCCTCGGCGGCGGACAGAGAATGGGCCTTTCTGCGGCGCACATCCTTCAGATACCGGCGGAAACGCTCCAGCTGGGGACAGGCGGAATAGAACGCGTCCAACGTTTCGTCGGGGATCTCCATGATCTCAGGAGTGTCGAAGCTGCATGCGGCGTTCAGAGTTACCATGACGCCCATAAATTTGCCGGTCATGGCCTGATACACGGAGTCGCGGGTATCCTCGTCAGATTTGCGCATACAGTAGTTGCCCAAAAGCTCAGCCTTGGCATGAACCTGCTCCATTCTGGTCAGATAGTCGCACAGCGTCTGGCCGCTTTCCCCAAGCCGTCCCGCGTAGGAGGACAGACAGGTCTGATCCTCCGCCAGGGTCTGAAGCTCCTGTTCCCAGGCTTCGTCGCTGGCATACAGATCCTCAATGGCCCATTTGTCCTGCTGTTGAATCTCGTCTCTGGATTTGATCTTCGCTATGGTTTCCATGTGTTACCTCCTGAATTGTTATGCTGGGGGCCGCGGCGCTATGCCCTGTGGGAGAGCAACCGCGGCGTAAGGACAGTGGTATCATAACCCATTGCACCAATTATACCACATGGCAAAAAAAAAGCAATGCCACTTGCGAACTTCCCGAAAATGTGGTACAGTAGCAACCGGTGATGAAATATGAAACGCAAATTTCGAGGAACCGCCGCGCTCCTGACGGGAACGGTGATCTGGGGCTTTGCCTTTATTGCCCAGAGCGTTGGCATGGAGCTCATAGGCCCGTTTACCTTTCAAGCGATCCGCTGCGCCCTGGCGGTGGTGTTTCTGGTTCTATGCACCTTGGTGTTTGACCTGGGAACCTGCGGTCTCCGGGGATCTGTGAAAAAGTGGATGAATCCAGTTCTGTGGCGGGTAGGGCTTGTGTGCGGTTGCGCGCTGTTTGTTGCGGCCAGCCTCCAGCAGATCGGTTTGGTCTATACAGACGCGGGGAAGGCCGGCTTTATCACCGCCATGTATATCGTTATGGTGCCGGTGATCGCCCTGTTCCGGAAGCAAAGATTGCGAAAAGCGGCGGTGTTCAGTGTGATCCTGGCGGTGATCGGCCTGTATCTGCTGTGCGGCGTGGGCGCCGCCGGTGTGAATGTCGGCGATTTGCTGCTGATGGGCTGCGCTCTGGCCTTCGCGGTTCAGATCAACTGTGTGGACAGCCTTGCCGGAGATTTGGACGGACTTCGGCTGAACTGCGTGCAGAGTCTGGTGGTGGCGGTGCTGTCTGTGCCGTTTATGCTGCTCACGGAGACGGTTCGTTTGGATAGCATTGTAAGCTGCTGGCTTCCTTTGGGCTTCGCGGGCATATTGTCCATGGGTGTGGCCTATACCTTGCAAATCGTGGGGCAGAAGGATCTGGAGCCGACTTCCGCTTCCTTGATTATGAGCCTGGAGTCTGTGTTTGCCGCCATCGGCGGCTGGCTTGTGCTGCGGGAAACCATGACCGGAAGGGAATCCTTGGGCTGCTGCCTTGCGTTTGCGGCGGTGATCCTGTCTCAAATCCCCGTGGAGCGCCTGGTGTCTGCGAAAAAAGCGGTTCATCCGGAATTATTTTGAAAACGCCGGAAAAAACATTGACATTTCTGGGTTTTGTGCTAGAATACAATCGATATGAAAAGACTTTGCGGAAACCAAGCAAGGGTGAAGTCCAAAGCGAGAGGGATTCGGTGCGAGCCCTTGGCCTGACCTTGCAAGCCACTTCCTGCGTTGCCCGGGATGACCGGGACGGGTGCTCCCGTTACAGAGCGTCTAAGATGTCTGCATGCAGACGAATTAGGGTGGTACCGCGATGAACGTCGCCCCTATCTGATGGGGCGGCGTTATTTTGCGGCATTTTGTAGCATTATTTTTGGAGGTATAGAACCATGGAACCCAAGCCTTATGGCGTAAACGAACTGCGTGAGATGTTCCTGTCCTTCTTTGAGAGCAAGAACCATCTGCGCCTGCCCAGCTTTTCTCTGATCCCGCAGAACGACGCGTCCTTGCTGCTGATCAACTCCGGCATGGCGCCGATGAAGCCCTATTTCACCGGCGAGATCGAGCCGCCACGGCACCGGGTCTGCACTTGCCAGAAGTGCATCCGTACCGGCGACATTGAAAACATCGGCAAAACTGCCCGGCACGGCACCTATTTTGAAATGCTGGGCAACTTCTCCTTCGGCGATTATTTCAAGCATGAGGCCATTGCCTGGAGCTGGGAATTCCTGACCAAGGTGGTGGGACTGGACGAGAACCGGCTGTATCCTTCCATCTACCTGGACGACGAGGAGGCCTTCCATATCTGGCACAATGAGGTCGGCGTCCCCGCGGATCGGATTTACCGCTTCGGTAAGGAGGACAACTTCTGGGAGCATGGTTCCGGCCCCTGCGGCCCTTGCTCTGAGATCTACTATGACCGGGGCGAACAGTACGGCTGCGGCAAGCCCACCTGTACCGTTGGCTGCGACTGCGATCGGTATATGGAAGTTTGGAACAACGTGTTCTCCCAGTTCAACAACGACGGCAACGGCAACTATACGGAGCTTTCCCAAAAGAATATCGATACCGGCATGGGCCTGGAGCGGCTGGCTGTGGTGTGTCAGGACGTCAATTCCCTGTTCGAAGTGGACACGGTTATGAATATCACCAACAAGGTTACGGAGCTCACCGGCGCCTCTTACGGCCAGAGTGTCAAAATGGACGTGAGCCTGCGGGTTATTACGGATCACATTCGGGCCGCTACCTTTATGATCGCCGATGGCGTTTTGCCCAGCAATGAAGGCCGGGGCTATGTGCTGCGCCGTCTGCTGCGTCGGGCTGCCCGGCACGGTAAGCTTCTTGGGGTCAACCATCCCTTCCTGTTCCAGGTGGTGGAGACGGTGATCCAGGAGAATGAGGTTCACTATACCTACCTGCGGGAGCGGGCTGAGTATATCACCAAGGTGGTCAAGGTGGAGGAAGAAAACTTCGCCCGCACCATCGACGGCGGCATGGCGATTTTTGCCAACATGCTGGCGGAGCACAAGGCTAAGGGTGAGACGGAATTTTCCGGCGCTGACGCCTTTAAGCTGTACGATACCTATGGCTTCCCCATTGACCTGACCCTGGAAATGGTGGCCGACGAGGACATGACTCTGGATCAGCAGGCCTTTACCCGGCTGATGCAGGAGCAGAAGGTTCGTGCCCGGGAGGCCCGGAAGGCGCTGGGAGATCTTGCCTGGGCGGGTATTGACCTGGGTCTGGACAATACGCCCACCACGTTTGTTGGATACACCGAGAACAACTGCGAGGCGAAGGTTCTGGCGGTCTGTGTGGGCGAGGAAGTATCCGGCGCCATTACCGCCGGTGAAAGCGGCATCATCGTTCTGGACAAGACGCCCTTCTATGCGGAAATGGGCGGTCAGGTGGCTGACCACGGCGTGCTTCTCATGGGTAACAGCCGTTTCCAGGTGACCGACGTTCAGAAGGACAAGGGCGGCAAGTATCTGCACTACGGCAAAATGACCGGCGGTTCCATCAAGGTCGACGATATGGTCTGTGCCGCCATTGATGTGGAGCGCCGCAAGGCCATTATGCGTGCCCATACGGCGACCCACCTCCTGCAGAAGGCGCTGCAAAGCGTTCTGGGTGACCACGTTCACCAGGCCGGTTCTTACGTGGAGCCGGATCACCTGCGCTTTGACTTCACCCACTATTCCGCCCTGACCGGCGAGGAAATGGCTAAGGTCAATTCCCTGGTTCAGAACGCCACCCTGGAAGGCTATCCCATCGAGACCCGGGAAATGAGCATTCATGACGCCAAGGCTCTGGGCGCCACGGCGCTGTTCAGCGAAAAGTACGGCGACACTGTTCGTGTAGTCAATATGGGGAATTATTCCATTGAGCTGTGCGGCGGTACTCACTTGGACAACACGGCCAAGGTTGGCCCCTTTGAACTGGAAAGCGACAGCTCCGTGGCTTCCGGTGTGCGCCGGATCGAGGCCATTACCGGCAAGCTTTGCCTTCAGAATATGGAGAAGACCAGACAGATGCTGTTTGAAGCGGCGCTGAAGCTCAAGACCAAGCCTACGGAGCTGGGCATGCGGATCCAGGCGCAGCTGGACGAGGCCAAAGCGCTGCGCCGCGCCATTGAGCAGTACCAGGCTAAGGAAGCCAGCGGCGAAGTGGATCGGTTCTTGTTTGCTTCTCACAACGTGGGCGGGCATAAGGTGATTACCGCGACCGTACCCAATGCGGACGTGGCAAAGCTGCGGCAGATGGGCGATATGCTCCGGGACAAGGATCCCCGGGTTGTGGCGGTTTTGGCTACGGTAAACGGAGGGAAGCCCACCTTCCTGGCGGTCTGCGGCAAAGAGTCCGTTGCCAACGGCATCAAAGCCGGCGAGCTGGTGAAGTTGGTCTGCTCCACCTGCGGCGGCAGCGGCGGCGGTAAGCCGGACAGCGCAATGGGCGGCGGCAAAGATCTGAACAAGGTGGACAACGCCCTGGCAATGGTGGACGACTTCGTCGCATCCGAAATCCGTTAATTTTCAAAGGACGCTGCCCCTTGGCGGCGTCCTTTGGCGTAATTGCGGAGCTGTGACGTCTTTTCAGCGCAGAGAAGGAGGTGCTGGTATGCGGGAACTGATGTGGTTCGCCATTGGCTCCGGGAGCGCCTGCGTCCTGTGCGCGTATTTGCTCCCGGACGCATACCGCTGGCCTTCCGCGCTGACGGCGCTTTTGCTGGCGGGGATCGCTTGGCTGCTTGGCAGGAGACTGGATCGGTTCGCGGCAATGGCAGTAGCGCTCCTTGGATTCGCGCTGGGCGTGGTGTGGTTTGCGCGGTTTGACCAAGCATACTTGCAGCCTGCGGCGGCTCTGGACGGGGTTACACAGGGGATCACCATTCGGGTGACCGACTACAGCCAGGAGACGAACTATGGCACGCGGGTGGAGGGCAGCATCACCCTGAAGGAACGAAGCTTCCGGGTTTTGGCATATTTGGACGAGACGGATCCGTTGGCCCCCGGAGATCAGATCCAGGGAACCTTTCGCTGCCGGGTAACCACAGCGGACGGAGCGGAAAACGCTACCTATCATCAGGGGAAGGGGATCTTCATGCTCCTGTATCAGACAGGAAAGACGGTCAGGGTGAACCATGCTCCGGACACTTGGAAGGATCTTCCGGCTAAGCTGCGCCGGGAGATCAAGCAACTGCTGGCGGACTGCTTCCCGGCGGATACGTTTCCCTTTGCCCAGGCGCTTTTGCTGGGCGATACCGGCGATCTGGGATATGAAACGGATACGGATCTGAAGATCAGCGGCATTCGCCATGTAGTGGCGGTGTCCGGTTTGCATGTTTCTATTTTGTTCGCACTGATCAGTATCGTGACCTTTCGGAAACGATTTCTGACCGCACTGCTGGGCCTGCCGGCGCTGCTGTTGTTCGCGGCTGTGGCTGGATTCACGCCGTCGGTGACAAGGGCTTGCCTGATGTCCGGATTGCTGTTAGCGGCAACCTTGTTCCAAAAATCCTACGACGGGCCCACTGCGCTGTCCTTTGCCGTTTTGGTCATTTTGGCTGGGAATCCGCTTACCATTACCAATGCCGGATTTCAGCTTTCTGTTGCCAGTGTGGCTGGGATCTACCTGTTCTCGCCAAAGCTTCGGCAGTGGCTTGTCTCCTTATTCGGCGACACCAGCCGGAAGGGGAAGAAGGCCTGCTTTGTGGGATGGTTCTCCGGTTCCGTTTCCGTGACGTTGGGGGCGATGTTCTTTACCATGCCGTTAAGCGCGATGTATTTCGGCACGGTGAGCCTGGCCGGCGCGGTGACGAATTTGCTCACCCTTTGGGTGATCAGCTTTGTCTTTTACGGTTTGATCGCGGTTTGCCTGCTGGCGTTGGTTTGGCAGAGCGGAGCGACGCTGTTGGCCGCTGCCATATCGATTCCCATCCGCTATGTTCTGCTGTTGGCAAAGGGAATGGCGGATCTGCCCTTAGCGGCTGTGTATACCCGAAGCGCTTACATTAGCTGGTGGCTGCTGTTTGTTTACGTTCTCCTGGCGGTGCTTTTGATAAGCAGGCGTAAGGAGCCGTGGATATTTGTCTGCTGCGTCTGCCTGGGGCTTTGCGCCGCTTTGCTGGCGTCCTGGGTAGAACCGCTGATGGACGATGTGCGGCTGACAGTGCTGGATGTTGGACAAGGTCAGTGCTTGCTGCTGCAAAGCCAAGGCAGAACCTATATGGTCGATTGCGGCGGGGATCGGGATACGGATACGGCTGACATTGCCGCCGAAGAATTGCTGAGCCAGGGCATTCCCAGACTGGACGGACTGATCATCACCCATTTCGATGAGGATCATGCCGCGGCTGCCGGAAATCTGCTGTCCCGGGTGGATACGGATCTGCTGATCCTGCCCCCGGAGCCATGGGAACTTGCGGAACATACCGACGCGGAGGTGGTATACGCGGATCGGGATATGACCATAGCCTGGGGAAACGCGGTGATCCACATTTTCGCGGCGGATTATGAGGGGAGCGGCAATGAAAAAAGCTTGTGTATCTTGTTTGATACGGAAAAATGTGATATACTGATCACCGGTGACAGGGATATGGACGGCGAGGAAGCGCTGCTGGAAAACCCGGTGATCGCGGATGTGGATGTGCTGATCGCGGGACACCACGGATCCAAATACGCGACATCGGAAGCGCTGCTGGAACGCACCCGTCCGGAAACCGTATGCATCAGTGTGGGACTGGATAATCCCTACGGACATCCCGCGCCGGAGCTGCTGGAACGGCTTGCGTCCTGGGGCTGCGCGGTTTACCGAACCGATTCCCATGGGGATATTGTAATCAGGAGGTGACACCATGGCAAAAAAAACCACACCCGGCGGTTTGCAGGCGCTGAAAACCGCACTGAAAAGCGGATCGCTGGAACGGCTGTATATTTTTCATGGGGAAGAAACCTTCCTGCTTCATCATTATCTTGGCCAGATCAAAAAGCAGCTGCTGGATCCGCTGACGGAATCCTTTAATTTCCACCGGCTGGATCAGGAAACCTTTGATATACGCGCGTTTGCCGATTCTGTGGAAAATCTGCCGATGATGGCGCAAAGCACGCTGGTTCAGGTGGATGACGTGGACTTGTTCAAAATGAATGAATCCGACCGGACGAAAATGGCGGAGCTTCTGGGAGATATTCCGGAGTATTGCACGGTGATTTTTACCTATGTAACTGTGCCATGGAAACCGGACAAGCGACTGAAAAAGCTGTGGGAAGCGGTGGAGCGCGGCGGCTCTATCGTGGAATTTGCCAAGCAGAATCAGCGGGATCTGGTGCCCTGGATCACACGGCACTTTGCCGCCCGGAAAAAGCGGATCTCCACGGATCTGTGCGGTTATCTCATCGAAATCACCGGCGGAACCATGACGGCTCTGGGCGGCGAGATCGAAAAAATCTGCGCCTATTGCGGCGGGGACGAGATCAAAAAAACGGACATCGACGCGGTGACCGAACCGGTTCTGGATGCGGTGGTATTCCAAATGACCGATCTGCTCAGTGCGGGAAGGTACGACCAGGCCTTGGAAAAGCTGCGCCAGCTGATGAAAATGCAGCAGGAGCCGCTGGCGATTCTCGGCGCGGTGGGGGCGCATTTTCGCCGGATCGGCGCGGCCCGAATCTTGCTTGACCACGGGAAAACCGCGATCGATCTGCAAAAGCTGTGCGGCCTGCCGGATTATCCCGCCAGGAAGACGATGGATGCAGCCAGGCGCTTTTCTTCCTCCTTTTGCAAAAAAGCCGCCGAATTGGTGGTTATGACCGACTATCGCATGAAAACCTCCTTTGACGATAGTCAGCGCTTGCTGGAGCTGTTGATCCTCCAGCTTGCCCAGGAGGCGCGAAATGGTTAAGATCAAAGAGGTGATCGTGGTGGAGGGCCGTTACGATAAGAATACCCTCAGCCAGATCCTGGACGCGACAATCCTGGAAACAAAGGGCTTCGGCATCTTCAAAGACAAGGAGCGGATGCGGCTTCTGCGTCAGGCGGCGGAAAAGCGCGGACTGATCGTTTTGACCGACGCGGATGGGGCAGGTCTGGTGATCCGCAATTATATAAAAGGCGCGATTCCGGGCAAGTATCTAAAGCACGCCTACATCCCCGATGTTCTGGGAAAGGAAAAGCGGAAGTCTGCCCCTGGAAAAGAAGGAAAGCTGGGCGTGGAGGGCATGTCCCGGGAAATCCTCCTGGAAGCGCTCAGACGAGCCGGGGCCACCATGGAGGAGGAAACTGCGCCTTTGCCGCGGGGGATCAGCAAACAGCACATGATGGATTTGGGGCTGTCAGGCGGCCCCAACGCGGCCGACAGACGGCGGATGCTGGCGGAGCAATTGCGTCTGCCGAAGAATTTAAGTGCCAACGCTCTGGTGGACGCGCTGAATTTGATCTGCACGCCGGAGGAGTTGGATACCATCGTAAGAGCAATGGAGCAAAACCATGGTTGATATACAAGTAAAAGAGTTGACCAAATTCTTTGTTATTGGTGAGAATCTTCTCAACGGGCTTAGTTTTGAAATCCAGGAGGGGGAGCGGGTGGCGATCCTGGGCCGCAACGGCTGTGGTAAGACCACCTTGTTTAACATTCTCACCGGACAAATGGACTATGACAGCGGCGAGGTTTTTGTCAATCCAAACAAGCGCCTGGGTTTGATCTCGCAGATCCCCAAATTCCCGCCGGAGTATACGGTGGAGGATGTTTTGCGCTCGGCCTATAACCAACTGACGCGGATCAAGCAGAAAATGGAGCTGTTGGAGTGCGCCATGGCGCAAGGCGCTTCCCAGGAGCAGCTGCGGCAATACGATGCGCTCAGCAACGCCTTTCTCAGCGGCGGCGGATACGAAATGGATGTGGACGTGGATAAGATCTGCAACGGCCTGGGTATTTCCCGGGAGCAGCGGGGGCAGAGCTTCTCCAGCTTGTCCGGCGGGGAAAAGACCCGGGTGAACCTGGCCCGCTTGCTGCTGGAGAAGACCGATATTCTGCTGCTGGACGAGCCGACGAACCACCTGGATCTGAACAGTGTTGAGTGGCTGGAGCAGTACATCCGGGCCTTTAAGGGTACGGTGCTCGCCATATCCCACGACCGGTATTTTATCGATCAGATCGCCCAGCGTGTCATTGAGATCACAGACGGTCACGGGGAATTCTATTCCGGCAACTACTCCTTTTACATGGACGAGAAGCAAGCGCGGTTTGATCTGCAAATGAAGCAGTACCAGCAGGAGCAGGCCAAGCTGAAGCAGCTGGGCTTCACCCTGGAGCGGATGAAGGGCTGGGGCATCAATAACCGCACGCTGTACCGTCGGGCTATGTCCATCCAGCATCGGATGGAGCGAATCCAAAAAACAGAAAAGCCAAAAAAGGAGCGAACCATGAAGGCCGGCTTTGGGGAACGGGAGTTTTCCGGAGATGTGGTATTTAAAATGAAGAATGTGGCGAAATCCTTCGGGGACAGAACGCTGTTTTCCGGCGTAGAGCTGTCTGTGGAGGCAGGGGAGCGGATCGCTATTTTGGGTGACAACGGCACCGGGAAGTCCACGTTCTTAAAGTGCCTTCTGGGCGAGGAGGACTGCCAGGGCAAGATCCAGTTCGGCCCGACGGTCAAGTGGGGATACCTGCCTCAGATCATTCACTTCGCCCACCCGGAGAGGACGCTCTATGACACCATGCTCTATGAGAAGAACTGCACTCCCCAGGTTGCCAGGGATCGTTTGGGCGCCTTTATGTTCCAGGGAGAGGAGGTATTTAAAACCGTGGGAACCCTCTCCGGCGGCGAGCAATCCAGGCTGCGGCTGTGTATGCTCATGGACGAGAAGATCAATCTGCTGATTCTGGACGAACCGACAAACCATTTGGATATTGCATCCAGAGAATGGGTGGAGGCCGCCATTGAGGAATTTGAGGGCGTTCTTCTGTTCGTTTCCCACGACCGGTATTTTATTGAAAAGTTTGCTGAGCGGATTTGGCTTTTGCAGGATGGGAAGGTTCGGGATTTCCCCTGCGGCTACCAAAAATATCGCTCCATTTTGGAGCATGAGGCAGCGGCAAAACCGGCTCCAGCCGCCCCCGCCAAGCCCAAAAAGGAAAAGCCCAAAGGCGGAACCAAGGACATAGAGAAGCTGATCCGCCGGTTGGAGCGGGAGATCGAAAAGCAGGAGGCTGTTTTGGCGGATTACGAAGCCAAAATCGATGCCGCCGCCGCTGATTACCAGGAATTGACCCGCCTGCTGGGGGAGAAGGAGGAAGCGGAGGCCGTCCTGATGGATCTTATGACCCAATGGGAAGCGGCGCAGGAATCCTCAGGCTGTTGAAAAACCCCTTCGGGGCTTTTCAACAAAGGAGTTGCAGTCTGCTGCGCGCACTCCTTGTGCGCCTACGGCGCACAACTCGCACAAAAAGCAGCCTGATAGGTATTTTC
>CALWXQ010000011.1 GCA_944385545.1 uncultured Oscillospiraceae bacterium | reverse complement strand
CTAGGAAGGCAGATCGTTGAGGGTACTTTTTTGCCTTTTCCCGAAGATCCGGGAGGCGCTTGGTCAAAAACCTTCCCAAAATCCGAAGAAATGTTTACAGAAAGGACGTTGCATCTAACCGGGAGGTATGGTATACTTTGGATACAAGCCGCTGAGCGTTTCGGCGAAAACCACTCGTACCATTTAAGGAGGCGCTGACATGAAACTGATGATTGACGGCAGATGCATTCAGGCGCAAACCGGACAGAGCTTGCTGGAGCTGGTGAAGCAGTTGGGCCTGGAAGGGAAGACCCTGAAGGACCGTCCCCTTGCCGCCAAAATTGCCGGAGAAGTATTTACACTGAACTACATTCCCCAGCGCGAACAGGACAGAGATCCGGAACGGCCCTCCTTGCGTCGGGCAATGGCGGCCTCCAACGGTGAGGTGCGGCTGCTGCGCTATGACGATCCCGCGGGCAAGGAATGCTACATCCGGACGGCGCAGTTTGTGATCTTTCTGGCGATGCGTCAGCTTTGGCCCAAGGCCAGGGCAAAAATGAACTGCACGTTAGGCTCCAGCGTCTACATTGAAGTGCTGGGGGCAGAGGATTTCTCCGCCTCCCGTCTGAAAAGCCAGGTGGCGGAGCTGATCGGGAGGGAGATCCCGCTGATACGCCGGAGGGTATCTCTGCAAACGGCCATTGACCGGTTTTCTCGGGAGGGACAGACGGATAAGGCCAGGCTCCTTTCCTGGCGGAAGCAGGACTATTTTGATGAATACTACTACGGGGACTTCGCCGATTACTATTATGGGGAGATGATGCCCTCCACCGCTTACCTGACGGTGTGGGACATCGTTCCGGCAGACGGCGGCTTCGTATTCGCCTACCCTGACGATCAGCAGCCGGATAGCTGTGCCAAGGTGCCGTCCATGCCCAACTTCTTCAGTGTATTTAATGAAGGGGAGCGCTGGTGTACCCTGATGGAGTGCGAAACCGTGGCGGATCTGAATGATCTGACCACCTCCGGACGGATCCGGGAATTGATCCGGGTTAATGAAGCGCTGCATGAGAAGCGGTATTCCCAGGTGGCGGATCTGGTCAGCCAGCGGGGGGCAAAGGTGGTCATGCTGGCCGGGCCCAGCTCCTCCGGTAAGACCACCTCCGCCAACCGTCTGGCCACCCAGCTTCGGGTTCACGGGAAGAAGCCAATATTAATGAGCCTGGATGATTACTACGTTGACCGGGATAAGATCCCACCGGGGCCGGACGGCAAGCTGGATCTGGAGCATATCAACACCTTGGACTGCGACTTGTTCCGTCAGGACATTGCCAAGCTTTTGGCGGGGGAAACGGTGGAGCTGCCGTCGTTTAATTTCTTCACAGGACGCCGGGAGTGGCGGGGAAAGCAGCTGCGGCTCCACCCGGATTCGGTGATCATTGTGGAGGGGCTGCATGGCCTGAACCCGGCCATGATCCCGAAGGATGTGGATCCGGATCTGCTCTTCAAGCTGTATGTCAGTCCGCTGCTGCCCCTGAATTTGGACGATCACAACAGGATCTCTACCAGCTATCTGCGGCTGCTGCGACGGATCGTCCGGGACTATGAAACAAGAGGCGCTTCCGTACAGAAGACGCTGTCCATGTGGGAATCTGTGCGGGCTGGGGAAAAGCGCTGGATCTTCCCGTTCCAGGAGCATGCGGATGTGATTTTCAACAGCTCGACCCTGTATGAACTGGCGGTGCTGAAGAAACATATTTTCCCTCTGCTGACGGCCATTGAGCCGGAGGATGCCTGCTACGAGGAGGTGCGCAACATCGTTAAGGTGCTCAACTTCGTCCGGGAGGCGGACGTGGATGACGAGATCCCGCCTACCAGTCTGGTGCGGGAGTTTATCGGAGGGAACACCTTTTACCGCTGAGCATAAATAGAGGTAACAGACATGGGCATGTCCCATAAGGAAGTTTTTGACGCAAGGTACGGTGTAACCCCGTGAGGGGATGCACCGTCAGGCAGCCGAAAAACTTTGCCAGACGGTTGTGACACTATGGAGCCGCAGTTCCGCGGCTCCATTTATATATTCCAAAAAAAACTGAAAGGGGGCTTCTCAAAATCGGTCAACGGAAGTAAAATGAGATTGACCGAATCGGTTAACGGAGGTTACGGTATGAATGAACGGTTCTTTTCACTGCCTAGGGAAAAACAGCAGGCGATCATAAACGCAGGTTATCGGGTGTTTTCACAAAACTCCTATAAAAACAGCCCCATGAGTGAGATTGCGGACGCTGCCGGTATCAGCAAGTCCCTGCTCTTTCATTATTTTCACAACAAAAAGGAGCTGTATATGTTCCTGTGGGACAAATGTGCGGAAATTACCATCGCGTATCTGACGAAGTACGGCTGCTACGGACAGAAAGACCTGTTTGAAAGCATGGAAAAAGGGATGCGCGCTAAGATGGAAATTATTCGTATCTACCCTGATATGGCAAGCTTCACTATCAAAGCTTTTTATGAAAAGGATGCAGATATTTCCGCTGCCGTTCAGGAAAGCTACCGTAAATACTTTAACCTGAAGTCTGATCAAACACGGCTGAATCTGGATCCGGATCAGTTTGTTCCCGGACTTGATATTCCGATGATGTACCGTGAAATGTATTGGGCATCGGAGGGCTATCTCTGGGAGATGGTTCAGCGGGGCAATGTGGATATGGAACAGATAGAAAAGGACTTTTCAAAATTAATCAATTTTTGGAAGAGTATTTATCTTCGGAAAGCGTGACGGAATATGGAAATGATCAAAACGACAAAGCTTACGAAATACTACGGTAAGGCAAGAGGTATCGTCGACCTTGATCTGACGGTAGCACAGGGCGAGTTCTTTGGCTTCATCGGTCCAAACGGCGCCGGAAAGTCCACCACAATCCGAACCCTGCTTGGGCTGATTGCTCCCACAGCAGGCAGCGCAAAGATATTTGGGAAAGATGTCACAAAAGAAAAGGAATTCATTTTGCGGAATACCGGTTACCTTCCCTCGGAGGCATTGTTTTATCAGGGAATGAAAGTAAAGGATGTATTGAAGCTGTCCGCTGATCTGCGAAAAACCGATTGCGGCGCTGAAGCAAAACTGCTCTGTGAGCGTTTACAGCTGGATACAGCTAGGAACATCGATGATCTGTCTTTCGGCAACAGAAAGAAAGTGGCAATTGTCTGCGCTTTACAGCACCGACCGGAGCTGCTGGTGCTGGATGAACCCACGGGGGGACTTGATCCGCTGATGCAAAAAGAATTTTTTGACATTCTTCGGGAAAGAAACAATGCGGGCGCAACGATTCTCCTGTCCAGTCATGTTCTCTCGGAAATTCAGCGCAACTGCACCCGCGCGGCGATTATCCGCGATGGCAGGATCATTGCATGCGACAGTGTGGATGTTCTTTCCAGAACAAGAGCGAAGCGTATAACGGTTCACGGCAGGATCGACCTTGAACAGCTAGGCGGTATCCGTGACAGAAAAGAAGCGAAAGACTCCGTCAGCTTCCTTTACAGCGGAGATATGGGAAGCCTACTGCGCGCGCTGGCTTCAGGTCAGGTAAACGACCTTACGGTTACGGAGCCTGATCTGGATGAAATTTTTCTGCATTATTATGAAACGGGTGGTGAAACGGTATGACGCTTGTAAAACACGAACTGCGGCAGGGCAAAACTTCGCTTTTGATATGGACGGCTTCTATTGGATTTCTTCTTGTCATCTGCATTTTTCTTTTCCCGGAAATGAAAGGACAGATGGAAGGTGTAAACGATGTATTTGCCTCCATGGGTTCGTTTACCCAGGCGTTCGGTATGGATCGTTTGAACTTTGGAACGCTGATCGGGTTTTACGCGGTTGAGTGCGGTAATATTCTGGGACTGGGAGGCGCGTTTTTCGCTGCCCTTTGCGCAGCGGGTATTTTAAGCAAAGAAGAAAAGGACAAAACCGCGGAATTTCTGCTGACACATCCTGTCAGCCGCAAAAGGATTCTTACGGAAAAGCTGATTGCCGTACTGATTCAGATCACAGCGATGAATATCATGATCTATGCCTTTGCTGCCGGCTCTATAGCCGCCGTTGGCGAAGAAATTCCCTGGAAAGAAATCAGTTTGATGCATCTTGCCTATTATCTTCTTCAGATTGAGCTGGCGGGAATTTGCTTTGGAATTTCAGCGTTCCTTCGCAAAGGCAGTGCGGGCATAGGACTTGGTCTTGCCGCGATGATGTACTTTCTGAACCTGATTGCAAACATCGCGGATGCCGCCGGTTTTTTGAAGTACATAACGCCCTTTGGATATTGCGAGGCTGCCGATATTGTGTCAAACGGCAGACTGGACGGTGTAATGGTTGCCATCGGCGCGGTCATAGGAATTAGTGGAATCATGATTGCTTATCTGAAATACACGAAGAAAGATATACAGTAATGTGTACGGAACAACGCAAAAGTCCTCGCAAGCCAAGGCTTGCCGGGCTTTTTGCGTTATTCAGTACCCATTATTCAGCAGACACTACAGTAAGTGCGCTGTCCTCGTACCCCGATCTGTATGGCTGCTTCTTCGGGGAGAGTAATGCTAAATCCTCTCCGACCCGGCTGCATATGCCGCCGTTCGTTTATTAACGCACACTCCTTGCGGTTACATTGTAGCAAAGGCGGTTTTCTTTGCGAATGCGCGGACATAAGAAAAGAGAGAAACCTGAACGGAATCAAGTTTCTCTCTAATTCTTGGATTTGCCTTTTTCCTGTCTGAACGCTTTATTGAACAGCGGGGCAGGGATAGCCCAGCAGAAGGGACACAGCTACGCAGATCACAACGCTGAAGAAGAATGTAACCATCCAGAGGCTCCTTCTGCGGGGGAATTCTCCGGTGAGATACAGCCACAGCAGGCATAAAAGGGAAGCCAAAATGGCAATAATGGCAGTGACCAGCTTCACAATATGCCAATCCTTCCCGGCGCTGACCAGATATAATATAAAGATGACCAGGTCAGCCAGGATGACCTTTGTCATGTTGCTTTCCATTTCACGGTAACGGTTGCGTTTAGCCACTGCGATCCCCTCCAGTTTTTCCTTTAGGCTAATGATAGCATACCCAATCGAAAAAAGCAATATTTTCTGAAAGAAAGGCAATTTTTTTCCAGGCCCTTGCGCAGGGGGAAAAACGATGGTATAATGCTGCTGATATGATTGTATGCACCATAAGAAAAGGATACCACTATGGAACAGCCCCAATACCGTCTGGAAGGCATCGTCCACACAAAAAGCGAGATAATGGAGGACTTTGAAGGTCCTTTGGACGTTATTTTTGAACTTCTCAGCAAAAATAAAATCGACATCCAAGATGTGTCTATTACGGCGATTTTGGAACAATATTTGAATTATCTGGAAGAAATGAAGCGCCTGGATATGGAGATCGCCAGTGAGTTCATCACTATGGCGTCCCACCTGATGCTCATTAAAACCAAGATGCTCCTGTCCGCCGCGGAGCAGGCGGAGGCGGAGAGTGAGCTGGATCTTTTGCGCCAGTCGCTGATTGAGCGCAAACGCAAGGAAGCCATGGAACAGATCCGGCTGGCAGTGACGGAGCTGGAGCCGCGCAATGAGATCGGCCGATGCCTGTTTACCAAGGATCCCGAACCGCTGCGGCGGGAGAAGGGCTACCGCTATCAGCACGACCCGGCGGATCTTCTGCGGGCGCTGGACGCCATTTCAGAGCGAAACCGGCGGCAGCTTCCGCCTCCTGCCGCGAACTTCTCGGGAATCGTCGGTCGGGAGCCTTATCCGGTGGGAAAAAAGGCGGGGCAATTGCTGCGGCTGCTGGTTTTGCGGGGAGTTGAGCGGCTGAAAAATCTGTTCAAGGGAAACAGGAGCCGCTCAGAGGTGGTCGCCACCTTCCTGGCGATCCTGGATCTGTGCAAGACCAATTCCGTGACGCTGGAGGACGATGTGAACGGGGAGAATCCCAATGTCCGTCTTTTGGCCCAATCAGAGCGAAAGGAGTTGAGCTGAAATGGAACAGGAGCAATTGCAGCGCGCCATTGAGGCTATCCTCTTTGCCGCAGGAGAACGGATGGAGATCCAGCGCCTCGCGGTGGTTTTGGAGACGGATCCGGATCAGATCGAGAAAGCCGTGGACACGCTGGCAGATGAATATGCCTACCAACGCCGGGGCATTCGGATCCTGAAACTGGAAAAAGGATACCAAATGGTGTCCTCGGGGGAAATGGCGGAGTATGTAACCAAGGCGCTGGAAACCAGAAAGCCGCCAAAGCTGTCCTCCTCTCAGTTGGAGACATTGACCATCATTGCCTATTATCAGCCCGCTACCAAGGCCATGGTAGAGCAGATCCGCGGCGTAGATAGCGCCTATTCTGTGGCCGCGCTGTTGAATAAGAAGCTGATCGAGGAGGCGGGACGGCTGAATGTTCCCGGCCGCCCCATTCAATACAGAACCACCGCGGACTTTCTACGGACATTTGGATTGAGTTCCCTGGAGGAATTGCCGTCCATTGAGAAAATATCCTTTGGTGAGCCTGTGGAGCTTCCCCAGGAGCAGCCGGCGGAGGAAAGCTAAATGGGATGGCTGATCGCTTTGGGGGTGATTGCGCTGCTGGGAGCGATCCCCATCGGCATAGAGGGAACATACGGCGCGGAAGGAACCCGCGCGGCAGCCCGGATCGGCCCTGCCCGGATCCTTCTGTACCCTCGTCTTGCAAAACAGAAGGGGGAGCAAACGCCGGAGCCTGCCCAGGAGAGCGGCTCCAAAACAGCGCAGGAAGACGCGCCCCAGCCCCGGCAGCCAGACCGGGCCTCCCGTGCTCCGGCCAAGGCCGACGGGAGCCTGAAGGACTTCCTTCCGTTAGGAAAGATCGCCCTGGATTTCCTCGGTCATCTTCACAGAAGGCTGGTGGTAAAGACCCTGGAATGTGAGCTGGTGTTGGCAGGCGCCGATCCTTGCGACCTTGGGGTGCAATATGGCAGGGCTTGGGCTGCTGTGGGGAACCTGCTGCCCCAGCTGGAACGGATGCTGACGATCAAAAAACGGGATATCCGGATCAATTGCGACTTTACCGCTTCTGAGAGCCGGATCCGGGCCCATGTGGTGGTGATCATCTCCTTGGGCAGACTGGTGCTCCTGACCGTTGTCTACGGTTTGCGGGCACTGCGAGAATATTGGAACATTTTGAAAATGAGAAAAGGCGGTGCTGTTACATGAGCCAGAAACTTCCCAACATGTTGGAAAATACCATTCAGAAGATCCGCGAGCTGGTGGATGTGAACTCCGTGATCGGGGAGCCGATCCAGACGCCCGACGGCGTGACCATCATTCCTGTCAGCCGGGTCAGCGTAGGCTTCGGCGGCGGCGGCTCGGACTTTGCCGCCGGCAAAACGGGAGGGGATACACCCTTCGGCGGCGGCGTCGGCGGCGGCGTTAAGGTTACGCCAATCTGCTTCCTGGTCATTAAGGATGGTACCGTTCGGATGCTGGCCGTTCCGGAGCCGGCCAGCACCACCGCCGACCGCATCGTGGAGATGGTACCCGATACCCTGGAAAAAATCAGCGCGTTTTTTGACAGCAAAAACCAAGACAAATAACCGCGCCGGTAGATTCCCGGCGGAAACGGGAATGATTTTCTGACCATTGGATACAATATCCTTGGGTGAGAAACATGAAACGAATTTTTGCCGGAACGGCGGCTGCTTTACTGGCCGCCGTTTTCCTTTTGCCCCTGTCGGCGGGGGCAGTCAGCGCCCGCAGAGCATATGTTCTGGACGCGGTCAGCGGCCGGGTGCTGTTTGAACGGGAGCCGGATCAGCGCAGCCTCATCGCCAGTACCACGAAAATCATGACGGCGCTGATCGTCTGTGAGCAGTGCAACGTTCTTGACCGGATGCGTATCCCCAAGGAAGCGGTGGGGATCGAAGGATCCTCCATGTATCTGCAGGAGGGCGAGGTTCTGACGCTTCAGGAGCTTTTGTACGGGCTGATGCTTTCCTCCGGAAACGACGCGGCGGTGGCGCTGGCCATCTACTGCGGCGGGACGGTGGAAGGGTTCGCGGAGATGATGAATGATAAAGCCAGGATCCTGGGATTGGACGGGACGCACTTTGAAAATCCCAACGGTCTTGACAGCCCCGGTCACTATTCCACTGCGGAGGATCTTGGGAAGCTGGCTGCCTATGCCATGGAAAACCCCGTTTTTTACAAGACGGTGTCCACCAAAAACGTCCGGGTAGGACAAAGATACCTGACCAATCACAACAAGCTTCTTTGGCGGGTGGAGGGAGCCGACGGGGTGAAGACCGGCTACACCAAAGCTGCCGGACGGATCCTTGTCTCCAGCGCCACCCGGGACGGCCGCCGCTTGATCGCTGTGACCATCGACGACCCTGACGACTGGCGGGATCACCAGGCGCTGCTGGAGGAAGGCTTCTCCCGCTTTTCCATCCGGCAGGTGGTTGCCGCCGGGGAGCGGGTAGGTGTGCTGGAGGTCGCAGGCGGCCAAAATCAAAAGGTGGGGGTATTGGCGGCAGAGGACTTTTCCTATGCGCTGGCGCCGGAGGAGCAGCCACAGCTGGCTCTGCCGGGGATGGGATTTGTCTACGCTCCGGTGGTGGAAGGTACGGATGCGGGCTATGCCTACGTGCTGATCCAGGGGAAAGCCGTGGGAAGGTTTCCTGTGGTGTTCGGCGCCACCATTGAGCAAACGCCTGCGGAAGAAAGAAGCTTCTGGCAGAAGCTCTTTCCCAAATGACCGGGGGATTCGCCCCGGCCACGCATGGTTAGAAGGAGGGAATCAGGATGGAAGAACGCCTGCAAAAGATCCTGTCCGCCCGGGGAGTGGCTTCCCGGCGGAAGGCTGAGGAGCTGATCGAAAAGGGCCTTGTGACGGTCAACGGCGCTACAGCCTCCCTGGGCGACGCTGCGGATCCGCAGCGGGATATCATTTTGGTGGATGGCAGACCATTGCCCGGGCCGGAAAAGCTCGTCTACATCCTGCTGCATAAACCAAGGGGATATGTAACCACCCTTTCCGATGAAAAAGGACGCCCCAATGCCGCCCAATTGGTATCGGGATGCGGTGTGCGGGTCTACCCGGTGGGGCGGTTGGATATGGACTCGGAGGGCCTGCTTCTGTTTACCAATGACGGAGCATTTGCCAATCGCGTGGCACACCCCAGCCACCAGGTGGAAAAGGACTATGAGGTTTGGGTCACCGGCTATCAGTCCGGCAGAGAAGACCTGCTTCGCAGGCCCGTTGTTTTGGATGGCTACGCCATTCGTCCGCCCAAGGTCACGCTTGTGAACGTCCGGGGAGACAGGGCGCTGTTTCGGGTCACCATCCATGAGGGCAGAAACCGGCAAGTGCGCCGCATGTGTCAGGCGGCGGGGTTGCGCTGCATCCGGCTGAAACGGATCCGGGAAGGGAGTCTTGCTTTGGGTGACCTGGCTGCCGGGCAATGGCGCTATCTGTCAGAAGACGAGGTGCGGTCTTTGATCGGGTCGGCGGAATGAAAAATTTTGAAGGATTCGCGGCTGCCTCTTGCAAAAATGCGTTTTTTTTGCTACTATAGTTTTTACATTTTACAACCGTATCTATGGAGAGACAGCTATGAGCTATGACATATTGGCAATTCTACAGGAGAAGGAGCCGTCCTTTTCCAAGGGGCAGCGGCGGATCGCCCAGTACATTCGGGAAAACTATGACAAGGCGGCCTTTATGACTGCCAACCGCCTGGGAAAAACCGCCGGTGTGTCGGAATCCACCGTGGTTCGCTTTGCGGTGGATCTGGGCTTTGACGGTTACCCCAGCATGCAGAAGGCAATGCAGGAAATGGTGCTCAACCGGTTGACCTCGGTGCAGCGCATCGAGGTGGCCAGCAACCGCCTGGGAGGTCAGGATGTGGTATCCATGGTTGTGCATTCGGATATGGAGAAGCTTCGCCAGACGGAGGAAATTCTGGATCGGGACGAGTTCCAGGCGGCAGTGAACGCCATCATCCGGGCGAAGCGGGTCTATATTCTGGGCGTTCGCTCTGTGGCGCCTTTGGCCAACTTTTTAGGGTATTATCTGAACTATATGTTCAATAATGTCCATGTGATCACCGGTTTCAGCACAGGGGAGATGTTCGAGAAGATCGTGGGCGTCAACGGTGAGGACACGGTCATCGCCTTCTCCTTCCCCAGGTATTCCGCGTCAACCACCAAGGGCGCGCAATACTGCCGCTCCGCCGGAGCCACGGTGATCGGCCTTACCGACAGCAAGCTCTCCCCGTTGGGGAGCAACAGCGATCATGTGCTCATTGCCAAAAGCGACATGGTCTCCCTGGTGGATTCGCTGGTTGCGCCGCTGAGCATCGTCAATGCTCTGATCGTCGCGGTTGCGTCCAAGCGGGAACAGGAACTGTCCAGAACCTTTGCCAATCTGGAGCGGATCTGGGATGAATACGACGTTTATGAAAAGCAGGTCGAGAGATGAAAGACTTTGACGGGATCGTGATCGGCGGCGGCCCGGCGGGAATGTTTGCCGCCATCACCGCAGCCCGGCGCGGAAGCCGTGTCCTGCTGCTGGAGCGCAACCCCCGGCTGGGCAAGAAACTGCTCATCACCGGGAAGGGACGCTGCAATGTGACAAATGACTGCGCAGCCCAGGATATCCTGCAAAATGTACCCAGGAACGGGCGCTTCCTTTACAGCGCTGTGACCGCGTTTCCTCCGGAACGGGTGAAGGCGTTCTTTGAGGAACGGGGCTGCCCGCTGAAAACGGAACGGGGCAACCGGGTCTTTCCGGTGAGCGATCGGGCGGCTTCCATTTTGGAGTGTCTGCAAACGGAATTGCGCCAATGGGGCGTGACGGTGAAAACTGCCCGTGTCCAGCATATTCTTGAAAAAGACGGGCATGCTGTGGGCGTACAGATCCAGGAGGGTCAGATCCGCGCGGACTGGGTCATTCTGGCCACAGGCGGGGTATCCTATCCCACCACCGGCTCCACCGGCGACGGCTACCGCATGGCCTCGGAGTTGGGACATACCATTATAGCGCCGGAGGGCAGTCTGGTGCCTCTGGAGGCCCAGGGATCGGACTGCCCGGAAATGCAGGGGCTTTCCCTGCGCAACGTGGGAGTCAAGCTGGTAAATGCCAAGGGGAAGATCCTCTACCGGGACTTTGGAGAGCTGCTGTTTACCCACTTTGGGGTGTCCGGACCTACGGTTCTCAGCGCCAGCTGCCATTTGAAAGGGGAGGGGTGCCGCCTGATTCTGGATCTGAAACCGGCCCTGGAGGAAGGAAAGCTTTACGACCGGCTCTGCCGGGATCTTGCCATGTATCAGAATCGCGGTATGGAAAACGCTCTGACAGATCTGCTGCCCCGGTCTATGATCCCGGTGGTTTTGCGCCGTCTGAATATTGATCCGGCCCTCCTGGCCAACGCCCTGACCCGGGAAAAACGGCGGGCCATGGTGGAGCTGCTTAAGGGCTTCTCCATCGATATCACAGGCAAGCGACCGGTGGCGGAGGCCATCATTACCAGCGGCGGGGTAAAGGTTTCGGAGATCGATCCCAAGACCATGGCCTCCAAGAAGGTGGAGGGGCTGTTCTTCGCCGGTGAGATCCTGGACTGTGACGCCTATACCGGCGGGTTCAATTTGCAAATTGCCTGGGCCAGCGCCTACGCCGCGGGGAATGCCGCCGCAGCCACTGAAATCCGCCATTGACAAAAACGGGAAGCTGTACTAGAATAAATTGAGGATAGCGCTTTACAGATGATTATCAGGAGGTCTAACCTATGTACGAGAAACTTGTAAACTACGCTGCCAAGCAGTTGGAACTGGATGCCTCTGAGATCACACCGGATTCTACGTTTGAGAGCCTGGGCATTGATTCTCTGGACGTGGTGGAAATGATCATGGATCTGGAGACGGAGCTGGGTGTGGAGCTGGAGATGGAGGATCAGAAGATTACCAACTTCCAGGAACTGGCTGACTTTATTGAGTCCAAGCTGGCCTGAGCAATTAAATAAAACTTGTAATAAGACTGACCGGCTTATAACAAGGTCGCACTAGTCGGGGAGATAGCGGTGCCCTATACCTGCAATCCGCTATAGCAGGGATGAATTCCCACACCCGGATGGAAGCGCAAATTGTCTGACATGCGTAAGTGGTGTTGAGAGATCGGTCTTGCGCAACGAGATCCCGTGAACCATGTCAGGTGGGGAACCAAGCAGCATTAAGCGGATCTTCTCGTGTGCCGCGGGGTTGCCGTTCTTGAGCCAACTGCGCTTGTAGCGGATATGCCTTCCGTTCAAATGTGGGTGTGCGATCTTGTTATAAGCCGGGTCTGTCTTTGCCCTGCGATACGGAAAGGAGGACGGATATGTCCGCGTATCAAGCTCTCTATCGGAAATACCGCCCTCAAACCTTTGATGATGTTTCGGGGCAGACGGCTGTGACCCAGACCTTGAAAACCCAGGTCACCACCGGAAAGCTGAGCCATGCCTATTTGTTCACCGGCTCCCGGGGCACGGGCAAGACCAGCTGCGCCAAGATCCTGGCAAAGGCGGTCAACTGCCTTGCGCCTACAGATGGCAATCCCTGCAACCGGTGCGCCGCCTGTCAGGCCATTGATTCCGGCTCCTGCATGGACGTGCTGGAGATCGACGCCGCCTCCAACAACGGTGTGGACAATGTCCGGGATCTTCGGGACGACGCCATTTATTCACCGGCCCAGGTGAAAATGCGGGTGTACATTATTGACGAGGTGCACATGCTCTCCATCTCGGCTTTCAACGCCCTGCTGAAAATCGTTGAGGAGCCGCCGGAGCATCTGCTGTTTATTTTGGCTACGACGGAGCTGCATAAGGTTCCAGCCACCATCTTGTCCCGGTGCCAGCGGTTTTCCTTCCGGCGGATCAGCCAGGAGGACATTGCCGCAAGGCTACAATACGTGGCTTATCAGGAAAACATCGACCTGGATGCCGGCGCCGCCCGGGTGCTTGCCCGCCTTGCCGACGGCGCTATGCGCGACGGCCTGAGCCTGCTGGATCAGTGCGCGTCCGCCACTGTCGGCGAGCTGACCGCGGAGCGTGTCTATGACTGTCTGGGGATCGCCGGCGAACGCAAATGCGGTGAATTGATGGGATATATCGCCGCCCACGATTCCAGGAGCGCCCTGGATCTGTTCAACAAACTGTATGCCCAGGGGAAGGATCTAGGCGCCATGCTGGATGAACTGGCGTGTTTGAGCCGTGATCTGTTGGTGATGAAAACTGCCGGAGGAGCGGGGATTGCCATGCTCTCCGGTGTGGCTTCGGATCAGGAGACGCTGACCATGGCGAAGGCCCTGAGCACCGGGGAACTGATTCGCATGATGGGACTGCTGCAAAGCACATTGTCCGGGTTTACCCGTAGCTCCAGCCGCCGGATGGATGGGGAACTATGCATTTTGCAGATGTGCCAGCCGGAGCTGAGCCTGGATCCGGAAGCCATTAACGCCAGATTGACCCGGCTGGAAGACCAGATCAAAACCGGCGCCTTCGTGCAGGCCCCCAGTCCAAGTCCGACCGCCGCTCAGGCTGAGGACGCTGAGGAGCTGCCTCCGCCGCCTTCCGATGAGGACGCGCCGCCTGTGGCAGCAGCGCCGACGCCAAGACCGATGGAGCCGCCTGCGGGCTTCTGGGCTGAGCTGTGCGGCGCTGTGCGCAAGGAGGTAAAGCCACCGGCCTTCGGCTTCTTTTCCTCCGGGCCCAGCGCGCCGGTGCAGCCTTCCCTTACGGAGGGAGATCTGCGGCTGATGTGCGGCAATACCTTCGTCGCGGAAACCATTGACAAGCCGGATATTCTGGAGGTGGTTTCCCGGAAGGCAGCCGCCATTTTGGGACGGCCTGTACGGGTCAAGGTGATCGACCGCTCTGCCAGACCGGCCGGGGATCCCAGGATGGAACAGTTGATGCATTTCGGCAGAGCACACAGTGATATTATTAAAATCAAAAATTCTTAAGAACAGGAGAATGCGATATGGCAAAAGGTGGATTTCGGGGAATGCCCGGTGGAATGAACCAGGCCGCGATGATGAAGCAGGCCCAGAAGATGCAGCAGCAGATGCTGCGGATGCAGCAAGAGCAGGAGGCGAAGACCTTCACCGCCCAGGCCGGCGGCGGTATGGTGGCGGCCACGGTCAACGGCAAGCATGAGTTGGTAAGTCTTCAGATCAATCCGGAGGCGGTGGATCCTGATGATGTGGAAATGCTCCAGGATATGATCATCGCTGCGGTGAATGAGGCTACCCGCGCCGCTGACGCGGAAGCTGCCGATAATATGTCCCGTCTGACCGGCGGCCTGAACCTGGGCGGCCTGTTTTAAGGAGGCGTCATGCAGTTTTTTCCCGCGGCGCTGCAGGATCTTGCCGATCACTTTGCCCGTCTTCCCGGCATCGGCGGCAAGACGGCCCAGCGCCTGGCATTTTATGTGCTGAGCCTGCCCATGGAGGAAGCGGAAGACTTCGCCTCGTCCATTCTGAAGGCTAAGAATCAGGTACATACCTGCCCCCGGTGTCAGAATTTGACGGATCGGGAGCTGTGCCCCATCTGTGATGATGATACCCGGGATCAAGGGGTCATTTGTGTGGTGGCGGAGCCCAGGGATGTAATCGCCATGGAGCGTTCCCGGGAGTACCGGGGGGTCTACCATGTGCTCCACGGTGTGATCTCGCCTCTGAACCATGTGACCCAGGACAATATCCGCATCAAGGAGCTTCTGCACCGGGTTGCCTCCGGGGAAGTCCGGGAAGTGATTATGGCCACCAACCCGGATACCGAGGGCGAGGCCACAGCTATGTATATTTGCCGTTTGCTGCGCCCTATGGAGGTCAAGGTGACCCGTTTGGCCTACGGCATTCCCGTGGGCAGCCAACTGGAATATGCCGACGAGGTGACCCTATCCCGGGCGCTGGAAGGAAGGCAGGAAATGTAGCCAATCTAAAAACCATCCGTTACATTGACGGCTGGTCAGACTGTCGGAAAAGTCCAGCGCATGCTGGGCTTTTTTCATCGTGTCGGAGAGGAAACGCCGCGAAAAAAACACATCGGTCAGCTCCGAAAGGGGTTGACCGATGTGTGTTTGCGAAGGAATCTTGGAAGCAATGGTCTGGGGCTGAGCACCGGATCGTATGGCGCGGCTGCGGATGATTTCCCAAAAGGTTCCTCAGCCCATTCTTCTTGCGCCATAGTAGTGGTTGGCCCAGTAGCCGCTGGTCAGATCCGAATAGGATACCGTGGAGCGGGAATTGGGCGCGTGAATAAACTGGCCGTTACCGGCGTAGATGCCCACGTGGGAAAGACCGCTGGTATATGTATTGGCAAAGAAGACGATATCACCCGGCTGCAAATCGGATTTTTCCACGGACATGCCCAGCTTGTACTGTCCGGAGATTGCCCGGGAGGGCGCGTAGCCCACCTGGTTCAGTACGTAGTAAACGAAACCGGAACAGTCAAAACCACTGGGGGAGGAACCGCCGTACACATAACGGACGCCCAAATACTTCTGCGCTTCCGCAAGGATCTCAGCGCCGGTGGCGCCTGGGGAGGACTCCCCGGAGCCGGAGGAATCGGCGCCGTTCAGAGCTGCCGCGCTGGGGGCGACACCGGTGGATTTGCCGCGGCGGAAGAACTTGGGGGAGTTGGCGGACGCCTGGTTTTCATAAGGGATCTCCGTCAGCTCCAGAAAGTCACTGCGGATATAGCAGATTTTACTGCCGTAGATGACCTTGTACCAGCCGTTGTTGATGCCAATGATGTAGCACATATCCCCTAGAGCGGCCTGGGCCACGCGGCTGTGGGAGGTGGAAGGGCCGGAACGGAGATTGACGCCGCTTCCGGTGACTTTTCCATAACCCAGCTCCGCGTTTTCCCTGGTAAGCACATCCAAATAGTCTTCGTGCATGTAGCCTTCCTGAAGGTTGTAGATTACCTTATACCACTGGCCTTCTTTGCTGACGGCAACGACACATTCGTCGTCGGAGGCCATGGCTATGGTGGAAGCGCTGGTACTGGGAGCGCTTCGAAGCCGCAGGGACGAGGCATCCACAAAGCCGATGCCGTACATGGTAGTGCCCGCGGCGGATGCCGGAATGATCATGGCGGCGACGGAAAGAATCGTCGCTGCGGTCAGGGTGAACAGTCTTCTAATGGAATTCATATGTTTGCCTCCGTCGTTGGTAAGGCAGCTCCCTTTTATTTATTTGGAGCTGCCTGAAAAGAGGCAGGTTTCTTTATTTACCTGCCAAAGCGCGTTCCAGCCAGACACAGCCCAGATCCAGAGCGGTGTAGAAGCCGTCCTTTTCGCTTTTCTTTACAATACGATCCCTGCTCTTGGCGGTGGGGTCGGTCAGCTGAAGCTGAACAGAAACGCGGGTCGCAAGGTCGATCTCGCCCATCTTTTTCGTCTCCAGGATCTGGAGCATGACGATGTGACTGTCAGCCATGGAGCCGTAGTACACAAGGTTATCTTTGCGCATCAACGGATGGCCTTTATACATGAGAACAGATTGTTCATCAGCCATAAAAATACCTCCTAAACAAAATGTAAACAGATTGTAACACATTGTTACAAAAATGTCAAGTATATTCTGTGCTAAACGGGGTGGAATGCCGGAAATTACCAACATTTTCTGAAAAGAGGATGAAAAGGAACGACGGAGGAAACCTATGAAATTGGCAAGGTTCGCGGACAGCGGCGCAGAGCCTGGGACGGTCTGTGCCGGCTGTCAAAAAACAAGAGGCCTTTGCGCGAGCAAAAGCCTCTTGGCTTTGGGTCAGTTCTTCTCGAACAGGTAGTCCCGGATCAACACCTGCAACAGCTCGTCCCGATCGATTTTGCAGATCATGCTCCGGGCGCCGTTGTAGTTGGTGATGTAGGTCGGATCCTCCGTCAGGAGGTAGCCGACGATCTGGTTGATGGGATTGTAACCTTTTTCGGTCAAGGCCTCATACACAGTCCGGAGAATACGACGCATACTCTCTGTGTCCTCGTTGGCTACGGTGAATTTTTGGGTGCTCTGATCCATCATGGTATTCAGCCTCCTTGCAATTAGAATGCTGTCATTATAACCGAAACAAGTCCTGCTGTAAAGAGCTTAAGCAGGATTTTTTTGTTAATTCTTGCTTATTTCCGGAAAAAGTCAGCTAAAATCATCTAATAAGTTTCCATAACATAGATCAGCGGAGAACCGTGTCCAGCCGTTCCTTCAGGGCGGTGAGAACCTTTGCGGTGACGGCTTCGGAATCGGAATCGGTTAACGTGCGGTCATCGGCTCTGAGCTCCAGGGTGAAGGCCATGCTCTTTTTTCCCTGGGGGACGCCGGCGCCGCGGTAGATATCGAACAGCTTCACACTGCGCAGCAATTTGCCGGCGGCAGCTGTGATCACATCCTCTATCTGGGCAACGGTGGTCTCCTCGCCGCAGATCAGGGACAGATCCCGCCACACGGTGGGATACTTAGGCAGGGGAGTGTAGGTCACGTCCGGGAGCAGGCCGTCCAGCAGCTTGGTGAAGTTGATCTCGGCGCAGTAGACGTCCATATCCATGCCATAGTTTTTGGCAACCAGGGGGTGCACCTGGCCCATGACGCCAACGTCCGCACCGTCGATGGTGATCCGGGCGCAGCGTCCGGGGTGATAGCTGGGATTGTCCGTTACTGCGGTATAGCCGGACTTCTTCAGCCGCAGACTGGCAAAGATGGCCTCCAGCTCGCCTTTCAGGGTGAAGAAGGTTTCGTCGGTGCCGTAGGTGCCCAGGAGCAGCATCTTCGGCTCCTCGGGCAATGCCTGACCGGGGACGGGCAGATAGATTTTGGCAAGCTCATAGAGCTTCACAGCTTTGTTGTGGTAGGCGTTGTTTCTGGAGAGGATCTCCAGCATGGAGGGCAGGGCGATGGTTCGCATGATGGAGGTATCCTCGCCCAGAGGATTTTGGATCTTCAGCGCGTTGCGCAGGGGAGAATCGGCGTTGAGCCGGATCTGATCGAAGACGGTGGGGGAGACGAAGGAATAGGTGATGATCTCGCTGTAGCCCAGGCTCCGGCACAGGACGCCGGCCTTTGTCTCCAGCTTCATATCCGCGCTGTAGCCGCCCTGGGTGGAGGTCTTAAACGCGGTGGTGGGGATCTCGTTGTAGCCGTAAGAGCGGCCGATCTCCTCGGCAATGTCCGCCATCAGGTTCAGATCCGGGCGGAAGGAGGGGATATGGATGGTATCGCCCTCCACCGGGATCTCCAACAGAGTCAGATAGCGAACCATTTCCTCCCGGGAGATGTTCGTACCCAGAAGACGGTTGATCTTGTCACACTCCAGGGGCAGGGATTTTTCTTCGGGGACGTGGTTGATTACGTCAATGGCGCCGCCCAGTACATCGCCGCAGTCCAGCAGCTCCACCAGCTCGCAGGCCCGCTGTACGGCGGGAATGGTCATCATGGGATCCAAGTTCTTCTCGAACTTGCCGGAAGCCTCGGTGCGCATGCCCAGGGCCAGAGCGGTCTGGCGAATGGAAGTGCCGTTGAAGTTGGCGGATTCAAAGACCACCATGGTGGTGTCGTCCACGATCTCGGAGTTTTCGCCGCCCATGATGCCCGCAAGACCGATGGGCTTATTGTCATCGGCAATGACCAGCATACCGGCCTTCAGATTCCGGACGTTGCCGTCCAGGGTCACCAGCGTTTCACCCTCCTCGGCTTCCCGCACCACGATCTTGCCTGAGGAAACGTAGCGATAGTCAAAGGCGTGCATCGGCTGACCGTATTCCAGCATCACGTAGTTGGTGATGTCTACGATGTTATTGATGGGGCGCACACCGTTGGCACGCAGCCGCTGCCGCAGCCACTTAGGGGAGGGGCCGACCTTCACATTTGCCACCATCCGGGAGGAATAGCGGTTGCACAGCTGCACCGCAGGAACCTCCACATCCAGATAGCTGTAGATATCCCCGGCGTCGCTGCCCTTGACCACAGGCTCGTGGTGCTTCATTTCCTTGCCGAAGGCGGCAGCTGCCTCCCGGGCCAGGCCGATGATGGAATAGCAGTCAGGCCGGTTGTTGGTGATCTCAAAATCCACCACGGTATCGTCGTTGCCGATGACCAGGTTGATGTCGTCGCCGGGTTTGCAGTCTTCGTCGTTCAGGATCCAAATGCCGTCGGCATAGGCGCCGGGAAGATCGTTCTGGGTCAGGCCCAGCTCCGCGAAGGAGCAGAGCATACCGTTGGACTGCTCGCCCCGGAGCTTGCCCTTGGTGATGTGAACGCCGCCGGGGAGCCAGGAATTGTGCACAGCGGTGGGAACCAGATCCCCTTCGTGGACGTTCTGGGCGCCAGTGACGATCTGGACAGGCTCCTCCTGTCCCACGTCTACCTGGCACACCCACATATGATCGGAGTTCTGATGACGGACAATGGAAACGACTTTGCCCACCACCACGTTTTTGATCTGTGCGTCCATCCGCTCATAAGTTTCCACCTTCTGACCGAACAGGGTCAGTGTTTCCACGAATTCCTTGTCAGAGACATGGCTGAGATCTACAAACTCCTCATTGAGCCATTTTCTGTTGAGCTTCATATTGTCTTCCTCCTTAGAACTGGTTCAGGAACCGCACGTCATTGTCAAAGATCAGCCGCAGGTCATTGATCTTCAACCGGCCCATGGCCATACGCTCCAGGCCCATACCGAAGGCAAAGCCGGAATATTTCTCCGGATCGATGCCGCAGTTTCTCAGCACCTCCGGATGCACCATGCCTGCGCCCAGCAGCTCGATCCAACCCTCACCATGGCAGGTGGAACAGACCTGACCGTCGATTTCGCCGGTGCCGTGGCATTTGTGGCACTGCATATCCATTTCGCAGCTGGGCTCGGTGAAGGGGAAGTGATGGGGACGGAACCGCATAACGGATTCCTCCCCGTAGATCTTGCGCATCATGGTGATCAAGGCTCCCTTCAGATCGCCCATGGTGATGTTTTCGTCCACCACCAGGCCTTCAATCTGATGGAACATGGGGGAGTGGGTGGCGTCGGCTTCATCTTTGCGGAATACCCGGCCGGGCGCCAGCATGCACAGGGGAGGGGTGTGATTTTCCATGTAGCGGATCTGCATGGGGCTGGTCTGGGTTCGCAGCAGAACGCTGTTGTCGTCGGTAAAGTAGAAGGTGTCGGAGCGGTCCCGGGAGGGATGGCCTTCTTCAATGTTCAAACGGGTGAAGTTGTAGCTTGCCAGCTCCACTTCCGGGCCGTCCACCACCTGATAGCCCAGGCCCACAAAGATATCCTTGATTTGCTGAAGCACCTGATTCATGGGATGCTGATGGCCCAGAGATACTTCGTCGCCGGGGATGGTGACGTCGATGGCTTCCGCGGCAAGCTTGGCCTCCAGGGCGGCGGCGTTGATGGCGGCTTTGCGCTGTTCCAGCTTTTCCTCAATGGAAGCCCGGACGGAGTTTGCCAGCTGGCCCATTACTGGCCGCTCCTCTGGGGAGAGTTTGCCCATCTGCTTCAGAACGGCGGTGAGCGCGCCCTTCTTGCCCAGAAGCTTTACCCGCAGGTCTTCCAGCGCGGCAGAGGTGGAAGCGGCTTCCAGAGAAGCCAGAGCGCTGCTTTTGATCTGCTCAAGTTGTTCTTTCATGTTGATTCCTCCTAAAGGATAACTTTTTCAATAAAAAAAGCCCATTTCACCGAACAGCGGGACGAAAGGCATGCCTTCCGCGGTACCACCCGCAATTCGCCGATAATGAGCGCGCTTTTCGGATGCTGACACATCCAAGACCGCTAACGAGGTCAACCGTCCGTCCCTACTTGTCCTTCAGGCGGCAGCTCCCGGGAGAAAGCCCTGCATTGCACCCAAGCGGCTCACACCATCCCGCTCTCGCTGTATGTGGTCAAACCAATACCAGGCAGCCCGATCTTTGCTTTTATCATATCTTCGTTATCCTAACACATTCCCGAAAAATATGCAAGTGTTTTTTAACCCCGGGGAAGGTACTTGACGAAAAAAGTTCGTCATGCTATGGTATAAAATAGATTCGATAAAGGAGCGTGTACGTTATGAATGATGTGTCCAAGGCCCTGGAACAGCTGGAGCAGTACCAGCGTACCTTGTCCGCCTATCAACATGCCATAGGCGTGCTGTACTTAGACGCCACCACGGCTGCCCCCAGCGATACCTGGGAGGGGCGGGGCAGAACCATGGAGGTGTTGTCCCAGAAGGTGTATGAGCTGACTTCCGATCCTGGACTGGAAGGAATGCTTTCCTGCCTGGAAGCGAATCGGGACGAACTGTCTCCCCAGGTGAAGCGGCAGGTGGAGGTGATCCGCAAAGACTATGACCGGATGCACCGGTTTCCCCAGGAGGAATATGTTGCCTACACCGTGCTGATCAACGATGCGCAGAATGTCTGGCAGAAGGCTAAAAATCAGAATGATTTCCCTTCCTTTGCCCCGTATCTGGAGAAGATCGTGTCCTACAACAAGAAGTTTGCCGGCTATTACCAGCCTCAGATGGCGCCCTATGACGCCCTGCTGAACGAGTATGAGGAAGGGTTGAATATGCAGACCCTGGACGCGTTCTTCGACCAGCTGCGAAAGGCAATCGTCCCGCTTTTGGAAAAGTTGTCCAAGGCCCGGCCCATGGATGACGGCTTTCTGTACCGGCATTATCCCGTGGAGCGGCAGCGGGTCTTCTCTGACTATCTGATGGAGGTCATGGGCATCGATCGCAGGCACTGCGGCATCGCTGAAACGGAGCATCCCTATACCACCAATTTCAGGAATCAGGACGTGCGGATCACTACCCATTATTATGAAGACAACCTGGTTTCCTCCATGTTCTCTGTGATCCATGAGGGCGGTCATGCCTTGTATGAATTGGGGGCCGCGGACTGCTACAACGATACCGTTCTGTCCGGCGGCGTTTCCATGGGAATCCATGAAAGCCAGAGCCGCTTCTATGAGAACATCATTGGCAGAAGCAGAGCCTTTGTCCATGCGATTTTTCCCAAAACCAAGGAGCTGTTCCCGGAGCAGCTGGCGGATGTGGATGAGGAAATGTTTTACCGGGCCATCAACAAGGCCCAGCCTTCCTTAATCCGCACCGAGGCTGACGAACTTACCTACGCCCTGCATGTCATGGTGCGCTACGAGATCGAAAAGCAGCTCATGGCCGATGAACTGGCTGTCAAGGACATTCCCCAGCGGTGGAACCAGCTCTACCAGGCGTATCTGGGCGTAGAAGTCCCCAACGACCGGGAGGGCTGTCTTCAGGACAGCCATTGGAGCGGCGGCAGCATCGGTTACTTCCCCTCCTACGCTCTGGGCAGCGCCTACGGCCCACAGATTCTGAGCGTCATGGAAGGACAGCTTGGGGATATCTGGCAGGACGTGGCGAAGGGGGATCTGAGCAAGGTCACCGGCTGGCTTCGAGAGAAGATCCATCGCCACGCCAGCTTTATGAAGCCGGGTGAGCTGTTTACCCAGGTCTGCGGGCCGTTCGACGCGAAATACTATACCGATTATCTGACCAAGAAATATACCGAGCTGTATCACCTTTAACGCGGCGAGCGCCCTGGGAGGAACCGAATGGATAGAAAACTGCTGGATCACCAAAGCGTCCTTGACCTGCTGCCGGAGCGAAAGGCCACGGGACACAAGGGCGATTTCGGGCGGCTCCTGCTCCTGTGCGGCAGCCGGGGCTTTACCGGAGCGGCATACCTTGCGGCCATGGGCGCGCTGCGCTGCGGCGCGGGACTGGTTTATCTGGGGGTGCCGGAGAGCATCTACGCCATCGAGGCGGTGAAGCTCCATGAACCGGTGGTATTTCCCCTTCCTGACCAGGGGGGAATGCTGGACGCGTCTGCCGCGGTGGAAATATCCCGGCGACTGGAACGGACAGACGCCGTGTTGATCGGCTGCGGCCTGGGACAGTCGGATGGTGTGCGCTCTGTGGTGCAGACGGTTTTGAAGCAGGCAAAATGTCCTGTGGTTTTGGATGCCGATGGCATAAATGTGCTTTCGGCGCATAAGGATGTTCTGCGGGGAAGGCAGTACCCAACCATCCTGACGCCCCATGAGGGGGAGTTTGTCCGCTTCGGGGGCAGGATTGGCAAGGATCGCCCTTCCAGCGCCGGACTGTATGCCCGGCAGTGGAACTGCATCCTGGTGCTCAAGGGACATGACACCTGCGTTACCGACGGGCATACCGTCTACCGCAACACTACCGGCAATCCGGGGATGGCCACCGGCGGTAGCGGCGATGTGCTGGCGGGGATGATCGTCGGTCTGCTGGGCCAGGGACTGAAGCCCTTGGACGCCGCGGCCTGCGGTGTATGGCTCCATGGGGCGGCCGGGGATCTGTGCGCCCGGGAGCTGGGCCAGTATGCCATGCTGCCTACGGACATGCTTTCCCGCCTTCCGCGGCTTCTGAAATAGGGGCCGGGGGAGTCATACTGTGCCGCCGGAGGCGGCGGAATGGGGGAGCTTTCTTGAAAAAAGCCGGACTGCTGCTGCTGATGATCCTTGGGTGTGTGCTGACCGGGTGTTCCGACGCCTCGGAGGAGATGGAACGGGCTATGGCGCTGCGGGGAGAGATCCTGAAGGCGTCTTCGTGTGAGTTTGATGTCCAGGTCACCGCGGACTATGGGGATAAGCTGTACCAGTTTGGGATGTCCTGCCAGGGCAACGAAATGGGGGATTTGGACTTTACCGTGTCGGAGCCGGAAACCATTGCCGGCGTTACCGGCGTTGTTTCCGCTGCCGGCGGAAAGCTGACCTTCGGTGACACCGCCCTGGAATTTCCGTTGATGGCGGACGAGCAGATCACCCCGGTAATGGCACCGTGGGTATTTCTCAAAACGCTACGCAGCGGATATATAACCGCTGCGGGGAGAGAAGGAGAACTGCTGCGGCTGTCCATAGATGACAGCTATCAGGAGGACGCTCTGCATTTGGATATTTGGCTGAATGGGGACAATGTCCCTGTACGGGGAGAGATCCTCTATGACGGCAGACGCATTCTGTCGCTGAGCGTCACAAATTGGACAATCGTGTAGCATTCCGCGGAAGCCGTGCATAGGATGTTTTGCAGGCAAGACCGTATAAAATCCATGGATCCGTGGGAGAATATTCCTAACCGCGTTACATATGGATCTCATACGGTAGCGCTGGGAATTATGCACGGAGCGTGAAGACAATGAACGAAACATCAGTGAAACGCGGCGACATATTTTACGCCGATTTGTCGCCGGTGGTGGGCAGCGAGCAGGGAGGCACCCGGCCTGTCCTCATTGTTCAGAATGATACCGGCAACCGGCATTCTCCGACGGTGATCGCCGCTGCCATTACCAGCCAGACCGGAAAGGCGAGGCTGCCGACCCATATCAACATCAGCGGCGGCAGCGTTGGTTTGAGTAAGGACTCCATTATTCTGCTGGAGCAGATCCGAACCATCGACAAGCGCCGCCTCCGGGAGCATATGGGGCATTTGGATGATAAGCAGATGGCAATGGTGGATGACGCCATTGCGGTGAGCTTTGGTCTGCCCGGCGGAAGCAGAACCACTTGAGTGGAATACTTCGCCCCCCTGCGGCATAGAATGCGGCAGGGGGGCGTTGCTTATGGAAGGAACCTATGGCGTCTATTTCGGGAAGCAGATGATGGGAAAAGTGCAGGTGATCCGCCAGGGCCTATACTATCGCTTTCTGTGCCGGTGCCAGCTGACAGGGGATGTGGTATGCCGCCTGCTGGTTTCCTGCAACGACGCCCGGGAAAGCCTGGGGATCGTTGTGCCTATGAGCGGCGGCTTCGGCCTGGAAACCAGACTGCCGGTAAAACGCCTGGGGGAAGGGGAAATGTCCTTCACTCTGGTGCCAAAATGCGATCTGCAAAACGGAAGGTTTATTCCCATTTATCCCGACGAGCCATTTGAATACATTGAAAAACTCAAGGACGCCTACCTGACGAAAAGGGAAGGACAGCTTGGGATTGTGATATAGGGAGTCTCTGAATCAACTGTCCACGGCAGCTCGCCGTGAACCTTTTGCCGGGGAAGGAAGAAACTGGAAAATGGCCCGAGAATGGATAAAGCCCTGCTGGAAGAAGCATCCTACAAACGGTTCCTCAATTTGGGGAGATTTCCCCGGGGAACGTAGGAGGTAGGGATATGTCGGAGTTTATTCGGGCGGCGTTTCCCCTGGTGACCCTGGGCCTGGCAATTGCCGCTGCCGCCGCATCCTATATAAAAGGGAAGCTGAACGGGGAAGAACGAAGGGCCAACGACAATCGCATACCGGAAGGTATGTGCATAGGCTCCTGCATCGGCGCGGTACTGGGCTTGACCGGCCTGTGCAGTCTGGCCATGGGCGCCGGTATGGGGATGCTTCTGGGAATGGGCGCGGGGATGTGCTATATCAAATGAGGACAGGGATCGCCTGAAGGCGGCAAGATAAATGGATCCCGCCCCACCGAAGGATCCTCCGGTGGGACGGGATCGTGCCGCAATCGTCTTCGGGCTTGCGCCTGTTCTGTCTGCGCGGGGGAACCATGCGCTACGCAGTTAAAAGAGCCGCTATAATGCAATTTCACGCTTTCGGCGTGTGACCGTGTGACATTGTGCTAAGGAAGCGCCAGCTCCAGACCCACAGGACAGTGGTCAGAACCAAAAATATCCGAATAAATGGGGGCATGGGTGACGGCATCAGCCAGACGGTTTGATACCAGGAAATAGTCGATGCGCCATCCGGCATTGTTCTTCCTGGCGTTGAATCGGTAGCTCCACCAGCTGTAAGCGCCGGTGACATCCGGATGAAGGTGGCGAAAGGTATCTGTAAAGCCGGCGTTCAGCAGCATGGCAAAGCGCTCCCGCTCCTGATCGGAGAAGCCCGCGTTCCCCCGGTTGGCGGCGGGATTTTTCAGATCGATCTCCTGATGGGCCACGTTCAAATCGCCGCAGATCACCGCCGGCTTGACCTGATCCAGCCGGGATACACGATCCCGGAAGGCGTCATCCCATTTCATACGGTGATCAATTCGGGCAAGGCCGTCCTGGGCATTGGGGGTATAGCAGGTGACCAGGTAAAAGGCGGGATATTCCAGCGTGATCAGCCGGCCTTCTGTATCCAATTCCGGGATCCCAAGGCCGTAGCTGACAGACAGGGGCGGCGTTTTGGCAAAAATGGCTGTGCCGGAATAGCCTTTTTTCTGGGCGTAGCACCAGAATTGCGCGTAACCGGGAAGCTCCAGCTCCAACTGCCCCTGCTGCAATTTGACTTCTTGAAGGCAGAAAAAATCCGCGTCGAGCTGCGCAAAAACGTCCAGAAAGCCTTTGCCGATGCAGGCCCGCAGGCCGTTTACATTCCAGGATATGAATTTCATTGTGTTTCCTCCGTTGCGGATGGGGTAACGCTGTCGGAAAGCGTCAGGGTCGAGGGGCTCATGGTCACAGAACGACTGCCGCTGTTGACGGTCACCTGGTCTGAGCCGGTCAGATTGGCACAGGTCAGGGTGAGACAGGCACAGGCCAGGGAGAATTCCGCATCGGTGAGGATTTCGGAAGTCTCGCTGAGCTGGAGGGATACGCCGCTGTCGGTTTGCTCGGCGGAAAGGATCTGAACCCCATTGGGAAAGGGGGATTGCAGTTCCTCGTCAGCTGGCCCCATGAGGTACAGGGAAAGAAGGTAGGACAGGCTTTCTCTGCGGCTGCCTACATCCCGGGTTTCCGTGCTGATGACGCTGTCGGCGGCGCCGTACTGATATTCCGCGCGAAGGTAATAAAAGGTTACCGGTTCTCTCCCATCGTCAGCAAAAATGCCGCAGCCGGAGAGGGTCAAACCAATTACAATCATCAGGCAGAGCAGACGTCTCATGCTGTGTCCACCTCCGTATCAAACGCCGGGAACGCAACCGTAAACGTGGTTCCTTTTCCTACAATGCTGGAAATGTAGATGTCCCCTCGATTGCGCTGAACAATGGCTCTCACAATGGCCAGGCCAAGCCCGCTGCCGCCGGTGGCCCGGGAGCGGGCTTTATCCACGCGGTAAAACCGCTCAAAAATATGATCGATGGCATCCTCGGGAATGCCCATGCCGGTGTCGCGGACTTCCAGATTGGCATTGTCCTCCTCCCGGTACAGCCGTACCGTAAGTTCGCCGCCGGGAACATTATACTTGATGCCGTTTTCCATGAGGTTAAAGACGATTTGGTACAGGTCGTCTTCCAGAAGCAGAACGGGGCTGTCGTCCTCCAGATCCAAGTGAATGGAGACGTTGGCATTGATCGCATTCTGCCGGAGCATTCGTGCTACCCGCTTAACAGTTGGGGCCATGGGGATGATCTCGCATTCCCCGCTGGAAGCGCCTTCGGCCCGGGTCAGGGACAGAAGCTTTTCCGCCATGCGATTCAGGCGCTCGGCTTCGTTGCTGATATCGCCTACGAATTCCCGTACCGTGTCAAGATCCATATCGTACTGCAAAATGGAGTCAGCCAGCAGTTTGATGGAGGCCAAGGGGGTTTTCAACTCGTGGGAGGCGTCGGATACAAACCGGCTGCGCTTTTGCTCGGAGGTTTGCAGACGTTCCGTCAAATCATTGAATTCGTTGCCCAGAACGGTCAGCTCATCATTGCCGTCCATAGTGACCTTATGAGAGTAATCCCCGTCCTGGATGATCCGCATGGACGCCATGATTCGGTTGAGCCGTCTGGAAAAGGCGTTGGAGAAGGCAAGAGAGAACAGGATGACCACGATCTCCAGCAGAAGCGTGATCCGCAGAACCGTTGCCTGCAAAGAAGCGATCAAGGCACCCTGGGCGGTGTCGCATTCCGTCATGTAAACGCAACCGACAATGGTTCCGTAATAAACGATGGGGGTCGCCGCTCTGGAGTCCATGACGCCGTCATGGTACTTCCAGAAAAAAACATTGTTCCCTGTAGGGGTATCCATGCCGGTCTGCATAGCGGTCAGGATCTCCGGCAGCAGGGCGTAGGTTCCTACGCTGGTTTCGCTGCTGTCATACAGGACAAGGCCGCTTTGATCCGTTACGATCAGGCGGGTGATCTTCAGACTTTCCATTTGGTCAATAATGCCGGAAACCGTGACAGGACTCAGCACTTCCAGTTTGGCGATCTCGTCGGAAGCCAGCTGACACTTTTCAACCAAGGAGGCGCTTTTGCTCTGGTAAAACAGCCGCTGGCTGACGCTGGAGCAATAGATATTCAATACCAGCAGTACCACAAAGGTAATGACGATATAAGTCAGGGCATACCGGAGCTGGGTTTGGATATAGCCGCCACGGCGGTTCTTTTTATTTTCGGAAATAATATCCAACCCCCCACTTCGTTAAAATGTATTTCGGCTCAGCCGGATTTTCCTCCAATTTTTCCCGAAGACGGCGAATATGCACGTCCACTGTGCGGATATCGCTGCGATATTCATAGGCCCAGATGGTATCCAGCAGGGCTTCCCGGGAGTACACCCGGTTGGGATTGCGCATCAAGAATTCAATCACGTCAAATTCTTTGGCGGTCAGATCCGCCAGGACGCCGCCGCGATAGGCGTTTCTGGCATCCAGATCCAAGGTGATGGAGCCGATGGACAGGCTGCGCGCTTCGGTTTTGCTCCCGCTGCTGTTGGCTCTGCGTAGCAGCGCGCGGATCCTTGCCTTCAATTCCAGGATATTGAAGGGCTTGGTAAGATAATCGTCCGCGCCGTAGTCAAAGCCCATGAGCTTGTCCATATCATCGGTTTTGGCTGTCAGAAGGATGATCGGCACGTCGGAGGATTCCCGGATCTTGGAACAGGCGCTTAGACCGTCCATGTTGGGCATCATAATGTCCAGAACCACCAGATCGGGAGATTCCTCCTGCACCAGCCGGACAGCATCCAAACCGTCGCTGCCGGTGATCACCTCATAGCCCTCGTTTTGCAAGTTAAAGCGGATGCCCTTGACCAGCAGCGCTTCATCGTCTACAACCAAAATCTTCATACTTATCCTCCAATCACAACCAGATCCCGCAGATCTGCCCAGCGTTTCTCTCCAATTCCGCTTATGTTTTTCAGTTCCTCAATGGTATCAAATCCACCGTTTTCCTGGCGGTAGGTCAGGATCCTTTGGGCCAGGGCTTCCCCCACACCGGGAAGGAGCATAAGCGTCTCCTTTGTGGCGGTGTTCAGGTCGATGGGAAAGACCGGGGCGGCGGTTTCCTGTGCGGTGGAAGGCGGCGTATCTGTCTGGGCGGCAGGAGCGGTGGGCGCGGCGCCTTGAAACGTCAGCTGCACGCTGCTGTGATTCAGATTTCTTCCCAGAAAGAAGCCGAGGGTAAACGAGGCGAACATCAGCGTAATGACAGCAAACGCAATGATGGGGTGTTTTTTCAAGGGATACCGCCTCCCGCATTGACTACCGTGGAAATAAATGCTATAATACAATCCGTATTATACACGATTTTTGGATGCCGGACAAGTCCGGAGAGCCGATATTGAGGGATAAAATATGAAAAAAATGAAAGGACTGACCCTTTTCCTGTGCCTGTGCCTGGCTATGCAAATGGTGGCTATACCATCTGCGGCCACAGAAAGCACGGATCCGACCCAATCCAATCAGGTGACGATGCCGGCGCAGTCGGTTGTGTCATCGCAGACAGCCGCCCAAGTTCCCTTCGGAATGGCGTGCATTCAGAATGGCTGCCGTACCATTGAGGGGATGATGCCCTTGGCCGGCAGCGACCGGAAGCTGGCATCCGCGCAGGGCGCCTTTCTGTTTGAAACGAACACGGAAACAGTGGTGTATTCTTATAACCCGGACGAGCAGATCTCCCCGGGAAGTCTGACGAAACTGGTAACGGCGGCGGTGACGCTGCAAAACTGTGCGTTGGAGGACGTGGTGATCGTCACTGGCGACGTCCATCGGCGTCCGTCAGGTTCCATCCACGCAGGATTGAAGACAGATGAGGAGCTTACGGTAAAGGATTTGCTCCATTTCTTGCTTCTGGAGTCGGCCAACGATGCGGCAATTGCCCTGGCGATCCATGTGGCGGGAAGCCGGGAGTCCTTCGTGACGTTGATGAATCAGTGGGCCAGAAGCGCCGGCTGTGTGGCGACGGAATTCGGTTCCGTCCATGGTCTGGACGATAACAGTAAGACCACCGCCCGGGATATGACGAAGATCCTCATTGCCGCAACCCAGGATGAAACGCTGAAAGAGATCCTGGGTACGCTGTACTATGAAATGCCTGCCACCAATAAAAATGAGGCGCGGAGCTTTCGTACCATCAATTATATGATCGATAAAGGCACCATCGAAGACTTCTACGATGATCGGGTCACCGGCGGTGTTACCAGCTATGTGCAAAGTTACGGCGCTTCTCTGGCAGTCACCATGGAGAGCAACGATATGCACTTTGTGGGCGTGGTGCTGGGATGCACCCGTACCTTTAACCCGGATGTGTCCTGGAAGCCGATCATTTACGGCAACTTCAATGAAATGACAGATCTTTTGAAGCTGGCTTTCAACAACTATAAGATCAACCGGATCATCTATGAGGGGATGACCCTGGATCAATTTACCGTGGCCGGCGGTGAGTGTGACGCAGTGGGACAGGCGATGGTGAATGTGGATTCCGTTGTTCCCATCAATGCCAATATGAATAACCTCTATATGAATTTCTCCATTACCGACGGCGGGCTGACCGCGCCTGTGGAGCAGGGAGAGCTGATCGCTACGATGCAAATCCGGTATCTGGATTCCGTTATGGCGGAGGCCGAGGTCTATGCCATGGGCGATGTGAGTGTTGCTGAGGATAATGGCATAACTGTCCACTCCACCCAGATCCAGGGAGCCGCCACCTCCGGTATTCTGTCCGCCATCGGTACGATCTGCGTAATCGTGTTGGGACTTGTGGCAGCTTATCTGGCGTTGAATGCCTACATGCGCTCCCGGATGCGGGCACGTCGCAGGAAAAGAAGGGCCGATCGCAGGAGGAACTACTGATGCTGGACTGGAACAGTCTGAAGACCGTATGCTCCCGGTGTACACGCTGCTGCCTGTGTCAGACCCGGCACCATGTGGTATTTGGAGCCGGTAACGAGATGGCGGACATTATGTTCGTTGGAGAAGGCCCCGGCGAACAGGAAGACCTGACCGGCGAGCCTTTTGTAGGCCCGGCGGGAAAGCTCCTGGACGACATGCTGTCGATCATTGACCTGGATCGGTCTGTCAACTGCTATATCTGCAACATCGTCAAATGCCGTCCTCCCAGGAACCGGGATCCGCTGGAAACGGAGCAAGACGCATGTATTGACTACCTGCGAAATCAGGTGGCGCTGGTGAGGCCGAAGGTGATCGTCTGCCTGGGCCGGATCGCCGCTATGCGGCTGATTAGCCAGGATTACCGCATTACCCGTCAGCACGGTCAATGGGTTCAAAGAAACGGCGTGTGGATCACGGCGATCTATCATCCTTCGGCGTTGCTGCGGGACGTAACAAAACGGCCGGAGACCTTTGACGATCTGCTCTCCATTCGGGAAAAGCTGCGCCAGGTTGGCGCAAGGGTATGATCTGGCCCAGCCTAAGGAATCTCTGAATCAATCGGCTTCGGCTGAGCGCCGGGAGACTGGGGAAACAGGACTCCCGGCGCAATCGTTTGTAACGGTAAGGCACACGCCCCGGCTCCTGTGAGCCGGGGCGCTGGAATGTTACAGTGCGGACAGTGCGGATTGGATCCGGGATACGGTGCGCGCTTTTCCCAGGATTTGCATAACGGTATACAGATCCGGGGAGTTGGTCTGCCCGGTGACCGCAAGGCGCAGGAAAGTGGACACATCCGCCACCGTGCCGGGGAAGGCGGAGGGGTCTGCCTTATAAGCCTTCATATCGGTGGTGAAGCCGATATCCTGGGTGATCTGCTTGACCTTGTCAAACCAGACGGTGGCGTCGTCGGCGGGATCGAAGGTTTCCAGGAACCGGTTCAGAACATCCCGGATCACGGCCTTGTCCCAGGCGGGATCAAACCGCGGCATTTGCAGGTATTCGTCGTAGAAGAAGCCCATATAAGGCTTGGCATCCTTCCAGACGGCCAGATCCTTACGGGGCTTTTTGCCGCCCCGGCCAATGGCCAGGATCCGCTTGGCAAAGGGAGGATCCGCGGTGAGTTTCTCGGCAAAGTCAGGGTCGAACTCCTCGGCCCACTGGGTCAGAAGAACATAAACCTTCTCCGCGTCCATTTTAGCGATGACATTTTTGGAAACATCTGTCAGCTTGGCATAATCAAACAGGGAACCTGCGGGGTTGAGCTTCTTGGGACTGAACTTGAAATCCGTGGCGGGAAGGTCGCCGTTGGCACGCCGCCAGTCTTCAAAATTGGAATTGAGCAGGGTCATGATGTACTCATAGACAGCTTCCACCGGGAAGCCTTCCGCCTTGTAGTAAGTCAGGGCAAGCTCAGGATCCTTCCGCTTGCTGAGCTTGCGCTTGGAGGAGCCGTCCATTTTCATCAGCGGACCGATGTGGACATATTTGGGAAGCTTGAAGCCCAGGGCATTGAACAGCTGAATATGGAAGGGTAGGGTAGCCAGCCACTCGTCGCCCCGCACTACATGGGTGGTACGCATAAGGTGATCGTCTACGGCATGGGCAAAGTGATAGGTGGGAATGCCGTCGGATTTCAGAAGGACGTGATCGATGTCGTTTTCCGTGACGGTCAGCTTGCCCTTCACCAGATCGTCAAATTTAAACTGGTTTTCCGCGTTGCCGGTGGAACGAAAGCGGAGCACCCAGGGGTTTCCGGCGTTCAGCTGGGCCTGGATCTCCTCCAGGGGACGATCCCGCCAGACGGCATATTTGCCGTAATAGCCGGTGGTTTCCTTGTTGGACTCCTGCTGCTCGCGCATGGCGGACAACTCCGCTTCTGTACAGAAGCAGGGATAAGCCTGCCCTTGGGCAACCAGCTTCTTGGCATAGACGTGATAGATCGCGGCCCGTTGGCGCTGACGGTAGGGGCCGTATATGCCGTTGTCGCCGTCCATGGTGGCGCCTTCGTCAAATTGAATGCCGTAGTGCTTCAGTGTGTTGATGAGGGTCTCCACAGCGCCGGGGACTTCTCGCTTGGCGTCGGTATCCTCCACCCGCAGGAACAGCACACCGCCGCTTTGGTGGGCCATGCGCTCGGCGGTTAGGCCCTGCACCAGGTTGCCCAGGTGAACGAAGCCGGTGGGAGAGGGGGCCATGCGGGTGACCACAGCGCCTTCCGGCAGGGAGCGCAGGGGGAAACGGGCTTCCAGTTCTTGAGCTGTTTCGGTCACCTGGGGAAACAGCAACTGGGCAAGTGCTTGATGATCCATACATCGTACCTCGTATTCACAGTTTTCTGGTTAGAAGTATACCACAGAGCCGGGAGGAAATCAATTCTCTCGGTCATTTTTCATGGTAAGTTTCAATGGGAAGAAATCACTTGACATTTTGGCATAAGCGTGTAGAATAAATGTGAAAACTGCATATAAGCCTTATCAAGAGCGGTGGAGGGAACGGCCCGATGAAGCCCGGCAACCTGTCCTTAGGGAAAAGGTGCCAAATCCGGCGGCAAACGAAAGATGAGGATTCGATTTTTTTCGCACATCGGATCCTTCGGTGTGCGGTTTTTATTTAAAAAATAGAAAGGAACGCGAACATGGAAAAGAGACTTTTTACCTCAGAATGTGTTACCAACGGCCACCCGGACAAGGTGGCGGATACCATCTCCGACGCGATTCTGGATGCCTGCCTTCAGCAGGATCCTCTCTCCCGGGTGGCCTGCGAGACCATGGTCACCACAGATTTCTGCCTGATTTGCGGCGAGATCACCACCAAGGCCGAGGTGGATTATCAGGAGGTTGCCAGGCAGGCCATTCGCGACATCGGCTATGTTTATCCAGGAGACGGCTTTGACGCCGATTCTGTACAGATCCAATGCCGGATCCATACCCAGTCCGCCGACATTGCCCTGGGCACCAATGAGGAGGTGGGCGGAGCCGGCGATCAGGGAATGATGTTCGGCGGAGCCTGCACCCAGACGCCGGAGCTGATGCCGCTGCCGGTGGCCCTGGCCCGGGCGCTGTGCAGCCGGATGACCCAGTGCGTCCATTCTACCGACCTGCTGCGGCCGGACGGAAAAGCCCAGGTTACGGTGGAGTATGACGAACAGGGCGGCGTTGTGGGAATCGATACAGTGGTGGTGTCCATCATGCACAGCGCCGACTTCGCAATCGAGGAGCTGCGCAAGTATGTTCGTGATGGCATCATTGCCCCGGTACTGAAGCGGTACGGCTTTGATATTGCGGACGTCCCGAACATCCACATCAATCCCACTGGCAAATTCGTGATCGGTGGGCCAAACGGTGATACAGGTTTGACCGGGCGAAAGATCATCGTGGACACCTACGGCGGCTACTTCTCCCATGGCGGCGGCGCTTTTTCCGGCAAGGATCCCACCAAGGTCGATCGCAGCGCCGCCTATATGGCCCGGTATATGGCCAAGAACCTGGTGGCAGCAGGCCTTGCCGAGAAAATCCAGGTGCAGCTGGCCTATGCCATCGGCGTAGCGGAGCCTGTATCCCTGCGGGTGGACAGCTTTGGCACCGGCGTGATCGGTGATGAGGCCATGACGCGGCTGCTCAGAAAGACCTGCGACCTGACCCCGGCGGGGATCATTCGCAAACTGAACCTGCGGCGTCCGATTTACGCGGCCACTGCCCGGGACGGCCACTTCGGACGGGACGATCTGCCTTGGGAGCGGACAGATCTGGACGAAGCGTTCAGACAGATGGCAAATGTCTGAGAATCTACCTCTGCTCTCGCCGATTTACTATGAAAGCTCCGCATTCATAGTAAAACTTCAAACAAATGCCCGCATCTCGCCCTTTACGGGGCAACCGATGCGGATGCATATAAATCCCCATGCACAAGCTGCTTTCGTGGTTTGTGGCGCGATGGTATCGCATGGGTATTTACTATGAAAGCTCCGCATTCCTAGTAAATTGATTCGTAAATGCCAGCATCTCGCCCCTTGCGGGGCAACCGATGCTGATGCATATAAATCCCCATGCGCGAACTGCTTTCGTAGTTTGTGGCGCGATCGTATCGCATGGGGATTTAATCAGAGCTTCCTTAAATCCGATGGTCGCTTGTTTTCCGTCTCCGGGGGCGACGAAATTCAATTCGTAGGAACTGTTCTCCAGGGAACGTCTGTTATAAAATGCCGGAAAAAAGAAAGAGGAGGGCATCATGGCGTTTGACTACAAAAAAGCGTACAAAGAGTACTACCTGCCGGAGACCAGACCTGAGATCGTTACCATCCCGGCGATGAACTACCTTGCCGTTCACGGGAAGGGCGATCCGAACCAGGAGAGCGGGGAATACCAGGCCTCTGTGGAAGCGCTCTACAGCGTCGCCTTTACCATTAAAATGAGCAAGCTGGGCGGACGTGCAATGAAGGGGTACTTCGATTACGTAATGCCGCCGCTGGAAGGATTCTGGTGGCAGCCAGGACAATGGGGCATCGACTATGCCCGAAAGGATACATTCCACTTCCTGTCCTGTATTCGCCTTCCGGAATTTGTCACCGGCGAGGACTTTGCCTGGGCGGTGGCGGAGGCCCAGAGGAAGAAAAAGAAGGACTTTTCCTCTGTGGAGTTTCTGACCATGGAGGAAGGTCTGTGCGTGCAGATGATGCATATTGGCCCCTTTGACAAGGAACCCCAGAGCGTGGCGATGATGGATCGCCGCATAGCGCAGCTGGGATATGTGCCGGATTTTTCCTCAAAGCGGCTGCACCATGAGATCTATCTTTCCGATCCGCGGAAAGTGCCCCAGGAAAGATGGAAAACGGTGATCCGTCACCCCATCCGAGTGGGGCAAGGATGAAAGCGGCCCGGAACACCGGCGGTATATTCTCTATGCAAATTGGACAGGATGTGCTACAATGATCCCATAGGAGAATGTTGCTTCGCGGCATTTCCACGGAAGCTCTGAATCAATCGTCTTCGGCTGAATGCCGGATCTTTTGCCCCATCCGTGCAGCTGAAAAAGCGGGAAATCCATACAGGATTCCTCCGCTTTTTGAGTTTTCGGCTGTGCCAAAATCTCTCGGCATCCGCTCTTGGCGATTTCATCAGAGCTTCCCTATAAACCTTGTGGAGGGATGATCGTGCTGGATTATATTCGAATTGCCTGCGCCGTTCCGGCGGTGCGGGTAGGGGATGTGAAAAAGAATACGGACGATATTTGCCGCTATCTGGAAAAGGCTGACGAAGGGCAGGCGGATATCGTTCTGTTTCCGGAAATGGCCATGACAGGCTATACCTGTCAGGATTTGTTCTTTCAGGATGCTTTGTTTGACGCGGTGGCTGATGGGCTGAACAGGATCCTGGCCTGTTCGAAAGAACACCCCGCTGTTACCGCTGTATTCGGACTGCCTGTCCGGGTGGGGGCGAACATGTATAACTGTGCCGCCGTGGTATCCGGCGGCGCGCTCCGTGGGCTGGCGGCGAAAACCTATATTCCCAACTATCATGAATTTTACGAAAAACGGTGGTTCGCTTCCGGAACGGAGCTTTCAGATGGAACGGCTGACCTGGGAGGCGGCCTTTCCGGTGTTCCCATCCTGCGTCACCCGCTGTTCCGGCTGGGAGACGGTACATTGGTGGGCATCGAGATCTGTGAGGATCTGTGGACACCGCTGCCGCCGTCTACGCTCCTGGCGCTGAATGGGGCGCAGGTGCTGTTGAACCTGTCCGCTTCCAATGAAGCCATCGGCAAGCGGGCTTACCGGCGGGATCTGGTGCGCCACCAGTCTGCCGCGCTGAACTGTATTTATGCCTATTGCTCCGCCGGTTGGACGGAATCTACCCAGGATCTGGTTTTCTCCGGCCAGAGCATCATCGGGGAAAACGGAACCCTGCTGGCGGAGACAAAGGAGCCTATGGCTTCCGATGAAATGCTGATTCGGGACTGTGACCTGGGGAAGGTTCGCGCGGATCGCAGAAAGAATAAGAGCTTTTCAGATGCAGCCGGACAGTTTCGGATCGACGGTCTTCAGATCGTGGATGCGGCGCCTGGCCATCTTCGCGGTGACGGCAGCTGCTACCCCTTGCAGAAGCTGCCCTTTGTCCCTGCCGGAAAGCAGGACAGGCTCCAGCGCTGTATGGAGATATTCCGCATACAGGTGACGGGGCTGAAGCAGCGCTTGTCTGTGATCGGCGACGCCAAGGCTGTAATCGGCATTTCCGGCGGATTGGACTCCACACTGGCGCTGCTGGTGGCGGTGGAAGCCATGCGTCAAATGGGCCGGCCCGTTACCGACGTCCACGGCATTACCATGCCCTGCTTTGGAACTTCCGACAGAACCTACCGCAATGCCTGGGAGCTGATGAAGACGCTGGGTGTTTCCCGCAAGGAGATCAATATAAAAGAAGCGGTTTCTCTGCATTTTTCCGATATCGGACACGATCCGGCAGTGCGCAACGGGACCTATGAAAACGCCCAGGCACGGGAGCGTACCCAGATCCTGATGGATTACGCGGGGATGGTAGGAGGCATAGTGGTGGGCACCGGCGATCTTTCGGAGTTGGCGCTGGGATGGTGCACCTATAATGGCGACCACATGAGCATGTACGGCGTCAACGCGTCGATCCCGAAGACATTGATCCGGTGGATGATCCAGGCGATATCGGAAATGCCGGGCTTTTCCACCTCTGAGGCGGTGCTCCGGGATATTCTGGACACGCCTATCAGTCCCGAATTGCTTCCGCCGGATGCGGAAGGGAAAATCGCCCAGCACACGGAGGATCTGGTGGGGCCGTACGCACTGCATGATTTCTTCTTGTACCATGTGCTCCGCTATGGATTTTCCCCCAGGAAGATATATACTCTGGCCTGCAGGGCCTTTGCCGGTGATTTTAGTCCCGAGGTGATCCGGAAGTGGATCCGGGTCTTCTACCAGAGATTCTTTACCCAGCAGTTTAAGCGCAGCTGTATGCCGGACGGAGTGAAAGTCGGTTCCGTGAGCTTCAGCCCTCGGGGAGATTGGCGGATGCCCAGCGACGCCAGCGCCCGGATCTGGCTGGAGGAGCTTGACAGACTCTGATCGAAAGCATGGAGCATCAACTGATCCCCGGATTCAGGAACTTCCTGCCTCCGGGGATCGTTGCCTGATGGATCTCAAATGATCAGAGGCTGCAGTTGCCTGCCGTTCAGGGCTTCTTCCATAGCCTGGGGGATGCGGGCAAAGTCCGCTACCATGCTGGTGGGTTTTCCTTGAGGATCATCCTGGCCGAAGGGGACGAAGTAGAAGTGTTTTCGGCTCAGGAGCTTGCCGATGTTTTCCGCCGCGCCGGCCAAGGCGTCATTGGTGGATACCGCCACCAAGACCGGACGGCCGTTTCGCAGATGGCTTTTGGCGGCCATGGTCACCGGGGTGTCGGCAATGGAATGGGCGAGCTTCGCCAGCGTGTTGCCGGTACAGGGGGCGATTATGAGAATGTCCAGCAGCTTTTTCGGGCCGATTGGCTCCACTTGAGAGATGGTATGCAGCGGTTCCACACCGCAGATCTGCCGGGCGTGGGCGATGTGTTCTGGCGCTGTTCCGAATCTGCTGTCTACGGCGCAGGCCGCGTCAGAGAAAATCGGCGTGATCCGATGCTCCCGGCTCAGCGCTTCCATGATGGGAAACACTTGGCTGTATGTACAGAAGGAACCGCACAGGGCAAACCCGATATTCATAGCATACCCTCCCAAACAATGTTCATGATGGTTTTGGCGATCAAACGACCGGAGGATTCCGGAGCCAGCTTTCCCGGCAAGCCTCTGGCCCAAATGACGCCGCTGCCCTCCATGCCGGGGCTTGAGGCCAGATCAATCTTGACGCAGTCCCGGCAGAACAGCAGAGCCTCCTTGGGAAGCAGCATTTCCGGAGCGGTATTGAAGATCAACCGGAATTTGGGAAGGACGTCCTGTAAGCAGGATGTATCAACAGCGGCGTATCCCAGGGAGCGCAGGGCTGCCCGATCTGTCCGGCGTCGGGCGGCGATGGTCACCTGTGCGCCCAGGGCCTTCAGAAGCTGGCCGAGGCATTTGCCGATGCGGCCCCAGCCGATCACCAGCACCGGACAACCGGCAAAGACAACCGGCAATTCCTTTCCGGCTACGCGCAGGGCGCAATCCGCTGTTATGGCCGCGTTTTCCGCTAAGTATCCGGGATCCTGAAGAAGATCCATAGTTTTGTATCCGTCCAGAACCGGGTGGGTCAAATTTCCACCGATGATGGTTATGTCCTGAGGAAGCATGGCCAGCGTCTGGGCAATGCTGCCGCCGCCGCGCAGACTTCCGTCGGGAGCCAATGAGGGAATGTCCAACAGAAGATGGGTCACTTCAGGACTGGGATGATCGATGGCGGGAATGCCTGCGCTTTCCAGAATTTGGGCGGCAGAGTTGCAGGCGGGTGTGCTGCCCACAGGGTATATCAGCATCGGTTCCAATTGCATCACTCCTTCGGGCCAGAATATGCAGGCGGGATGTTGCTTGTGCTTGATTTTTTTTCAGCTTCCTGTATAATAATGGCGTGAGGTGATGGAAATGCAGAGACTTGGATTTGTCCACGATATGCTGGATGTCAAAATTCTGATCTTGTTCGTTTTGGCTCGGGTCAATTATCCCGTGACCATGCAGCAGATCTACGAACTGTGCTACCAGGACGACAGCTTGAGCTATTTCGACGTCTGCGCGGCTCTTCCGGAAATGATCGCCTCCGGCCACATCAGGGAAGTGGATAACGAGTCCTATGAAATCACGGAAAAGGGAAAATCCGACGGCGCCGCTACGGAGGATTCCATCGCCTATACAGTCAAGTGTCGGGCAGAGAATGCGATAGACCGTTTCAACCGTCAGATCCACCGCAGCAGCTATGTAAAGACCAAGATCATTCCCAGAGACAACGGCGACTACTCGGTGATGATGGCGCTGGACGATGAGATGGGAAGTCTGATGACCATGGAGCTGCTGGCCCCCAATCAGAGACAGGCGGTGCGCCTGTGTAAGCTGCTGGAGAAAAAGGCCGAGACGGTCTATCATCTGACCATGGCGGAGCTTCTTGACGAGGAGGATGAGGTCGATTAGAGAACCTCTGTAAACGCTCAACTACCGGTACCTCGCATTCAGTCTCAAGTTGTGCGACAATAGACATGGCTAGGGAAGCTCTGATGAAATACCCATGCGCTTTCGCAGTGCGCCACCATTCATGAAAGGCTTCGGCGCATGGGGCAAAAGATCCGGCATTCAGCCGAAGACGATTTACTATGGAAGCTCCGCATTCATAGTAATATTTTAAATGCCAGCATCTCGCCCCTTGCGGGGCAACCGATGCTGATGCATAATAA
>CALWXQ010000010.1 GCA_944385545.1 uncultured Oscillospiraceae bacterium | reverse complement strand
TGAGCGTAGTGACGCTTGTCGGTCTCGTACTCAACGTGAGCGGTGTTGATCGTGATACCACGAGCCTTCTCTTCGGGGGCCTTGTCGATGGAAGCGTAGTCCTCGAACTGAGCCTGGCCCTTCATAGCCAGATACTTGGTGATAGCCGCGGTCAGAGTGGTCTTGCCGTGGTCAACGTGGCCGATGGTGCCGATGTTAACGTGGGGCTTATTTCTCTCAAACTTCTGCTTTGCCATTTGAAATATTCCTCCTATTGTCGTTGTAAATTTAAAAAATACAAACTAGGTTCTTGTGTCATCGCACAGCACATACATCATACTACACAACCGGCGGAAACACAAGAGAAATTTTTAAATTTCTTGGGAAATTCTTGTTACGAAGGCCCGTAAGGGCCTTCGTAGGGGTTTCAGGCTTAGTCCTTGCTCCGGGCCTTGATGATCTCCTCAGCCTTGGACTTGGGCAGCTCGGAGTAGTGGCTGGGCTCCATGGAATACTGGCCGCGGCCCTGGGTCTTGGAACGCAGGTCGGTGGCGTAGCCGAACATCTCGGCCAGGGGCACGTTGGCGTCCACCTGAACAGAACCGGTACGGGTGATCTGGCCCAGAATGTTGCCCCGGCGGGCGGTGACGTCGCCGATGACAACGCCCATGTAGTCGTCGGGAACCACCACGGCTACCTTCATAATGGGCTCCAGGATGGCGGGGTTTGCCTTCCGGCAGGCTTCCTTGAAGGCCATGGAACCGGCGATCTTAAAGGCCATTTCGGAGGAGTCAACCTCGTGGTAGGAGCCGTCGAACAGGGTGACCTTCACGTCCACAACAGGGAATCCGGCCAGCACACCGGCCTGCATAGCGCCCTGGATACCGGCGTCGACAGCGGGAATATATTCCTTGGGAACCGCGCCGCCCACAACGGCGTTGATGAACTCGTAACCCTTGCCGGGCTCGTTGGGCTCCACACGGATCTTAACGTGACCGTACTGGCCCTTACCGCCAGACTGCCGGGCATACTTGGTGTCCTGCTCCACGCTCTTGCGGATGGTTTCCTTGAAAGCGACCTGGGGCGCACCCACGTTGGCCTCCACCTTGAACTCACGGAGCAGACGGTCGACAATGATCTCCAGATGGAGCTCGCCCATACCGGCGATGATGGTCTGACCGGTCTCCTGGTCGGTGTAGGTCTTAAAGGTGGGATCCTCCTCAGCCAGTTTAGCCAGAGCAATGCCCATCTTCTCCTGACCGGCCTTGGTCTTAGGCTCAATGGCCACGCGGATAACCGGCTCGGGGAAGACCATGGACTCCAGGATGATGGGGTGGTTCTCATCGCAGAAGGTGTCACCGGTGGTGGTGTTCTTCACACCCACCACGGCGGCGATATCGCCCGCGTAGACCACGTCGATATCTTCCCGGTGGTTGGAGTGCATCTGCAGCAGACGGCCCATACGCTCCTTGGTGCCCTTGGTGCAGTTGAGCACGCTGGTGCCCTTCTCCAGAACGCCGGAGTAGACGCGGAAGTAGCACAGCTTACCAACATAGGGGTCGGTAGCGATCTTGAAGGCCAGAGCGGAGAACGGAGCGCTGTCGGAAGCGGGACGGAAGTCTTCTTCCTCGGTCTCGGGGTTGATGCCGCGGATGCCCTTCTTGTCCAGGGGGCTGGGCATGTAGTCCACCACCGCGTCCAGAACCTCCTGAACGCCCTTGTTCTTGTAGGAAGTACCGCAGACGATGGGAACCATCTCGTTGGCAATGGTGGCCTTACGGATCACGGCCTTAATCATCTCAACGGGAACTTCCTCGCCTTCCAGGTACATCATGGCGACGTCGTCGTCGAAGGTGGACACGGCGTCCATCAGCTTCTCATGATACTCGTTGGCCAGATCCACCATATCCTCGGGGATCTCCTCCACCCGAACGTCCTTACCCAGCTCATCATAGAAGACGTTGGCCTTCATGGTGACCAGGTCCACATTGCCCTTGAAGAAGGCCTCGGAGCCGATGGGCAGCTGGATGGGCACAGCGTTGCACTTCAGACGATCGTCGATCATCTCCAGAACCCGGTAGAAGTCAGCGCCCATAATGTCCATCTTGTTGACGTAGATCATCCGGGGAACCTTGTACTCGTCAGCCTGACGCCAAACGGTTTCGGTCTGGGGCTCCACGCCGCCCTTGGCGCACAGCACGGTGACAGCGCCGTCCAGAACACGCAGGGAGCGCTCCACTTCCACAGTGAAGTCCACGTGGCCCGGCGTGTCGATGATGTTCAGGCGGCAGCCCTTCCAGAAGCAGGTGGTGGCTGCGGAGGTGATGGTGATACCGCGCTCCTGCTCCTGAACCATCCAGTCCATGGTAGCGGAACCGTCGTGGGTCTCACCGATCTTGTAGTTCTTACCGGTGTAGAACAGGATACGCTCGGTAGTGGTGGTTTTACCGGCATCGATGTGGGCCATGATGCCGAAGTTTCTTGTATTCTCCAGAGAATACTGTCTAGGCATTGGTTATCTCCTTTATTACCAGCGGAAATGGGCGAAGGCCTTGTTGGCTTCGGCCATTTTGTGAACGTCTTCGCGCTTCTTCACGGAGGCGCCGGTGTTGTTGGCGGCGTCCATGATCTCAGCGGCCAGCCGCTCCTTCATGGTATTCTCGCTGCGGCCGCGGCTGTAGGTGGTGATCCAACGCAGCCCCAGGGTCTGCCGGCGGTCGGGACGAACTTCGATGGGCACCTGGTAGGTGGCGCCGCCCACGCGGCGAGCCTTCAGCTCCACTGCGGGCATGATGTTTTCCATGGCCTGCTGGAAGACTTCCAGGCCGTTCTTGCCGGTCTTGTTCTCTACGATTTCAAAGGCACCATACACGACCTTCTGGGCAACACCCTTCTTGCCGTCCAGCATGATGCTGTTTACGAGCTTGGTAACCAGAACAGAATTGTAATTGGGATCCGGGAGGACCTCTCTCTTGGGAACATTACCTCTTCTGGGCACTTTGCTTCCCTCCTTCATAATATAATGATTTCATCGGTACTCGAAAGTGTGACTTTCGTTGTGCCTGGCCAGAGGTTTTTATACATATATGATAAAAACGCTTTGGCAAGGCATTGCCTTGCGAATAGGCGTGGGATCAGTCAGGTTTTTGTTCGGCGGGGAAGATTACTTCTTCTTACCGGCCTTGGGACGCTTGGCACCGTACTTGGAGCGGCCCTGCATCCGGTTCTGCACGCCCTGGGTATCCAGAGTGCCGCGGATGATGTGGTAACGAACACCGGGCAGGTCCTTGACACGGCCGCCGCGGATCAGCACCACAGAGTGCTCCTGCAGGTTATGGCCGACACCGGGAATATAAGCGGAAACTTCCATACCGTTGGTCAGACGCACACGGGCGATCTTACGCAGAGCGGAGTTCGGCTTCTTGGGGGTGGTGGTACGAACAGCGGTGCACACGCCACGCTTCTGGGGGGAAGGCAGGTTGGTAGCCTTGTTTTCCAGAGTGTTCAGACCTCTCTGCAGAGCAGGAGCGGTGGACTTGTAGGTGGGCTGCTGACGGCCATTGCGAACGAGCTGATTAAAAGTAGGCATCAATTTTCTCCTTTCTTTTGTTCTCGCCGGACAGGCGGGTATTATTCTACGGAGGATCTCCGATAGAACCTTGGTCAATCGACGACAGCCGCCGCTGCCGCCCCCACCTCGATTCCGCAGGCCCGGCCGAGCTCGGCCATGCTGCTGATCCAGGTGATGTGGATATTTCGCTGGGTACACATGGCCTCGATGGGCCCGACTACCCCAGGATCGGCGTTTTCCGCCAGGTAAACATACCTTGCCCGGCCGGCAGTCACAGCCTTCTTCAGCTGCTTGGTGCCGACCACCAGCTTTTCTCCGGGCCGCGCCGGGAAAGTGCCGCACTTCGGTATTTTACAATCGTTTTTCTTATCCATACGAATTTATATTATACGCTGTTTTTCAAAAAAGTCAACAAAAATATCCATCATTTTTTGCGAAAAGGGCGCATATGGATCCCGTCCAAATGCGCCCTTTCCGGATCAATTGATTTTGATGTTTTCCCAGAGGGTATTCAGGTAGTCCAGCATTTCCCCGTCCAGATTCCGGAAGGCATAGATATTGTACTGCTCGGAGAAATTCCCCAGCTCCGGATAGAGCACCGCCATCACTTCTTCTCCCATATCCTCGATGTAGCCGGGGTTATTGTACACGACGCTGTTGGGAGAGGCATAGTAGGTATACTCCGCGTTGGCAATGGCCGGCTCCTCGGAGAGCATATAGTTGATGAAAATCTCCGCCAGCTCCTTGTTCTGGGCGCAGGAAGGGATGCACATGGCGTCCACATAGTAATTGGTGCGCTCGGGATAGTAGAACCGCAGATCCACATCCTCCGCCTGGGCGTCCCTCATGGTGAAGTAGTCGCCGGCGTAGTAGGCGCCGATGGCCGCCTCACCGGCTTCCATCATGTTGAAAATCTCGTCCATAACATAGCTGTACACCAGGGGCCGCTGGGCCAGCATTTCCTCATACGCCTGATCCCAAAGCGCCTTATCGCTGGTATTGACATCAATGCCCAGCTTGTACATGGCGGTACCGAAGGCATCCCGGGAGTTGTTGAACTGCAAAATGGAGTCGGCGTACTTTTCATTCCACAGCAGCTCCCAGCCGCCGATATCCGCCTCATCCACCACATTGGCATTGTAGATCACGCCGACGATGCCGTAGGTGTAGGGAACGGAATACTGATTCTCCGGATCGTAGTACAGCCCCTTAAACGCGTCGTCAATGTTGGCGTAGTTGGGAATATTGTCAAAATTCAGAGGCAGCAGCATATCCTCCTGAGCCATCCGGGCAATCATATAGTCCGAAGGGATGATCACGTCATAGCTCACCGCGCCGCTGGAGATCTTGCTGTACATGTCCTCGTTGGAAGCGAAGGTGCTGTAGTTCACCGTCACCGGCTGGCCGTAGGTCTCCTCGTACCATATTTCAAATTCCCGTATGGTATCGAAGCTGCCGTCGCTGCCGTCGGAAATATATTCGCCCCAGTTATAGACATTCAGCGTCAGCTTGTCGGAGCCGCCGCAGCCGTACAGGCACAGGCACAGCGCCGCGACAGCCAGAATCATTGCCAAAAGTTTCTTTTTCATACATTTCCTCCTTATAATATCCGGATCCTGCCGGGCGTCGGTAACGGGTCAGCCCGGCAGCCTCCGGGGAATTACTGAATGGAATAGGGATCCTTGCGTCCCTTTTTCTCCCTGCGCTGATCGTTGTCCACCACATTGCTGAAGATCAGCAGGGACATGGTCACGAAGAAGATCAGCGTCGCCAAAGCGTACATCTTGGGCGTAACGGTCTTCTTGGTCATGCCGTAGATCCGGATGGGCAGAGTCTCGAAGCCGTTGCCGGTGGTGAAATAGCTGATGACAAAGTCATCCAGGGACATGGTAAAGGCCATAATGGCGCCGGTGATGATGCCTGGCAGGATCTCCGGCAGCTCCACCTTGAAAAAGGCCCGCAGGGGGGTGCAGCCCAGATCCATAGCCGCCTCCGGCAGGCTGCGATCCATCTGCTGGAGCTTGGGAAGCACCTGCAAGATCACATAGGGCAGGCAGAAAGTCACATGGGCGATAAGCATCGTCCAGAAGCTTAAGCTGCTGGTAGCCCCCACCAGCCTGCCCACGAATACGAACATGAGCATCAGGGAGATACCGGTGATGATGTCCGGATTGGTCATGGGAATGTCGGTGGCCGTCTTCAGCACCCGGCAATACCAGGCCCCCCGGAGCTTATTGATGCCCACAGCGGCGGCGGTGCCCATAACCGTGGAGATGGCCGTGGCGGAAAAGGCCAGAATGAAGGTATTCTTCACAGATTCCAGGGTGTTGCGGTCGTTGAGCAGTTCCTTGTACCACCGCAGGGAAAAGCCGGAGTACACCGACAAACTCTTGCTGTCATTGAAGGAATAGATCAGCATGACCACAATCGGCGCGAACAGGAAGAGGAAGATGATGGTGGTATAGATTTTCGAACCCAGTTTCATTCAGACTCACCTCCGTAGACATAGCGCTCGGTGCTGTACTTCACCAGGGCCATGGCCGCCAGCAGAATCACCATGAGGATAAAGGCGATGGCCGCCGCAAAGTGCAGATTGTTGGCCACATACTGGCCCTCAATGGCGTCGCCGATGAGGAAGAACTTTCCGTTGCCCAGCTTCTGGGAAATGTAGAAGGTGCTGATAGACGGGATGAGCACCATGGTGATGCCGGAAATCACGCCGGGCAGACTCAGCGGGAAGATCACCCGCCGCAGCACCGATAGGCTCCCGCAGCCCAGGTCTCTGGCCGCCTCCACCAGGCGCACATCCATTTTGGCCATAATGGAGTAAATGGGCAGCACCATATAGGGGAAGTAGTCATAGACCATGCCCACGACCACGGCGGTTTCCGTGCCGATGATCCGGATCCGCCCAAAGCCCAGGGCCTCCAGGATATTGTTGAGAATGCCGGTGTCCTGCATAATGGTCATCCAAGCATAGGTGCGGATCAAGAAATTCATCCACATGGGGATCATAATCAGGGTCATCATCACCTTCTGGGTCTTTTCCTTGGCACGGGACATAATATAGGCCACAGGATAGCCCAGCAGCAGGCAGATCAGGGTGGAGACGCAGGCCAGCTTCACCGACCGCAGGAAGATCAGCACATACGTCCGCACTTCCCGGGTGGTGCCGTCGTCCTCGGTGATGCTGCTGGTGGCGGTAAAGAACCGGACGAAGTGCTCCATGGTAAAATGGAAGCTGTCATCCGTAAAGGCGTAGTAGCCTACAAAACCCAGAGGAACCAGGATGAACAGAATCGCCCAGATGGAATAGGGCAGCAGCATAGCCCGGTAGGTGTTCAGCTTTCGGTTCATTCTTCCTCGCCTCCCGGATTGGACAGCTCGTCAAGCTCATCAGAGTAGGAGGAATAGTCGCCGAACATGCCGGAATACTTGGACTTTTTCATAATGTGAATGGCGTCGGGATCCAGGTGCAGGCCGATGCGCTCCCCCTCGTTTACCGAGTCGGTGGTCTGGATCATCCATTTGAAGCCGTCGATGTCCACGATGATCTCATTGTGCACGCCCATGAAGGTCACCGAAGTCACCACACCGCTGAACATGCCCTTGTCCGCCGGAACGATGTCCACATCCTCCGGCCGCACCACCACATCCACCGGCTCATTCCGGCCGAAACCGGCGTCCAGGCACCGGAAGGTGTGCTTGGAGAAACGAACCTTATAGTCCTCCAGCATCACGCCGTCGACGATGTTGCTCTCCCCGATGAAGTCGGCCACGAAGGCGTTCACCGGCTCGTTGTAAATATCCGTGGGAGTGCCGATCTGCTGGATCTTGCCCTCGCTCATGACCACAATGGTATCGGACATGGACAGGGCCTCCTCCTGGTCATGGGTGACGAAGATGAAAGTAATGCCCGTGGACTTCTGAATCTTCTTCAGCTCCTGCTGCATGTCCTTGCGCAGCTTCAGATCCAGGGCTCCCAGAGGCTCGTCCAGCAGCAGCACCCGGGGATGGCTCACCAGCGCCCGGGCAATGGCAACCCGCTGCTGCTGACCGCCGGAGAGCATAGTGACCCGGCGGTTGGCAAAGCCGGAGAGCATCACCAGCTTCAGCATTTCCTCCACCTTTTCCTTGATCTCCTTCTTGGGGACGCCCTTCTCCCGCAGGGGGAAGGCCACATTCTCAAAGACGTTCAGATGGGGAAACAAGGCGTATTTCTGGAACACCGTATTGACATTTCGCTTATGGGGGGGCACATCGTTAATCCGCTGACCCATAAAGATCACGTCGCCCTGATCCGGCTGAACGAAGCCGCCGATCATCCGCAGGGTGGTGGTCTTACCACAGCCGGATGGCCCCAGCAGGGTAATGAATTCATTGTCGTAAATATCCAGGCTGATGTTGTCCAGCACCATTTCCCCGTCGAAGGATTTGGATATATTCTTCAATTCGATGATCTTGTCCATACGCGATTTCTCCTTTATCTGTCTGAAGCCCAACAGCAAAAAAGCGGCATGCCACATACGTAGCATGCCACTTGCGAGTGTGATATAGTCGCGATCCCGCCAGGATCCCGCGTTCGGGCTGAAAGGCGCAGGACGGGATGGGGATTCTTCTCAATCACAATGGGATCAGAGTCTATATAGCAAAGATTGCGCTTACTACTCTTATTGACCATTTCACAAGTTTTGCCACGAGGGACCTGGTTTATAGTAACCAACTTATAAAACTGAGCTTTTAACTCAATCAATAAGGCAACATATGTTGCCAACCGCGTAAGGCGGTTTTCGGCATTCGACCCGGCTGTCCGTATGGCCTTAGCCGGCAGACAACCGGCGGTCGCACATCTTGCTTCGGAAAGACCCTTTCCAATTGAGACGATATGAACATACCACATTTCTTAAAAAATGTCAATAATATCCCGGATTTTTCCCGCTCCTATCCGGCAATTCAGTATTTTGCTTCCGCCTCCCCTACCCCGGCCCCGGCCTTTCGTGCAAAATGCCAAACCCGCCGGCGTCTACGCGAGACGCCGGCGGCGGTTCCTTAGTTGAGCACGTTCTGCGCGATCTGCTCAGGCAGCCGGGGCTCGGGGGTGGCGCCGGGCTGGTAGTCCCGGTAAGCCATCAGGCCGGAGCCGGCGGGGATCAGCTTGCCGATGAGCACATTTTCCTTCAGGCCCACCAGGTGATCCACCTTGCCCTTGATGGCGGCGTCGGTGAGCACCTTGGTAGTCTCCTGGAAGGAGGCGGCGGACAGGAAGGAGTCGGTGGCCAGAGCCGCCTTGGTGATGCCCAGCAGCATGGCGCTGGCTTGGGCCTTGCGCAGCTCCGTCTCACCGGCGTCGATCCGGGCCTGGATGGCGGCGTTGGCGTCCTCGAACTCGAAGGTGTCCACGGTGCTGCCGGTGAGCAAGGCGGTATCGCCGGGATCCTCGATGCGCACCTTGCGCATCATCTGACGGATGATGACTTCAATGTGCTTATCGTTGATCTCAACGCCCTGCTGGCGGTACACCGCCTGGACGGACTGCACCAGGTAGTCCTGCACAGCCTCCACGCCGGAGATCCGCAATACGTCCTGGGGATACAGGGCGCCGTCGGTAATGGGCTGACCCTTCTCCACCCGCTTGCCGTGGCTGATCTTCAGGCCCACGGAGTAGGGCACCTGATAGACCTTTACCTCGCCGTCGTCGGCGGTGACGGTAATGTTGCGCAGGGCGGTGCGGTGGGTGTCGTCAATGGCCACCACGCCGGAGATCTCGGAGATCTGGGCCATCTTCTTGGGACGGCGGGCCTCGAACAGCTCTTCAACTCTGGGCAGACCCTGGGTGATGTCGTCACCGGCAACGCCGCCGGAGTGGAAGGTACGCATGGTCAACTGGGTACCGGGCTCGCCAATGGACTGGGCGGCAATGATGCCCACAGCCTCGCCCAGATCCACTTCCTTGGAGGTGGCCAGGTTCATGCCGTAGCACTTGGCGCACACGCCCACCCGGGCGCGGCAGCCCAGAATGGTGCGGATATAGATTTTCTCGATGCCGGCCTTTTCGAACTTCTCCGCGTCCTCAGGCATCATCATCACATCCTTGGCGTGGAGCAGCTCGCCGGTAACCGGGTGCAGCACATCGCTGACCGGGTAACGGCCTCGGATCCGATTGCCGAAGGTGTCGATGACGTCGCCGTTCTTGTCGTACACAGCGCCAACCCAGATGCCGTTGGTGGTGCCGCAGTTGTGCTCCCGGATAATCACGTCCTGAGAAACGTCCACCATTCGGCGGGTCAGGTAACCGGAGTCGGCGGTACGCAGAGCGGTATCGGTCATGCCCTTACGGGCGCCTCTGGAGGAGATGAAGTACTCCAGCACAGACAGGCCTTCCCGGAAGTTCGCCTTAACGGGGATCTCGATGGTACGGCCGGCGGTATCGGCCATCAGACCGCGCATACCGGCCAGCTGACGGATCTGGGCCATGGAGCCACGGGCGCCGGAGTCCGCCATCATGTAGATGGGGTTGAACTCGTCCAGGTTGCCCTGGAGGGCGTCGGTAACATCCTTGGTGGTCTTCTCCCACTGCTGAACCACCAGACGGTAGCGTTCTTCATTGGTGATGAAGCCCTGACGGTAGTAGTTTTCGATCTCCACCACCTTGCCCTCGGCGTCCTTCACCAGCTCATACTTAATGGCGGGAACCACCATGTCCGCGATGGACACGGAGATTGCGCCCTTAGTGGAATACTTATAGCCCAGAGCCTTGATCTTGTCCAGCATTTCCGTAGCCACGGTAAAGCCATGGCGGCGGATGCACTTGTCAATGATCTTGCCCAGCTGCTTCTTGCCCACCAGGAAGCTCACCTCCAGGTCGAACTCATGGCCGGGCTGGGTGCGGTCTACGAAGCCCAGATCCTGGGGGATCGGCTCGTTGTAGATCAGGCGGCCCACGGTGGCATGGATGATCCGGTATTCCATCTTGCCGTCGATCCTCCTGCCGTAGCGCACCAGGATGGGGGCGTGGAGGCCCACAGCCCCGTCGGCATAGGCCGCAATGGCTTCCTCGGGGGAGGAATAGCTGTGCACGGGACGGAACTTGGCCTCGGCCCGGCCTTCCGCCTTGGCGGCTTTGTTGGCGGCCAGGAATTCGTCCGCGTCCACAATCTGGCCCGCAGGCAGGCCGGTCTCACCGGAGTCGGTGACGAACACCGTCTCGGAGCCCTTCTCCGCCTTGCCCAGACGGGTATAGGTCAGGTAGTAAGCGCCCAGGATCATATCCTGGGTAGGCACGGTAACAGGCTTACCGTCCTGGGGACGCAGCAGATTGTTGGCGGAGAGCATCAGCATCCGGGCTTCCGCCTGGGCCTCGGGAGACAGGGGCACATGGATCGCCATCTGGTCGCCGTCAAAGTCGGCGTTGAAGGCGGTGCAGCAAAGGGGATGCAGCTTCAGGGCGCGGCCTTCCACCAGCACCGGCTCGAAGGCCTGAATGCCCAGACGGTGCAAGGTGGGCGCACGGTTGAGCATCACCGGACGATCCTTGATAATCTCGTCCAGAGCGTCCCAGACCTCGGTCTTGCCCTTGTCGATCATCTTCTTGGCGGACTTGATGTTATTGGCCAGGCCGTCGGAGACCAGCTTCTTCATCACGAAGGGCCGGAACAGCTCAATGGCCATTTCCTTGGGTACGCCGCACTGATACAGCTTCAGCTCAGGGCCGACCACGATAACGCTTCGGCCGGAGTAGTCGACACGCTTACCCAGCAGGTTCTGACGGAACCGGCCCTGCTTGCCCTTAAGCATATCGGACAGAGACTTCAGAGCCCGGTTGTTGGCGCCGGTGACGGCCCGGCCCCGGCGGCCGTTGTCGATGAGAGCGTCCACAGCCTCCTGAAGCATCCGCTTCTCGTTGCGGATAATGATATCCGGGGCGTGGAGCTGCACCAGCCGCTTCAGACGGTTGTTCCGGTTGATCACCCGGCGGTACAGGTCGTTTAAGTCAGAGGTGGCGAACCGGCCGCCGTCCAGCTGGATCATGGGGCGGATATCCGGAGGAATCACGGGCAGCACGTCCATGACCATCCAGCTGGGCTGATTGCCGGACTCCCGGAAGGCCTCCACCACCTCCAGCCGCTTGACCAGCCGGAGCTTCTTCTGAGAGGAGGCGTTCTTCAGCTCTTCCCGGAGCTGATCGCTGAGCCGATCCAGGTCGATCTGCTCCAGCAGCTCCTTGATGGCCTCCGCGCCCATGCCGGCTTTGAAGTCGTCCTCGTATTTCTCCCGCATGTCCCGGTACTCCTTCTCGGTGAGCACCTGGTTCCGGGCCAGGGGGGCGTCGCCGGGATCGGTGACGATATAGGCGGCAAAGTACAGCACCTTCTCCAGGATCTTGGGGCTGATGTCCAGGATCAGGCCCATCCGGGAGGGAATGCCCTTGAAGTACCAGATGTGGCTACAGGGAGCGGCCAGCTCGATATGACCCATACGCTCCCGGCGAACCTTTGCCTTGGTGACCTCTACGCCGCAGCGGTCACAGACCTTGCCTTTGTACTTGATCTTCTTATATTTCCCGCAGTGGCACTCCCAGTCCTTCTGCGGTCCGAAGATCCGCTCGCAGTACAGGCCGTCCCGCTCGGGCTTCAGGGTGCGGTAGTTGATGGTCTCAGGCTTCTTGACCTCGCCGTAGGACCATTTCCGGATCATCTCCGGGGAAGCAACGCCAATCTTAATGGCATCAAAGGTGGCATCTGCCATGTGTAGCCTCCTTATTCTTCTTCATAGGTGTCGGCATCGGAGTCCTCCATGCCGTCAAACACATCCATAATATCCTCCGGGCCGTCCTCGTCGATGATGAAGCCGGCATCCAGCACTTCGTCGGTGGAGCCAACCACCAGCTCGCTGTCACTGTCGGCGGTGTAGACGATCTCGTCCTCATCATCCTCGTCCTTCAGCTCAATCTCGTTGCCGTTTTCATCCAGCACGCGGATATCCAGGCACAGGGCCTGCAGCTCTTTCACCAGAACCTTGAAGGATTCCGGCACGCCGGGCTTGGGGATATTGGCGCCCTTGACAATGGCCTCGTAGGTCTTGACACGGCCGGTCACGTCGTCGGACTTCACCGTCAGGATCTCCTGGAGGGTGTAGGCAGCGCCGTAGGCCTCCAGCGCCCAGACCTCCATTTCGCCGAAGCGCTGGCCGCCGAACTGGGCCTTGCCGCCCAGAGGCTGCTGGGTGACCAGGGCATAGGGGCCGGTGGAACGGGCATGGATCTTATCATCCACCAGGTGGTGCAGCTTCAGATAGTACGGATAGCCCACAGTGACCAGGTTGTCAAAGGGTTCGCCGGTACGGCCGTCGTAAAGCACAGTCTTGCCGTCCTCCCGCAGACCGGCCAGCTTCAGGGTTTCCCGGATATCCTTCTCGTTGGCGCCGTCGAAGACGGGGGTGGCTACCTTCCAGCCCAGAGCCCGGGCAGCGTAGCCCAGGTGGACTTCCAGCACCTGTCCGATGTTCATACGAGAAGGCACGCCCAGGGGGTTCAGCACCACATCCAGGGGGGTGCCGTCGGGCAGGAAGGGCATATCCTCCTCCGGCAGAACCCGGGAGACCACGCCCTTGTTGCCGTGGCGGCCGGCCATCTTATCGCCTACGGAGATCTTCCGCTTCTGGGCGATGTAGACCCGGACGGACTTGGTGACGCCGGGAGCCAGCTCGTCGGAGTTCTCCTTGGTGAAGACCTTCACATCCACAACGATGCCGCTCTCGCCGTGGGGCACCTTCAGGGAGGTATCCCGAACCTCTCTGGCCTTTTCGCCGAAGATGGCCCGCAGCAGCCGCTCCTCGGGGGTCAGCTCGGTTTCGCCCTTGGGGGTAACCTTGCCAACCAAGTAGTCGCCGGAGCGCACCTCGGCGCCGATGCGGATAATGCCGTTCTCGTCCAGATCCTTCAGGGTGTCCTCGCCTACGTTGGGGATGTCCCGGGTGATCTCCTCGGGGCCAAGCTTGGTATCCCGGGCCTCGGTCTCGTGCTCCTCGATGTGGATAGAGGTAAACACGTCCTCCCGTACCAGCCGCTCGTTGAGCAAAATGGCGTCCTCGTAGTTGTAGCCTTCCCAGGTAACGAAGCCGATGAGCACATTCTTGCCCAGGGCCACTTCACCGCCGGAGCAGGAGGGGCCGTCGGCAATGATCTGGTCGGTATCCACCCGCTCGCCCACCACCACAATGGGCCGCTGGTTGATGCAGGTGCCGGCGTTGGAACGGGCAAACTTGGTCAGGTGGTAGGTCTTGGTCTGACCGTCGTCATAGCGCACGGAAATGTCCGTAGCGGAAACGGCGGTGACGGTGCCGGGCTTCTCGGCCTTGATGCAGACCTCGGAGTCCAGAGCCGCCTTATGCTCGATGCCGGTGGCCACCACAGGAGACTCGGTGGTCAGCAGCGGCACGGCCTGACGCTGCATGTTCGCGCCCATAAGCGCGCGGTTGGCATCGTCGTTCTGCAAGAAGGGGATGAAGGAGGTGGCGATGGAGATCATCATTCTGGGGGATACGTCGATATAGTCGATGAAGTTGCGGTCAACCTCGATGATCTCGTTGCGGTGGCGGCAGGTGATACGGGCGTTGGCCAGACAGCCGTTTTCGTCCAGAGGCTCGTTGGCCTGGCCGATATAGTAATCGTCCTCCACGTCGGCGGTCATGTACTCCACTTCCTTGGTGACGAAGCCGGTGGCCTTATCCACCTTCCGATAGGGAGCCTCCACGAAGCCGTATTCATTGATTTTCGCGAAGGTAGCCAGGTAGTTGATCAGGCCGATGTTGGGGCCTTCCGGAGTCTCGATGGGGCACATACGACCGTAGTGGGTGTAGTGGATATCCCGGACGTCGAAGGAGGCCCGGTCACGGCTCAGACCGCCGGGGCCCAGGGCGGACAACCGGCGCTTGTGGGTCAGCTCCGCCAGAGGGTTGTTCTGATCCATGAACTGAGACAGGGGGCTGGAGCCGAAGAACTCCTTGATCACGGCGGTGACCGGCCGGATATTAATCAGGCTCTGGGGCGTGACGGCATCCAGATCCTGGACAGTCATCCGCTCCCGGATCACCCGATCCAGGCGGCTGAAGCCGATGCGGAACTGGTTCTGCAGCAGCTCGCCTACGCAGCGCAGGCGGCGGTTGCCCAGGTGGTCGATATCATCGGGGGTTCCGATGCCCATGGCCACGCAGTTGAGGTAGTTGATGGAGGCCATGATGTCTTCCACAATGATGTGGTTGGGGATCAGGTCGTTGTACCGCTCGGCAATGGCGTCCTTCCAGCCATCGGCGGGAACGCTTTCCAGCATTTCCTTCAGCACGGGGAAGTAGACCTTCTCCTTGATGCCGTACGCCTTGGGATCGAAGCTGACGAAGCCGGACATGTCCACCATGTTGTTGGAGAAGATCTTGACGTTGGCGTCGCCCACCTTCACCACGGCTTCGTTGACGCCCTTGCGGCTGAGCTCATGGGCCATCGCCCGGGAAATGAACTCGCCGGGCATGACCAGAATCTCACCGGTCATGGGGTCGGCAATGGGCGCGGCAGCCTCCTGACCGGACAGGCGGCTCCAGATGTCCATCTTCTTGTTGAACTTATAGCGGCCCACCTTGCTGACGTCGTAGCGGTGGGGATCAAACAGCAATCCTTCCAGATGGGCAATGGCGGTCTCCACCGTGGGAGGCTCACCGGGACGCAGACGGCGGTAAATCTCCAGCAGGGATTCCTCCCGGGTCTTGCAGGCGTCCTTCTCCAATGTGGCCAGAATCCGCTCGTCCTCGCCGAACAGCTCCTTGATCTGCTCGTCGGTCTGCACCCCCAGGGCGCGGATCAGGCAGGTGATGGGCAGCTTGCGGTTCTTGTCGATGCGCACCCAGAAAACGCCGGCGTTATCCGTCTCATACTCCAGCCAGGCGCCCCGATAGGGGATGACGGTGGCGGAATAGGTGTGCTGATCGGCCTTGTCCACCTCGTGGCCGTAGTACATACCGGGGCTGCGGACGATCTGAGAAATGATGACCCGCTCCGCGCCGTTGATAACGAAGGTGCCGCCGTTGGTCATGACCGGGAAATCTCCCATGAAGATCTCCTGCTCCTTGATCTCGTCGGTCTCGGTGTTGCGCAGACGCACCCGCACCTTGATGGGCTTTGCGTAGGTGGCGTCCCGCTCCTTGCACTCCTCAATGGTATACTTGGGCTTGTCCTCCATGGTGTAATCCAGGAAGCTCAGCTCCAGTTTGCCGGAGAAGTCGGTGATGGTGCCGACGTCCTTAAAGACCTCCCGCAGTCCCGTCTCCAGGAACCACTGGTAGGAGTCCTTCTGGATCTTCAGCATGTTGGGGATCTCCAGGATCTCCTCATACTTCGCGTAGGATTTACGCATGGTCTTGCCGAACATTACGTCCTTGACCATTGCCATATGGATCATCACAGCCTTTCTTTCGGATTGTGTGTTGCTTATGATACGCTCGGGTCAGTTGCCAAATTCAATAAACTTCGCTCTTGACAATCTCCCATTTCTGTGGTAAAATGACCATGTTGGAAGGAATGCCCGCAGGTGGGCATACTACCACAGTATGGAGTATCATTTTATCACACCGCGTTATGTTTGTCAATGAATATTTTCCACAATTGCGAGGCCTGACGCCTCTTTTTTTTGCGCCGATCCGGCAACCCCGCCAAAAAACCGCGCATTCCCCTTCCCCCAGGGTGAATGCGCGGTTTGCTTTTGTTTCGCCGTGATTACTTGATTACCCGAACCCTGAGCACGCCTTCCACCTGCTTCAGATGCTCCACCACATCCTCCGACGGGTGGCGATCCAGATCCAGCATGGTATAGGCGTATTCTCCCCGGCTCTTGTTCATCAGGCTGTCAATGTTGATGTTCTCCCCGGCAATGGCGGCTGTGAACCGGCCCAGGGAGTTGGGAATGTTCCGGTGGAGAATGGTGATCCGCCCCTGGGTGGCGCACACGCCCATATCGCAGTTGGGGTAGTTGACGGAATTGTTGATGTTGCCGTTTTCCAGGTAGTTCATCATCTCCCGCACCGCCATTTTGGAGCAGTTGTCCTCAGACTCCTCGGTAGAGGCGCCCAGGTGGGGAATGGCGATGCAGCCAGGCATATTGGCAGTCTTTTCATTGGGGAAGTCGGTGACATACCGGGACACCTTCCCGGAGGCCAGAGCCTGGGCCATGGCGTCGTCGTCCACCAGCAGATCCCGGGCAAAGTTCAAAATAATGACCCCGTCCTTCATCTTGGCAATGGCCTCGGCGTTGATCATCTTCCGCGTGTCCTCCAGCAGCGGCGTGTGCAGGGAGATGATGTCGCACTGCGCGTATAGATCCTCCCGTTTATTCACCCGGAGGATGTGGCTGTCCAAATGCCAGGCCGCTTCAATGGAAATAAACGGGTCGCAGCCGTAGACGTTCATCCCCAGCCGCCGGGCGGCGTTGGCCAGAGGGCCGCCTACGGCGCCCAGGCCGATAACGCCCAGATTCTTGTGGCGGATTTCATGGCCGGCGAATTGAGACTTCCCCTTCTCCACCAGGCGGCCGATCTCGCTGCTGCCCTTGATGGACTGCACCCAGTTGATGCCGCCCACAATGTCCCGGCAGCTGAGCAGCATACCGCACAGGGCCAGCTCCATCACGGAGTTGGCGTTGGCGCCGGGGGTGTTGAATACCACAATGCCCTTCTCCGCGCAGCTGGTCAGAGGAATGTTGTTCACACCCGCTCCCGCTCTGGCCACGGCAGCCAAATTGTCCGGAAGATGCATTTCGTGCATATTCGCGCTGCGCACCAGAATGCCGTCGGCCTTCTCCACATCGTCGGTCAGGGCGAAATTTTCCGACCACAGGGCAGTTCCCTGGGCGGAGATCTTGTTCAGATAATGAATGTTGTACATGGATCTTCCCTTCTTCCTTCAGCCCGCCTCAGCGGTTCTCTCTTTCAAACCGATCCATAAAGGCTACCAGCGCTTCCACCCCTTCATAGGGCATAGCGTTGTAGATGCTGGCCCGCATTCCGCCGACGCTGCGGTGGCCCTTCAGGTTCACGAAGCCGGCTTTGGCCGCCGCCTCGATAAACCAGGTGTCCATGGTCTCGTCCCCGGTGACGAAGGGCACGTTCATCAGCGACCGGTCCTTCTTCTCCACGGTACCCCGGAACAGATGGCTCTGATCCAGGAAATCATACAGCAGCGCGGCCTTTTTCACGTTCCGCTTCTGGATCTCCTCCAGGCCGCCCAGCTCCAGCAGCCACTTGAATACCTTGCCGCAGATATAAATGCCATAGGCCGGAGGGGTGTTATACATCGAGCCGTGGTCGGCATGGGTCTTATAGCGCAGCATGGTAGGAGTACCGGGGAGGACTTCCTCCCGAACCAGATCCTCCCGGATGACGGCGATGACCACACCGGCGGGGCCGATGTTCTTCTGCACCCCGCCGTAAAGCAGGGCGTACTTGGTCACATCCATGGGCTCGGACAGGAAGCAGCTGGACACGTCGGCTACCAGATCCTTGCCCTTGGTGTTGGGCAACTGGTGGAACGCGGTGCCGTAAATGGTATTGTTCTGGCAGATGTAGACATAGTCCGCATCCTCGCTGATGGGCAGATCCGAGCAGTCGGGAATATAGGAGAAGGTACGATCCGCGGAGGAGGCCACCACATTGGCCTTGCCATACAGCTGCGCCTCCTGCCAGGCCTTCTTGGCCCACTGACCGGTGATGATGTAGTCAGCCACCCGGTTCTTCATCAGATTCATGGGGATCATAGCAAACTGCTGAGAGGCGCCTCCCTGCAGGAACAGCACCTTATACTGCTCCGGGATCCCCATCAGCTGGCGCAGATCCGCCTCCGCCTGGTCGATAATGGTCTGATAGGCCTTGGAGCGATGGCTCATCTCCATCACGGACATACCGGTGCCCCGGTAATCCAGCATTTCCTCAGCCGCCTCCCGCAGCACGCTTTCCGGCAGCACCGCCGGCCCCGCGGAAAAATTATATACTCTGGACATTGTCTATCCTCCCATGTGTCAGAGATTGGTGTTTCTATGGCTGTAAAAACCGCTCCATGAGCATGTGGCCCATGGGTACGAAATTCCCGGACGCCCGGGCCTCCGCCTCGGTATACCGGGCCAGGGATCTGCGCTGCCTGGTGCTGTCGTAGAGCACATAGGGAACGGGATCCGCCGTGTGGGTACGCAGCCGCAGGAGGTTTGGGTGATCCGGCAGAATCAGCATCCGGTAGTCCTCCCCTGCCGCCTCCATGGCCCGGCACAGCGGCGCCACGATCCGGCTGTCCAAATATTCAATGGATCTGACCTTTTCCTCCGGCAGGCCTAAGTGGGCCATCTCGTCCGGAGCCTCCAGGTGGATATAGGCGAAGTCGCAGCCGTCCTTCAACAGGGCGTCCACGGCGGCCTGGGCCTTTCCCTCCCAGTTGGTGTCGATGGAGCCGGTGGCCCCCTCTACCTGGTATACCCGCATCCCGGCGGCCACGGCGATGCCCTTGAGCAGATCCACCGCGGAGATCATGGCCCCCTTCAGGCCGGTTTTGGCTTCAAAGGCCTCCAGACTGGGCTTGGTGCCCGCTCCCCAGAACCAAAGGGAGTTTCCCTTATGCTTTCCCTGGGCTGCCCGCTCCCGGTTCAGCGGGTGGTCATTGAGCAGCGTGAAGCTCTTTTCCATCATGTCCCTCAGGAATGCCTCCCTGGGAAGGTGCGGCCCGATGACCTGGGTCAGGTGGTCATGGGGCGGCTTCAGGGCAGACACCCGGCCATGCTTCCAAACCATAATGTGCCGGTAGCTGGTGCCGGTATAAAACTGCACCGCGTCGCTGTTCAGATGCTCCCGAATGGTATCCATAAGCACATCGGCGTCAGCGGTGGCGATTTCTCCGGAGCTGTGATCGAGAATGGTCTTTTCGGCGTAGGGGCCGTCCTCCGTCAGCGTCACCAAGTTGCAGCGGAAAATCACATCCTCCGGCTCCATGGCGACGCCTACGCTCAGGGCCTCCAGGGGAGATCGTCCGGAGTAGTTGGTCACCGGGTCGTAGCCCATTACCGAAAGATTTGCCACGTCGCTGCCCGGGGCCATGCCGTCGGGTACGTTCTGCACCATGCCCAGCTCTCCTTTGGAGGCCAGATCGTCCATGGCCGGGGTATTTGCCCGCTCCAGAGGCGTCATTCCCCCCAGAGCCGCCACGGCCTCGTCGGCCATGCCATCTCCCAGCACCACAATGTACTTCATAACCGCTCTCCTTCCATGCGACCCTCTGCCGTCCCTCTCAGGAAGACAGGCGTATACAGTATAAACTATAGTAGCACTAATCCTTTCAGAAAACAAGCCCTATTTCATCCAGAAAACCGGCGGTTTTTTCCCGCCCTCTGGGCAAATTCACGGATGATCCCTTGCCTGTGGCCCTAAAGTATGCTATTGTATCCGAAAAGGCGCAAGGAGGGATGGGTATGCCGCGGCTGAAGCAGGATTTCTTCCGACGGCCCTGTGAGGCGGTGGCCCGGGATCTGGTGGGCAAAGTGTTGGTCTTCCGGGGCCGCCGGATGCGGATCAGCGAAACGGAATGCTACTGCGGGGAATCGGACACCGCCTGTCACGCCAGCCGGGGCCGCACGCCCCGCACAGAAGTCATGTATATGCCCGCCGGCACCGTATATGTCTACCTGTGCTATGGTATGCACTGGATGCTGAATCTGGTCACCGGAGAGGCGGGCCATCCGGAGGCGGTGCTCATCCGGGCCTGTTTGGAAGCCCCCGGTCCCGGACGGCTGACCAAGGCCCTGGGGATCACCGGCGAACAGAACCGGGAGGATGTGACGGTGTCAACGGATCTTTGGGTGGAAGACGACGGCTTTCTCTGCCCCGTGGCCGCTGCCCGGCGGGTAGGCATCGGCTACGCCTCCCGGGAGGATCAGGACAGGCTGTGGCGGTTTCTTTTGGCTCCCGAGCCGCCTTGACCGGAGGCGGTTGGTGTGATATGATGATAGCGGAAATACCGGGTAATCCCGGTCAAATTTACCTGAAAGAGGGCATGGGCATGAAAGATCAAACCTGCGGATACTGCACGGGCGGCGACATTTTGGCGGGCTTCGGCATAAAAATCTGCGACCTGCGGGTCAGCCAGCTGATTTTGTTCAAGGAGCAGAGCCATCCCGGCCGGGTGATCGTGGCCTACCAGGATCACGTCAGCGAATTGGTGGACATTTCCGAGGAAAACCGGAATCTGTTCTTTGCCGACGTGGCCCAGGCGGCCAACGCCATCCACAAGGCCTTCCACCCGGATAAGGTTAACTACGGCGCCTACGGCGACGGCGGCTGCCATCTGCATTTCCACCTGGTGCCGAAGTACAGCGACGGCTTCGAATGGGGCACCCCCTTTGTCATGAACCCCGGCAAGACCTATTTGAGCCAGGAGGCCTACGCCGAAATGATCCAGAAAATCAAAGACAACCTGTAACAGCGAAGGCCCCGGGCAGCCGGGGCCTTCAGACTTCGCAAAGCCCTGCTTTCCCTTTGCCGTGGCAAAGGGAAAGCAGGGCTTTGGATCTTTTTTATCCGGCGCCGTTATCCAAATCCCGATCCACCAGCTCCAGGGTGTTCTTCACCAGCATCTCCGGCTTCAGATAGGCCTGGTAGTACGCGTAGTTGGCCTGCTGCATCTGACGCATGGCCTGGGGATCCTCCATCAGCCGGCGCACCGCCCGGATGCAGGAGGCGTCGTCGGTGAAGGAAAGATAATGGGCGCCCTCCCGGTAATCCCCGGGAACGGTATAGTGGGGCCGCTCCTGAACGATGGCCTTGGCCGCCGCCACATACTCTCCCATCTTCCAGCCGATGCTCTCATGCAGGCCCATGGTAGCGATACAGATATCGCTGGAATGGAGCAGTCTCAGGTAGCGCTGCCGCCGGGTGTATTTGGCAGGCATGATCAGCTCCGGCGCCTGAGCCCGGGACAAAGGGGTATCGTTCAGTCCCCCCAGAAACCGCTCCCCATATTCCTCCCGCAGCGCCCGGATAATGGAAATGCGCATGCGGTTGATTTCGGTACGCTCCCGGTTCAGCTCCGGGGACAGCTTAGGTTCCTGATCGTCCCACAGCTGGGTCAGAAACAGCACCTTGGGCATCTGATCGCCCAGGGGACGGGGCTTGCCTTCAAAGACCTCGGTCACAAAATACCGATCCGGCGCCTTCCCCAGCAGAGGCTTGAGCAGCGCCTTCCAGCCAGGCTCGTTGATGGGATTTTCCTTGTGGGTAACCGGGTAGTTAAAGCCCAGGGGATACATTTTCCCCTCCGCTTCCGGGAACATGGCCCGGTTCTTTTCCAGGGAAAAGCTGCGCTTGAAATAATAGTCGCACCAGGCAAGGCCCTTGCCCATATTCTCCGGATCCTGATAGCCGTCCCAAAGGTCGTAGAGCAGCTTCTTGCCCCGATACTCTGCCTGAACCACCGGCAGGTCATAAAACGGATTCCCGGAATCGCCGGATCGATCTGTCACTTCCACAGGCGTACCCTGATCCCGCAGCCGCAGAAAGCCGGTGATGATCTGGCTGTTGTGGATAATCCCGGATGGGATCATCAAGTGAATGGTCTGCATACGCGCCTCCTTATGTTTCCGCTTCCCAGGGAAAGGGCTTCCCCGGAAGCACCGTATTTTTCAGATAGCGGAACGTTTCCCTCTCCCCGCGTTGGGCCAGCATGGTCAGGATGTACTCCAGCTCCCGGCGGGTCTGGGGATGCATCAGTTGCTTTTCCCGGCTTTTTTCAAAATACTCCAGGGCAGAATCATCCCGGTAGTTCTTCCCCTGGTAGGTCATGCACGCGGCTCTGCGATCCATAACCATCTCCACCAGGTATTTGCGGGGCATAGGGATCGGCTCATAGCACCGGGTCTGGCGGTTCATGTCCGTCCAGTATTCATAGTGGTGACGGTTGCGGCCCTTGTGGTGGATCCAGGCTTCGCTGTAGCCCTTGTCCTCCCGCTCGGCGGCATTGGGGCTGCGGTCGCCCTGGTAATACTTCGCCCCGTTGAGAAACTCCGTGGGAGAATATTTGGAAAGGTCATGGGTCAGGCCCTGCCAGTAAAGGCCCACCCGGAAGCATCCTCCGCACACCAGGAGCCGGTGCTTCGTAATGGTCAGAAAATGATGCCACGGCTGCATAGGCCGCCTCCTTCTTCGTATGGCCTCAGCCTTCGGAAACCACGATCTCCGAGACTTTGAGTCCCGGATTGCGGCGGCAGGTAAAGTCGATGGCCCAATAGCTGCTGAATACCATCAGACTGTTGCCCCGGTAATCCTCCAGCAGCTCCGCGTCGCTGCCCAGGTTCAGATCCGTCAGTTCGCCGGGATATTCGTCAATGCGGCGGATCTCCTCGTAGGGCAGCATTTCCATACGAAGCTCCACGCCGTACTCATTTTTCATCCGGTACTGGAACACATCCAGCTGCAGCGTGCCTACCACGCCCACAATAACCTCCTCCATACCGGAGTTGGGGAGCTTGAAGATCTGAATGGCGCCCTCCTGGGCGATCTGCTCAGTGCCCTTGACGAACTGCTTGCGCTTCATGGAGTCCCTGGCGGATACCCGGCAGAAGTGCTCCGGAGCAAAGGTAGGAATGCCGGAGAAGGCAAACTTCTTGCCCGGAACGGTGATGGTATCGCCGATAGCGAAGATGCCCGGGTCGAACACGCCGATCACGTCGCCGGCATAGGCCTCGTCCACGATCTCCCGCTCCGCGGCCATAAGCTGCTGAGGCTGGGACAGGCGCATTTTCTTCTTGCCCTGGACGTGGTAATACTCCGTATCCCGCTGGAACTTGCCGGAGCAGATGCGCATGAAGGCCAGCCGATCCCGGTGGGCCTTGTTCATATTGGCCTGGATCTTAAAAACGAAGGCGGAAAAATCCGGGCTGAAGGTATCGATCCGGCCGCAGTCCGCCACTCTGGCCAGCGGAGGCGGGGTCAGCTCCAGAAACCGCTCCAGGAACGGCTCGATGCCGAAGTTGGTCAGGGCGGAGCCGAAGAACACCGGCGACAGCTGGCCGTGGCGCACCGCCTCCACATCCAGTTCCCGTCCGGCGGAAAGCAGCTCCACATCGTCGATGAGCTGCCGGTGCTTGCTTTCGGAATCCAGCAGCCGGGCCACCATGGGATCGTACAGCTCCACCTCCTGCTTATCCGCCCGCTTCTTGCCGGTGATCCCGGAGAAGAACAGCAATCGGCTGTCCTGCCGGTCATAGACGCCCTGAAAGTCCTTTCCGGAGCCGATGGGCCAGTTCATGGCGTAGGTCTCGATGCCCAGCTCCCGCTCCACCTCGTCCAGCAGGTCAAAGGGATCCTTGGCCTCCCGGTCCATTTTGTTGACAAAGGTGAAAATGGGGATATGGCGCATGGCGCAGACCTTGAACAGCTTCCGGGTCTGAGGCTCCACACCCTTGGCGCCGTCAATCACCATGACGGCGGAGTCCGCGGCCATCAGGGTGCGGTAGGTGTCTTCGGAAAAATCCTGGTGGCCGGGGGTATCCAAAATGTTGATGCAGTAGCCGTTGTACTGGAACTGCATCACAGACGAGGTAACGGAAATGCCGCGCTGCTTTTCGATCTCCATCCAGTCGGAGGTGGCGGCTCGGGAATTCTTTTTCCCCTTGACCACGCCCGCCTGAGCGATGGCGCCGCCGTAGAGCAGGAATTTCTCTGTAAGGGTAGTCTTACCGGCGTCGGGATGGGAGATGATGGCAAAGGTACGCCGGCGGCTGATTTCTTCTACGAAATTGGACATAGTGTTCCCTCCATGTGTTATGACAGTATCGGCAAAAACAGGCATGGGGAACTAAATAGGGGCGTTAACAACCATAGGATCCTCCAAATCACTGAGCAATTCAAACAAACCAGTTTATTTTATCACATAAGAAAGTAAGTTACAAGGGCTATCGGAAAAAAGTCCCGGAAAAACCGGCAGAAAGGTTTCCTTTTCATCACTGGCTTCCTGTGCCGGGATACACAATAGGAATTTTACAGCAGCTTGTAATCGCTGATCCTGCGTCCCAGCAGGCGCAGAATCTCCAGCTCGTCCAAGGCGTCCAGCAGGGCGTTGTGGGTCTCCCGGTAGGCGCGGTTGCCGGAAAGCAGCCTGAGCATCGGCTCCACCCCGTAGCCCCGCTTCAGCCGTCCCGTGGAGCAGACCTCCGCAGTGGCGGGGATCCGGGGATTGTGCTGGCGGTAAGCCGCCAGACCCATGATATCATACCACCGCATGCCCCGCAGCTCCGGCAGATGGTTGCGGTCAAAGCCAGCGTTATAGGCCAGTATGTCGCTGACGCCGTACTGACGGAACCAACGCAGCAGATCCTCCATGGCCTCCCGGCGGGTGCAGAGGATGGGCGTTACCGGGGTGTCCAGAAACAGCGCGTGATGGTACATCCCGCCCGCCTGGCACTCCCGGGGCAGCACATGGTATTTGACCGCCGCCGGACGGAAGGTATCCTCCCGGGCCAAAACGGCGCCGATGGACATGACCTGATCGTTCCAGTTGGTTTCCGTGTCAATCACCGCGAAATATCTCATTACCCGCTCCTTACCGGCGCTGGGGGCGTTTCCCGCCCCAGGCCCATTGCTTAGTGTCAGTATAGCGAAAATCGACGCAATTTGCAACCATTCCCGGCAGCTTGCCCCCATGCTCTTTCCCCGGCCGCAGCGATTTTTCAAAAAAAGAAGCGTCCGGGCGCAAGATCCCGGGGGCAAAAGCGGTCTGTCAGGGTAAGAAATTCCCACAGGGCATCCCGTATGGGTTTTTCCCCCTTGTAACCGGCAAACGATCCGGCATTCAGCGCCAGACAATGGATTCATAGGATCCCCAGACAAACAGCTGACCGCCCGTACCGTTCCATGTACAGGCGGTCAGTTCTATGGCGTGTATGCGCCCCGGCTCACAGGGCGGCGGTGAGGATGAAGTTCAGGATGAACAGGGCGGTGGATACCCAGATGATGGGGTGGATCTGTCCGGCCTGCTTCTTGCAGATCTTTACCAGGCAGTAGAAAAGGAAGCCGGCGGCAATGCCGTAGGAAATGCTGTAGCACAGAGCCATGAAGACCCCGGCAAAGAAGGCGGGGATGGCCTCGGACAGCTCAGACCAGTCGATTTCCCGGAAGGAGGACATCATCATAATGCCCACGATCACCAGGGCGGGCGCCGTGGCGGCGGAGGGAATGGCGCTGACCAGAGAGGCCAGGAAGGCGCTGAGAACGAAGCAGGCGGCCACCACCACGCTGGTCAGGCCGGTGCGTCCGCCGGCGCCGATTCCCGCGGCGCTTTCCACATAGGTGGTGGTGTTGGAGGTGCCGAAAACAGCGCCGATGGAGGTGGCAGTGGCATCGGCAAACAGGGCCTTGTCCATCTTGGAACGGAACCCGGCGCCAGACTCCATGGAAGCCTCGTCCTCCTGGCTGAAGATGCCGCTGCGGCGGCCGGTGCCGATGAAGGTGCCGATGGTATCAAAGGTGTCAGACAGGCAGAAGGAGAAAATGGTGATCAGCACCAGGGGCAGTCTGCCCGGGTCGGCAAACAGGGAGGGCAGGCCCTCCTTGGTGAAGATCACGCCGAAGGTGGTGGGCAGGGCCGCGCAGGCCTGGGAAAAGCTGACGGTATCGCCGGCAGCGGTCAGGCCCATGGGAATGCCGATCACGGTGGAAACCAGGATGCCGATGAGGATCGCGCCCTTGACATTCAGCAGCAAAAGCACGATGGTCAGCACCAGGCCGATGAGGAACAGCCACAAAGCCGGCTGGTTCAAGGCAGCCATCGCCGGAACTCCGGAGCTGAACTCCACCAATCCGATGTTCAGCATGCCGATATAGGCCACAAAAATGCCGATGCCGCCGCCGATGGCGTTCTGCAGGCTGGCAGGGATGGACTTAAGGAACCTCTGACTAAATCGACAAGAGCTGATGTCGAGAGATTTTGGCACAGCCGAAAGTTCAAAAAGTGGAGGAATACTGTATGTATTTCCCACTTTTTGAACTGTACGGATGGGGCAAAAGATCCGGCATTCAGCCGAAGACGATTTATTCAGAGGTTCCTTAATGATGTGCTTGCGCAGCTTGGTCACCGTAATCAGCACGTTTACCAGACCGCACAGGAACACCATGGACAGCGCCTACTGCCAGGTAAAGCCCAGTCCGAAGCAGACGGTATAGACGAAGAACGCATTCAGTCCCATACCGGGGGGCCAGGGCGTAGGGAACGTTGGCCACAAGGCCCATAACCAGGGTGCCGATGACAGAGGCGATAATGGTGGCGAGGAAGACCGCGCCCCACTCCATACCGGCCTGGCTGAGGATAGAGGGGTTGACCGCAATGATATAGGCCATCGCGAAAAAGGTGGTCAGACCCGCCACGACCTCTGTGGACACTTTGGTGCCGTTTTCTTTCAGGTGAAACATAGTTGCTATTCTACCTTCTTGTAATTGCGCCCTTTCCGGGCGTTCGCAACAGCTATATGATAGCACACATTCCTCCGGGACGCAACTGCCCGCCCAGAAAAAAGCACCGGCGGCATACCGGCGATTGGGAATACAGGGCGCGAAAACTTTTGGCAAATCCACCTATCCAACAAGCCGTTCCTGTGATACAATCATAGCAAAGAAGGCTCCATTCAATGGGCAAGAGCTGACTGCAAGAGATCTTCAAAACCGTCTTTGCCGATGTACCGGCTCTATGAATTGGGAAACGCCGCGTTGCAGAACGTCCACGCCCTGACCCCGCTGGCGCTGCTGCTGTGGCGCTTCTTAGGAGGAGACTATGGAACACAAACCGAAAAACGGCAGCGTGAAGCTGGCCGCCGGAGACATGGACTATATCCGCTTCGGCGCCGGGAAGCAGAGCCTGGTCATGCTCCCGGGTCTGGGGGATGGTCTGCGCTCGGTACGGGGAACGGCAGTTCCCATGGCCCTTGTGTACCGGGCCTTCGCCAAGGAATTCACGGTTTACGCCTTCAGCCGGAAAACCGTCCTGCCCCCGGGCTATACCACCCAGGACATGGCGCAGGACCAGGCGGAAGCCATGGATCGGCTGGGAATCCGGCAGGCGGCGGTGATCGGGATCTCCATGGGCGGGATGATCGCCCAATTCCTGGCGGCGGAGTTCCCGGAACGGATAAGCAAGCTGGTGCTCGTCGTCACCGCGGCCAGACCCAACCCCATTCTTGCAGGATCCGTCCGGGAATGGGTCTGCCATGCCCGGGCCGGGAACCATGCCGCCTTGCTGGAAAGCAATCTGCGGCGGATCTATTCGGAAGGGTACTATCAGAAAAACAAGTGGCTGGTGCCGGTCATAGCCAAGCTGACGGAGCCGGAATCCTATGACCGGTTTTTTGTCCAGGCAGAGGCCTGCGCGTCCCACGACGCCTCCCATCAGCTGAGGAAAATCCGGGCGCCTGTCCTGGTCATCGGCGGAGAGCAGGACAACACCCTGGGCGGCGACGCCTCTTACCAGCTGGCCCGGGAGATCCCGGGGGCGAAGCTTCGGATGTATCCTCAGTGGGGCCACGGCCTTTATGAAGAAGCAAAGGATTTTAACCAGGTGGTTTTGGACTTTCTGAGGACATAACCGCTTTGCTGAATGGAGGTAAAACAATGAAACTGACCAAGGAAACCGTTCAAAGCGACTTAGACGCCCTGCCCCGGAACTATAAGACCGGAGATGTGGACAGGCTGATTCAAAGGTACGTGAAGGAAAAAGCGGATGCATCCGCCCTGCGGCCCTATATCCTGACGCAACAGCAGTTTCACCGAATCTATTACTATGTCTCGCTGAAGCAGCTTCGGGACGCGGCGAAGCGCATGGCCTTTATCCATGAAAATCTGTTGTTTTCCGACTGGTGGCACACCGACCAGCTCATCAGCTATGTGGCGGATCTCCCCTTCGACACCGCCTTAGGGCATGCCAAGGACTATATCCGCTCAGAAAATCCCTTCATCCGCCGGTGGGGATATGTGCTGTTTATCTCCAGGCTGTGCCAGGGCCACGCCGACGCCCTGCTTCCCCTGACGCGAAATGACGCGCACTACTACGTCCAGATGGGCCAGGCCTGGCTCATTGCGGAGCTGGCGGTGTATGAACCGCAGACCGTGCACCGCTGGCTTTCGGGCAACACCCTGAACTACAGCATCAACGGCAAAGCCATCCAAAAGATCTGCGACTCCTACCGGATCAGCAAGGACTGGAAGGATCGGTTCAAACAGCTCCGTCCGGCCCTTCGGCTGCGCAAATCGCTCCCGGAGGCTGCCGCGCCGTAACCGGAACGCCATTTTCCCCGCTGTCCGCCGTGCTCCGCCCATGGCGCTGACGCAAAACGTCCAGGCGAAACAAGGCCCGCGGATATCGCCCGCCGCCAGTGAGCGGCGGGCGTTCCTTTTGAACAATCGTCAGGGGCGGACAGCAAGATGTGCTGAAACTGCACCCTAAAAGTTGGACAATTCCCGCCTATTGTGTCTCCTTGGCTCCGCTGACGATGGCATAATAGGCATTGGAGGTGACACGGTAAATGACGGTGTAGAACACACCGAACACAAGCAGGACAACGCCTGTGACAACCAGAGACAGCGCCGTGTTGCGCAGGTTGAACATGGCCAGCAGCTTCTGCACAATGGGGAACGCGAAGCCGATGTGCACCGCCGCCGTGACCAGAGGCAGGAAAAATACCGTCCGCATCTGGGAATTGACGCTTTTGCGGATATCCTCGGCGGTCATGCCCACGTTCCGCATAAGGGCGAAGCGGGCTTCATCCTCGTAGCCCTCGGCCACCTGTTTGTAGTAAATGATCAGCGACGTGGCCGTGAGGAAAACCAAGGAGAGGATGGCGCCCAGGTAGAACAGCCCGCCGTAGAGTCCGTAGAATTCCCCCCGCTCCGCCTCCCGGCATTCCACACTGTAGGCGTAAAAGCCGCCCTGGCCGGACATATTCAACTCCCCGGCCAGTTTTTCCACATCGCGGCTGAGGCGGATCTGCTCATCCGCGGAAAGGGAGGTGTCAAAACCGCAGCGCAGCCGCAGTCGGCACAACTGATCTTCCGGCCAAGATCCCAGTTCCATATTAAAGGTATCCATGGCCGATTCCAAATCAGCGGTCACCACGAATACAGAGGGAACCAGATCCATAGCCGCGTCGCTGCTGCCCATCATAAGATCCAGCTGCTTTTTGACGTGCCAGACAGTTCCGTCGGAAAGCTGGATGGTGGGATCGTCATAGCTCCTTCGGACACAGTGAAGCATAACCTCGCCCTCTGCCAAAGTCTCCCGGGTTCCCATACAGCGGTTGTAGTCGTGCAGGGGGATCAGATAGATCATGGCCACATCGTCCACAGTCCCGGGGGCAATAGCATTGACCTGACGGGGCGCCACGACAAGCTTTCCATCCTTGAGTATACCTGCCACGGAGCTGCTCAGATACTGCTCAAGGTTTTCCGGTTCCGTCCCCCGGCTTTCCAGCAGGCCTTGGATCCGCTCCAAAAACAGCTCCTCCTTCTCCGGAGCGTATTTGTATTCGCCGCTGGAAAGGAAGTCCACAGACACGGTGATCTGGTGGGGGTAGCGGGTGTTCAAGCTGTCCTCCGCCCCGAAATACAGGCTCCCCGCACCCATCATCATTACCAGCACCATGGTGCTCAGGATGCAGATAGAGGCAAGGCCTTCGCCGTTGCGCTTCATCCGGAAGGCCATGGAGGACACGCTGACGAAATGGTTCTTGCGATAGTAATACCTCTTGTTCTTCTGGAGCAGCCGGCACATGGTCACCGAACCGGAGACGAACAGCAGATAGGTAGCCACGATGACCATCATCACAGCAATGAAGAACCAGGCCAGGGCCACCAGGGGACTTTCAATGGTAACGGCGATGTAGTAGGCCCCGGCCAGGAGCGCCGCTCCGGCGATGCCCAGCAGGTAATTGGCCTTAGGGGGCTTTTCCCCGGTGCTTTCGCTGCGCAGCAGGGATACCGCGCTCATGCGCCACATCTGCCAGAGGCTGTTCAGGAAGATCAGGCAGAAGATCCCGCCGAAGATCCAGACGGTATCTCTCAACGCCCCGGCATCCACGGAAATCAGGTAGGTGACCTGCCCGTTCAGGATCCGGATCAGCCCCAGCTCCGCCAGCTTGGGCAGCAGGACGCCGAAGAACAGTCCCGCCGCCACGGAACCGGCAAAGAGGATGATCGTCTCCCACAGCAGCAGAACGCTCAGGTTCCCCTTGCCCATGCCCAGAATGTTGTACAGGCCGAATTCCTTTTTCCGGCGGCGCATGAAAAAGGAGTTGGTATATAACAGGAAGATCAGGGCAAACAGAGCGATGGTCCAGAATCCCAGCTTCAGTATCACCGCCGTAACGCCGCCGGGCATACCCTCCAAGGCCGGTATCGCCGCCAGATAGCGGATGATATAGCTCATCATCACCATTCCGGTGCAGGTGAGAAAATACGGAAGATACAACCGTTTGTTTTTTCGGATGCCCTCCCAGGCAAGCCGGGGATGTATCCTATGCTTCATGTCCGGTCACCGCCTGTCGTCAGCATGGTCAGCGTGTCCGAGATCTTCTGGTAGAGCTGCTCGTTGGTGCAGTCGCCCCGGTAAATCTAGGGAACCTCTGACTAAATCGACAAGAGCTGATGTCGAGAGATTTTGGCACAGCCGAAAGTTCAAAAAGTGGAGGAATACTGTATGTATTTCCCACTTTTTGAACTGTACGGATAGGGCAAAAGATCCGGCATTCAGCCGAAGACGATTTATTCAGAGGTTCCCTAGTGGAACACCTGGCCGTCTTTGATGAACAGCACCCGTCCGGCATGGCTGGCCGCCTTGACCGAATGGGTGACCATTAAAATGGTACGCCCGTCCCGGTTGATCCGGGAGAACAGATTCAGCAGCTCGTCGGTGGCTTTGGAATCCAGTGCGCCGGTTGGCTCGTCCGCCAGCACCAGCTTGGGATCGGTGATAATGGCCCGCGCCACGGCAGCCCGCTGCTTCTGGCCGCCGGAGATCTCGTAAGGGTACTTTTTCAGCAGCGCCGAGAGCCCCAGCTCCGCGGCGATGGGCTTCAGCCTGGCCTCCATTTCCGGATGGGATCTGCCGGCCAACACCAGGGGCAGGTAAATATTGTCCTCGATGGTGAAGGTGTCCAGCAGATTGAACTCCTGGAACACAAACCCCAGATGATCCCGGCGAAAGGCGGCAATCCGGCTCTCCTGGATCTGGCTCAGCGCCTGACCGTCCAGGATAACGCTGCCCTCTGTGGCCTTGTCCAGGGCTGCCAGGATGTTCAGCAGCGTGGTTTTGCCGGAGCCGGACTCGCCCATAATTGCCACATATTCTCCCTCCTCCACGCAGAAGGAAACATTGCGCAGAGCCTCCACCGGGTTGGCGCCGAAGCGGCTGGTGTAGACCTTTTTCAAGCCCGTTACTTCCAAGATGTGCATAACAAAAACCTCCCTTGGGATTTCTGTCATCATTGTAGCAAAAGGAGGATCTGCGTCGCCATAGATTCGGCTTACAAATCCTCCTTGAAAACTTACAGTTATGTAAGAAGTTCCTTCTGTATGCAATACGCGCCGGCTCCTGGAGAGCCTGGTTCCGGAAAACCTCAGGCAGACGCCCGGCGGCTGTCCGGAGGGTCAGCGATTGCTCAGGTCGATGCGGATGGTGGTTCCGGCGTCCGGGATGGATTGCGCCGAAATGCTGTGGCCCAGATTGCCGCAAACGCGCTTGCACAGATACAGACCGATGCCGCTGGCGGTTTTGTCCGTCCGTCCGTGGTAGCCGGTGTAGCCCTTCTCAAAGATCCGGGGCAGATTCTCCGGGGCGATGCCCATGCCCGTATCCCGAATGCACAGGGTTTTCGGCGCTTCCAAATAAATGGCGATGCTGCCGGAGGGGGTATATTTCAGGGCGTTGGACAGCACCTGCTCCACCACAAAAGACAGCCACTTCTCGTCTGTGACAGCCTTGGCGTTCAACGGCTCATAGACAAGCCGGAGCTTTCGGGTGATAAATTCCCCGGAAAACCGTTTCACCGCCTGGCGGACAATGGCGTCCAGGTCGTGCTCCCGGATCACATAGTCGGTGCTCTCCGAATCCAATCGCAGAAACGCCAGCACCATCTGCACATACTGCTCCATGCGCAACAGATCCCCGGAGAGCTTCCGGGCCAAGGCAGAGTCCTCCCCTTGCAGGGTCAGGCCCATGGAGGCGATGGGGGTTTTGGCCTGATGCACCCAGATGGTGTAATAGTCCACCATATCCCGGTAACGCTTCGCCGTATCCGTGCGAAACTGCGTCTGCTCCCGGCAAAGCAGCCGGATGATCTGCTGATAGTCCGCCTCCGCAATGTCCGATGTCCCGGGAAAACGCGTCTGCATGGCCTCCGCCATGGTGCGGATGCAGGAGAGCCGCTTGTGCTTTTCCCGGATTCTGTGAAAGTCCCAGGCCAGCAGGCACAGCCCCAGAACCGCGCAGATAGCGGTAGGGTACAGAACCGCTTCCACTGGAAGGCGGTACAGGAGAAAGGTCAGGGCAAAGATCCCGGCGAAGGCAGCGCCCACGGCGAGCATCCGCCGGCGCTGCCGAAAATACCGCAAGAACAGTTCCATTTTCGTCACCTCAAGCTTCCACCAGGTAACCGACCCCAAACTTGGTCACGATAAAATCCGGCAGCCCCGCGCCGTCCAGCTTTTTCCGCAGCCGGTTCACATTGACGGTCAGGGTGTTCTCGTCCACAAAGCTGTCCGATTCCCAAAGGCGCTCCATCAGCTTCTCCCGGCTGACCACCCTGCCCTTGGCGCCCATCAGCGCCAAAAGAATCCGGTACTCGTTTTTCGTCAACGCGATTTTGCAGCCGTTGTAGGACAGGGTATTGTCCCCGGTGTTCAGCGTCGCGCCCCGATGCTCCAGCACCGGCGCCGCCGGCCCGAAATCATAGCTTCGGCGCAGAATGGCCTGGATCTTGGCTGTCAGAACCCGTTGGTCAAAGGGTTTGGCGATAAAATCATCGCCGCCCATGTTCATCGCCATAACGATGTTCATATGATCGCAGGCCGAGGATAGGAACAGGATGGGAACCTTGGAGACTTTGCGGATCTCACTACACCAATGGTAGCCGTTACAAAACGGCAGAGTAATGTCCAGCAGCACCAGGTGGGGATCAAAGGCCAGAAATTCCTCCATCACATTGCGAAAATTCTGGACGCATTGGGCCTGAAGCCCCCACAGCTCCGCCTGCTCCCGAACGGATTCGGCGATGCCTCTGTCGTCTTCCACGATCAAGATTCGATACATAGCGCTCCTCCTTCCGCTCCCGCCGGGCTTATGACGCCGTATTCCGTCAGCCGTCCCCGGTTCAGGCCCAAGGGATATCTCCAAATCGCAATGCAAGTTACGCGGAAAATCAAGGCAGCCCCGCCTTTTCAGCCGCCGTATTTGGCGACCACCGCCGCCATCGCGTCAAATTGCTGTTCCATATCCGTTACCAGCTTGAACTGCGTGCGGGCGCGATCCAGATTCTGCCCGGGATATTGGATGTGGAAGTAATGATCCCCGTTCAGGTAGTCCGTCAGGAATCGGATGCCGCATTCCAGGGTCATCAGTCTGGCTCCCCAGGGCAGATAGTCCAGCTCCGCCGGTGTCAGGCTGCTCTGGGCAGCCTCCAGGAAGCCCCGGGTATACGCCTCATACAGGGCAAGGTCGAAATTGACCTTAGTCAGATCCTTCTCGTCCTCCCGGCAATGGTTTGCGCCGGATCGGATGGAGTCGCCGAAGTCGTTGATGGACAGGCCGGGCATAGTAGTGTCCAGGTCAATGACGCAAATGCCCTGACGGGTGTCCCGGTCGATCAAAACATTGTTCAGCTTGGTATCGTTGTGGGTGACCCGCAGAGGGAGCTTCCCGTCCCGCAGGGCCTGCAGCGCCACTGAACAGTCTGCCTTCCGATCCAGGACGAACCGGATCTGCTCCGGAATGTCCCTTGCCCGGTTGTGTTTGTCCGCTTCCAGGGCTACCACAAACTTGGCAAACCGGTCCTCCGTGTTGTGGAAATTCACAATGGTCTCGTGGAGGGTCTGGGCGGGGTAATCCCGGAGCATGTACTGGAACCTGCCGAAGGCCCGGGCGGAAGCCTCAAACAGCTCCGGTGTGGCACTTTGGAAGCATTGGGTATTTTCAATAAAGGGCATCAGCCGCCACACCTTGCCGGTGGCGTCGGTGTAGAAATCCTTTCCGTCTCTGGTTTTCACCAGGCTCAGGGTCTCCCGCAGAGGATCTCCGCCTCCGGCAAGGATCTTCCTGCGGAGGAAGGAGGTAATGCCGATGAAATTTTCCATCAGCTCCTGGGGGTTGGGAAACGCCGCCAGGGAAAGCCCTTGCAGGATGAACCGAACTGTGCCCCCCTCCCGGGGCTGGCACAGCACGCAGAAGGTATCGTTGATATGGCCATGGCCATAGCGAACGGCGCCCAGAAGCGTATCGGGAAACGCGTACGCCGCAAGAACCTGCGCTACCACGGGATCCTGATCGGGAACGAAAACTTGGGCCATTGTATTTCCTCCTTGTGGACAAGTGTCGCCTCCATCTCCAAATGTCTGAAAACGGAATTTTCTGTTTCGCGCATATTGCATATTATAGTACAGATCCATGCAGCTTGCAACATGCGCTTCCGGATTTCCGGGAACAAAATCCTCCTCCTTGCTGCCCGCCAGGACCATGCCGCAAAAAACAACCCCGGCGCCATATCCGGCGCCGGGGTCGTTCAGGAACCCGTGTATCCCCGCCGGCGGATGCCGCGGTCAATTCAGATTCAGCTTCTTGCTTACCAGGTAGTGCATCAGGAAATAGCTCCCCAAGCCAATGGCCAGGGTAATTAGGATCTGGGGAACCATCAGCGCGGCATATACGCTGCCATCAGCCGCCTCCGACGGCGTATTCCCGGCCACCACGGCCAGGGGCAGAAGCCCCGCCAGGGTCATCACCAGGGACATACCCATATGAATGCCGTAATAAACCGCCACTGCCGCCAGAATTTTGTGCTTTCGCGCCAGGACTGAGCCAATGGTAATGGCCAGCATGATTACAAGCTCCTCTGTCAGAATGCCGATGATCAAATATGCCGCCGTCATCGCCGCGTTCCCCCAGCCAAACAGATCCAGAACATTGCCTATGGTGGGGAACAGGTTTTCCAGCAGACTGAGCCGCTGACCATCCAGCTCCTGAATGCCGAAGAACAGCATTGTAAGGAAGGAGACACACACGGTGGCCATGCCAATGACACATCCAATAATACAGTTGACGTAAGCCGACAGAATGTTTTCATGGTTCGTTACCGGCAGCGTGAAGGTCAAATATCCCCGGTCGGTAAACCGGCTCTGGTAGAAGTGGGCCAGGGTTACAAACTGCGTCGCCACGCCGCTGATGATCAGGGACAAAGCGCCGGCCATCACAGCCAAAACCGCCAGGAACAACAGCAGATCGTTCCCTTCCAACCCTTCCAGCACCCGCAGAGCGCCGCAGCCCAGGACGCCGGAGCCAAGGCAGATCAGGCACAGCAGCCCCAAGATCCCCCGGACTGCCCGGAAATCATGCTTCAGCAATTTGGTAAACATTTGAACACCTCCCGGAACAGTTCATCCAGCGATTTGCCGGTTTCCTCCCGCGCCTGATCCACGTTGCCGCTGCGAACAATGCGGCCCTGGTGCAGGAATACGAATTCGTCCAGCACCTGCTCCACATCGGCGATGAGATGGGTGGAGATGACGATGGTGCCGTCCTGGTCAAAGTTATTCAGAATGGTATTGAGGATGTAGTCCCGGGCCGCCGGATCCACACCGCCGATTGGCTCATCCAGCAGGTAGAGCTTCGCCCGGCGGGACATCACCAGCACCAGCTGCACCTTCTCCTGGTTGCCCTTGGACAGCTCCCGGAATCTGCTCTGGGGAGAGATTCCCAGCTCCTGAAGCATCCGCTCCGCCCGCAGGCGGCTGAAATCCTGATAGAAATCCTCAAAAAAGTCCAGCTGCTCCGCCACCTTCCCCTGCTTGCCAAAGTAAGGCCGGTCAGGCAGGTAGGATATCAGAGCTTTTGTCTGCGGCCCCACCGGCTTGCCGCAAACGGTGATCTCCCCGCCGGTGGGCGTCAGCAGTCCCGCCACCAGCTTGATCAGGGTGGTCTTGCCGCTGCCGTTGGGGCCAAGCAGACCGATGATCTTCCCCTTGGGCAGATTCAGCTCCAGATCCCGCAAGGCCACGGCGCCGGGGTAGGTCTTGGTCAGTCCCCGGGTCTGTAACGTATATTGTTCCAAAATCATTCCTCCTCCAAGGTTCGTATCAGCTGCGCCGCCTGCTCCGCGGACACGCCGAATACCCGGAATTTTTCCACGCACTCCCGGGCCAGCTCCTTCAAGGTTTCTTCCCGCATGGCTTCCAGCGTCTGCTGATCCTCCGTGACGCTGCGGCCGCTGGTCCCGCCGCTGAGGAGCAGTCCCTCCCGCTCCAGTTCCGTTAAGGCCCGCTGTACGGTATTGGGATTTACCCGGGCCTGGGCCGCCAGATCCCGCACCGACGGGATCTTCTTCCCCGGGAGCAGCTCTCCTTGCAGGATCGCCCCCCGGATGGTGGCCATGATCTGCTGATATACCGGCTGATCACCGGCAAATTTCCATTCCATAGTTCCCTCCTTTGTGTTATTGTATTAGTGCATTAATACAATAACACAATCACACAGTTTTGTCAAGCCCCCCGCAGAAAAAAACGGGCGGTATTGTTAAAGATTTTCTTAAGCTCCCCTCGGGTATTGCAAACGGCGTCGCGTTTCACTATAATAATGTCTGTTGAATAAGTCGTGATAACGACTTATTCACACACCGAAGGTGTGTAACTGGCTGTCGAAAATCCCCTTCGGGACTTTCCGACAGATTTTTGCAGTCTGCTGCGCGCACTCCTTGTGCGCCTACGGCGCACAACTCGCACAAAAAGCAGCCTGATAGGTATTTTCCGCCAGGTACACGCCCCAGCGGAAAATGATTCAAATTTGATTTGCCGCTGCAGCGGCAAATTCTGCGAAGCTTTTTCGACGGTCTGTCACACACCGAAGGTGTGTAATTCCATAAAAGCGGTGTTTTTTAACTGCTTTTATGGAATTCAGACAGCAATCAATGGGTATCTTATCCGGCATGGCGCACCATGCCGGATAAGTAGGCGCAAGGTTTTTGCTCGTTTTAGAGCAAAAACCTTGCGCCCGAATAACACGAAAGGAAGCGGAAAGCCTTGGCTTTTAAGCTATTTTGTGTTATTCTGTACCCGTTATAATAGACCTATCTGCAAAGGCCTGTATTTTGGGAAGGAGAGATGACCATGGGCTTTTTCTTTGGCGGCGGATTTGAGATCCTATTTTTTATCGTATTCTTTCTGGTGCTGGGGATATTTGTCGTCAACGTAGTGCAGAGCATCGGACAGTGGAACAAAAATAACCACTCCCCCAGGCTCACCGTGGAGGCCACCGTGGTAGCCAAACGGGGCCACATGTCTCGTCACGGTACCAGCCATGGCAGCCATTTTTCCACCACCTACTATGTCACCTTCCAGTTTGAAAGCGGCGACCGCATGGAGCTTCCCGTTTCCGGATCCGAATACGGGATGCTGGTGGAAGGCAACCGGGGTAAGCTGACCTTCCAAGGCACCCGCTATCTGGGATTCGCCCGGCAGTAACGCCTGCCCCTCGACAGGAACGCGCCCAGGCGACGCCCCGGCATGTCCTCCCGGAAGCGCAATATGCCCCCCGGATCGGAAGCAGTCCGATCCGGGGGGCATTTCTGTGGCAGTCTCGCGGGAGCCGGTTATTCGTAGCTCAGGCCGAAGTTCATTTCGTAGTAGCTTCCGCTGCTGTCCCGGTAGGCGTAGGCCTTGCCGTTTTCATCCTTCAGCTCTTCGGGCATATACAGATCCTTATCAAATCCGGGTACATCGTTGGGGCTGACGCAGACGCCGTTGGCGTCCACCTTCAGCACCTCGTCCCCTCGGGGCAGGGTGATGGGCAGCCTGCCCACCGGCGCGAACCGTCCCAGGATCACATCCAGGATCGCGGAAACATAAGTGTCAAATCCAGCCAGGAAGCCGTCGCAGTAAGGCTCCACATTCCCCACCTGCCAGGCCAGGGTCACGTTCACATTGGCAACCACCTTGCCGCCGTTGCCGTGGACAGCCTCAGCGATCTGCCGGATTTGATCCACGTTGGCCAGAGTGGTTTCCTTGTGGGTCTTGTCCGTGGGACGGCCTTCATTGTCCACATCCGGAACTTCCTTCCCGTCGCACAGATCCAGCTCCAGGTAGCCGGGGGTGGCATTGAAGTATTCGCCGGAGGAGGGATTGAGCAGCAGCAGGGCAATGTCCGCCTCCTGGTACTCCTCCGTCAACTCCATCTGACCCGCCAGCTGCTGGCGCAGAGCGTCTGTTGCGGTCTTGGCCGCGTCGGCTTTCTTGTGGAAGCAGGCGGCATAGACCTTCTTCCCGGTGAGCTTGTCCTGGGTCAGAGGCAGCACGCCGTCATTTTTCAGCAGCACCACGCTCTTGCGGTGGACGTCCATGGCCTTGTCCCAGTCCGCCTGGTTGGCAATGACCTGCGCCGCCTTTTGGGGATCCCGGTAGGGGTTCTCAAACATTCCCAGCCGGAACATCTCCGTCAGAGTTCTGGCAACCGCCCGATCCAGCGCCTGATCGGTGAGCACCAATTCCTCCTTGGTGAAGCCCTCCGGCACCGGATGGGTGTCATAATAGCCGTTGACAGCCCGGTCATAGGCCTCCCGGCCGTAGGCGTTGTCAAACAGGCCGCTGATCAGATCCACACCGGCGTTGTTCACCGCAAAGCCGATGCGCTCCGGCTTGTCCAGCATTTCCACGCCCCAACTCATGTTGTGCACGATACCGGTGTCGGAATTGACATAGCCCCGGAAGCCCATCTGCCGGCGCAGCAGGCCGTCAATGAAGGGCTTGTTGTAGGCAAATCCGTAGGGAAGCATGGGCATGGGATCGCCGTTTTTGTCGGTCTGGGGAGCGCTCTTGTCTTTGGCAGGCTTGGCGTAGTAAGGCATAATGGAAGACGCGTTGCAGTCAACAGCCACCTGGAAGCCGGGAATATGGTACTTCTCCAGGGAGCCCTCCGTCTGGTAGACGTTCCACTGGCCCATCTGATAGTGGGGATCGAAGCCGTTCTCCCGGGCGCCGCCGCCGGGGAAGTGCTTCACAGTCATGGCGACGCCGTCAGAGGTCACCCCTTCTTCGCTGCCCTGGATCTTGGGAATGATCCGCCGGAAGATCTGGCAGATCAGCTCCGGATCCTCGCCGAAGGTGCCGTAGGTACGCTGCCATCTGGGATCGGTCATCACGTCGGCCATATACATATAGCCCTTTTTCAGACCGGTGGCGTCCCATTCCCGGCGGATGCAGTCGGCAAAATCATCCACCAGGTCGATGCTGTCCCCCTTCACCGCCGCAGCAATGCCCATGGTGCCCGGCCAGGCGGCGAAGACACCGGCGGCGTCATTCATGCCGAAGACCACTTCGCCGTTTTCGTTTCTGGAGTTGGACGCCACCTGTACCGGCACAAAGTGCTCGCATTCCTCCGCCACAGCGTGGAGCTGGTTGAGCCAGTCCGTCAGATCCTCCGGAGTGGGATTGGCTCGCAGGATCAGATGGCGGGCAAACCATTTCTGGATCAGCTCCGTGGTGCCGGGGAGGTTCTGCTTCCCGAAAATGGTCTTGCCGCTGAAGGACGCGTCGTCCAAGGTGCCGGACTCGTCCAGCTGGGGGGTATGCTCCGGAAACTGCTGCAGGTATTTGCCCATGCGCCAGTCGGAGATAAACAGCTGGGCGATCTTCTCATCCACCGTCAGCGTCTTGACATAGGCCGCTGCCCGCTCCTCCGGGGGCAGACGCCAGTCGTCATAGGGCTTGAATTCCCCACTGCCGTCCAGATCCTTAAAGTACAGTCCGTCGTGCTCCAGAATCCGGCGGCTGACGGTGCCGATCACCGGGCCGTTGGGATTGGAATAGTATTTTACATGATCAGATGCTTTTTTTGCCATTGCGTTTCTCCCTTACTTGGCCCGCTTATTGGCCAGGAACGCGGCGTTGGCGTCCACCCGCTTCTTGTTCAGCGGATACAGGAACAGCAGCGCCAGGGACACAGCCACCAGGCCGATGGCCGGGATCAGGCAGGCCAGATTGAAGACGTTCTCCAGAACCTCCGGATACTGGGCCGGGGCAGCGGCAATCACTTCGTCGTAGCCCACAGCGGTGAGCAGACCGCCGATCATGCCCGAGGACAGGGCCTGACCCAGCTTTCTGGCAAAGGAGTAAACAGAGTAAATGGTGCCGTCCTCCCGGATGCCGTTTTTCACCTCGGCGTCGTCAATGACGTCGGTGATCATGGCCCAGACAACGGTGTTGAACATGCCCAGGGCCACGTAGGCCAGGGTATAGAAGGCCACAAAGACCCAGGGGCTCTCGGGCCGCACCACCATGCACAGGAGCCAGATCCCCGCGCCGATCAGGCAGGAAACCCAGGACATCTCCTTCTTGCCCACCTTGGAGGCGATCTTCGCCGCCAGAGGGGCGCAGACCAGCAGCACCGCAATGTTGCTGATGAAGGAGGAAGCGGACTGCGCAGTGCCGCTGCTGTAATACACCGGATAGACATAGGGCGCCATGCCGCTCATGCCCAGCAGACCCAGAAGCAGCAAAATAGCCGCCGCGATGATGCCCAGCAGGGAGCGGTTGGTGGCAATGCTCTTGAGCATCTTGCCGATGTCCAGCTTGCTGGTGTTCTGGGGGATCTGAACACGCTCTGTGACCAGGTTGAAGCAAAGCAGATGGCAGATGATGCCGCAGACAGAGAACACACCGGCAATGATGGTCATACGGGTACCGGAGAGCACGGTGGCGCCGTTGACCACTTCATAGGCGAGCAGAGGTGTGCCGGTGCCGATGACCAGGCTGGCCATGGTGGCGCCGATGTTGCGGAAGGTGGAGAGCTGCGCCCGGTCATCGGGGTTGGAGGAGATGGCGGAAGCCATGGAGCCGTAGGGAATGTTGATGGCGGTGTAGAAAATGGAGCCCCACAGCAGATAGGTCAGGAACATCCAGAAGATCTTGAATCCCATCGCCATATCGGCAAAGGAGGACTGATAGATCAAGAAGGAAGCGATGGCCACAGGGCCGCACATCCGGCGCAGCCACGGTTTGAATTTACCATCCTTGGTAGGCTTCGACCGGTCAACGATCTGACCCATGGACACGTCGGTGATCGCGTCAACAAATCGGGCAAGCATCATCAGCGTGCCGACGATGGCAGGCTCGACCCCCATCACATCGGTGTAGAACTTCATCATGAACATGGAGGACAGCATAAAGGTAAAATCGTTGCCGAAATCACCTAACGCATATCCCAGTTTGTCTGCCATACCAAAGGGTTTGACAGCAGGCTTGGTGTTTTTTTCCATTAAACGCACTTCCTTTCTTAGGTTTTGTCCTGCCTTTGTCCGCAAGACGTACAGGGGGTGCTCTCCTCCCCCCTGCTGATGCCTTATATTTTACACGATCTGATTTGGAATTTCCAGCTTTATTTTTGATAATATTAACCAAAAAATTAAGCTAAGATATAGCCACATCAACATTGTCCTTCCGTGCCATATTCTATGATTTACAGTCAAGCGGCTGCACTGCGGTCCTAAGAGCGTCTTGCGTTTCTTCCTA